>PWYW01000074.1 GCA_003567685.1 Gammaproteobacteria bacterium
AAGGCCGGCTTTCTGGGATCGTCGTGGTCGGGGTGAGAGGATTCGAACCTCCGGCCCCTGCCTCCCGAAGACAGTGCTCTACCAGGCTGAGCTACACCCCGACGAAGCCCGGCATTGTAATCCACAGTCTGGCCGCCTGCAAGCACGAATTTGCCCGAGAAACTTTTTTTCAGATCGGCCGAATAGGTTAAAATTGTGTAATAAACGGGTGCTAAAGTTCCTGACGTAGAAAGTCTGTAGTCGTTGGTCAGCCATCCGGCTGGCCGTTTTTTGTTTGAAATTGATCAGCGATGGAGCGATCAACCATGTTTAAAACCAAAGTCACTGTGGCGTTCATGTTCGCCCTGCTGGTGCTGTCGGCACCGGCTCTGGCGCAACAGGTAGCGTCCGGCCTGAATGGCCAGGTGCTGAATGAGGCTGGTAACCCGGTCGCCGGCGCCACCGTCGAAATCGTCCACGTGCCTACCGGTACCGTTCGTGTTACGGACACCATGAGCAACGGTCGGTTCCAGGCGGCAGGCCTGCGTGTCGGCGGTCCTTACCGCGTCACTGCCTCGCGTGACGGCTTCACCCAGCAGATCGTCGAAGACGTGTTCCTGCGCCTGGGCGAGACCGAAACGCTGGTGATGCAGATCATCGACGAAAATATCACCGACCGCCTTCAGGTGATCGGCCAGTCCGTTGCCTCGGTGTTCAATCCCGCCAACATGGGCACGGGTTCGACCATTGGTTCGGATCGCATCGAGAATTTCGCTTCGATCAGTGGTTCCATCAACGATTACATCCGCCTCGACCCGCGCGCGACCATCGTCGACAAGGGCCGTAACGAAATCTCGGTGGGCGGTGGTCACAACCGCATGAACAACATCCTGATCGACGGTGTATCAGCCAACGACAGCTTCGGCTTGAACGCCGACGCTCAGCCGGGTGTTCGCCAGCCGGTCGCGATCGAGTGGATCGAGCAGATCTCGGTTGACGTGAGCCCCTACACCGTTCTTCAGAACGGCGGCACCGGCGCCATCATCAACTCGGTCACCAAGTCGGGCACCAACGAGTTCTCGGGCCGCCTGTACGGCCGTTTCCGCAACGAAGACATGATTCGCGGCGATTTCCCGGAATTCGAAGACTCCACCTACGGCGCCTACATTGGCGGCCCGATCCTCGAAGATCGTCTGTTCTTCTTCGTCGGCTATGAAAGAAGTGTTCAGGACGACGTCTCCGGTGACCTGACCGGCCTGGCCGGCAGCGGCGCCCAGACCATCTTCAACCTGACCCCGGCCGAAATGGACTCCATCATTTCAGGTGCCCAGAACTTCGGCTTCCAGCCGGGCGATACCTCCGCGCCGCAGGCGCGCGAAGAGCAGGACAACTGGATTGCCAAGGTCGACTGGGAAATCAACGACCAGCATCGCGCCAGCTTGCGCTACACCCGGTCGGAGGGTGTGGAATCAAACTTCAACCGCGGCCGTTTCACCTATGACCTCTCGTCATTCTTCTACGACCAGAACATCGACTACGACTCCTGGACCCTGCAGGTGTTCAGCGACTGGTCGCCCAACTGGTCGACCGAGCTGCGCGCCACCACCAGCACGTATGATGCGACCTTCGATGTCGGTACGCTCCAGCCGTCGGTCGAAATCAGTACCGATGCCGGAACCGTCCGCTTGGGTACCGAGCGTTTCCGCCACGCCAACGAGTTGAGCGTGGACACCACCCAGGTGTTCTTCAACGCCAACTACTTTGCCGGCGACCATTCTTTCGACTTTGGTTTTGATTACCTGGAAGAGGATTACAACAACCTGTTCGTCGAAACCTCGGCAGGCCGCTACGAGTTTGACAGCATTGATGCCTTCCTGAGCGGCAACGATGGTGTGCGATACACCCTGCGGACCAGCGCCGACCCGAACGATCCGCTGTTCCCGCGCGCTGAGTTCGCCTGGGACGTCACCTCATTCTGGGCCCAGGACACCTGGACGGTTCGCCCGAACCTGACCCTCCAGTACGGTCTGCGTTGGGAGTTCTTCAACACCGGTGACGAGCCGCTGCGTAACGATCTGTTCGAGCAGACCTTCGGTTTCAGCAACACCGGAACCCTGGACGGCGAAAACATTCTGCAGCCGCGCATCGGCTTCAACTGGCAGCCGGAAAACCTGGATTTTGCCGGCCAGCTTCGCGGCGGTGCCGGCCTGTTCCGTGGTCGTAACCCGGGCGTCTGGATTACCAACCCGTTCTCCAACCCGGGCGGCACCATTGACGTCTTTACCTGCGACTCGCGCGGTGACAGCACCGGTTGTACCGACCTGGACCCGGACTTCTTCATCACTGCTGATCCGAACGCACAGCCGCGCCTGGGTGGCATCTCACCGGCTCAGGACGTCGACGTCGTCGAACCGGGTTTCCGGCTGCCGACGGAATGGAAAGCCAACTTGGCCTGGGACATGGAATTGCCGGGCATTGAGAACTCCAACCTGACACTGGAATACGCCAAGACGTGGGTTCGTGACAGCATGTACTGGACCGACGAAAACCTCGGTGCGGTTCAGGGCCAGCTGCCTGACGGCCGTAACCACTACTGGGCGAATCCGAACACTGCTTCAGGCGCCCGCACTGATCGCAATCGCGATTTCAACAACGTGATTTTCATGCGTAACACGGGCAAGGGCGAACGCACCAATGCGACTGTCTCGCTTGACAAGACCTGGTCGGGTGATTGGGGCCAATTCTTCGGTCGTGTTGCCTATAACTACCAGAGCGCATCGGATGTCTCCTCCGGCACCTCGTCGCGCGCTATCTCCAGCTTCCGTAACCAGCCGGTGTTCAACACCAACGAAGAAGTCGCGGGTCGTTCGATCTATGAGATCGGCAATTCGGTCAGCTTCCTCGGCCAGTACACCGCCAACTGGTTTGACTTTGGTGCCACCCGTATTTCGACCTTCCTGCAGTACCGTGATGGTCGTCGTTTCTCCTGGGTGTTTGACGGTGACATGAACGGCGACGGCGTGTTCAACAACAACCTGCTGTACGTGCCGAACTTTGGTGAAGTCCGTTTTGTTGACAGCAACGGCAACTTCGACGCCGCTGGCGAAGCCGCCTTCTTCGAGTTGGTCAACAACGTCTCCGAGCTGCGTCGTGCCCAGGGTCGTGCCATCGAGAAGAACAGCACCCGTTCGTCCAGCGTCACCCAGATGGACGTTCGCATTGCCCAGGACTTCAACTTTGGCAACCGCTACCGCGGCCAAGTGTTCTTCGATATCGAGAACTTCACCAACCTGCTCAACAGCAGCTGGGGCGCGATTGACCAGGTGCCGTTCAACTGGACGGCTCGCCCTGTTCGTTTCGAAGGCGTTGACCCGGAGACCGGCCAGATGCTGTATCGCTGGCTGGATCGTGGCACCTCGGTTGGTGACTATGAAAGTCGCCAGGACGGTGTTGGCCAGTCTCGCTGGCGTCTCCAGCTGGGTGCCCGTTTCGATTTCTGATCGAAGCGATAACTCAGCGCAAAAACGGCCAGCATTGCTGGCCGTTTTTGTCTTTGAGGGGTAAAAGGTGAATGGTCAAAGGTAAAAGGTATCGGGGCAATATCCTCCCAAACCCTTCGCCACTCACCATTTACCTTTTAACTTTTACTTTTTACCTCTTTATCCTTCACCTTTGACCTTTTACGGTGTGTCCCCATGTCCTCATCCAACCTATCCACCGCTGAGTTATCTAGTGGCGATTGCGCAGGCAGCAAGCTGTCGACCAGTGTTTACCCTTCTGGCGCGCTCAATATGTTGTCGCGCGAGGAAGTGGCGCGGCTGTCCGATGCCACCCAGGAAGTGGGCGAGGTGCTTCGTCGTTGTGCGCTGGCCGTGCTCAATTCAGGCGAGCAGGGCGATGACGCCGAGGCCATGCTGCGCGAATATCACGATTTCCGCATCCAGGTGTACCAGGTCAACCGCGGCATGCGCATCGACCTGGAAAACGCGCCGGCTTGTGCCTTTGTCGACGGCAAGATGATCAAGGGGATTCGCGAGCTGTTGTCGGCCGTGGTTCGGGACATCGTCTATTACCACACCGAAATCCAGCTGAACGCCAATTTCGACCTCGATAGCTCCGAAGGTATCAGTAATGCGGTCTTTGAAATTCTCCGCAACGCCCATCTGCTTGATGCCCGTCGCGAGCCCAATATCGTGGTGTGCTGGGGTGGTCACTCGATCAACAGCGAAGAATATGACTACACCAAGGAAGTGGGGTATCAGTTAGGCCTGCGTGGCATGGATATCTGCACCGGTTGCGGCCCCGGCGCCATGAAGGGCCCGATGAAGGGTGCGACCATCGGTCATGCTAAGCAGCGTACCTTGCCGGGCCATTACATCGGGGTCTCCGAGCCGGGCATCATCGCCGCTGAATCGCCCAACCCCATCGTCAACGAGCTGGTCATCCTGCCGGATATCGAAAAGCGCCTGGAGGCCTTTGTCCGGCTTGGCCACGGTATCGTGGTGTTTCCGGGTGGCGTGGGCACCGCCGAAGAGATTCTTTATATGTTGGGCGTGTTGCTGAACCCGGCCAACGAACGCATGCCGTATCCGCTGATCTTCACCGGCCCGGCGTCGGCGGCTGATTACTTTGTAGAGATTGATCGCTTCATCGAACTGACTCTGGGCGAGCCGGCCCGCAAGCTCTACCAGATCATCATCGACGACCCGGTGGCCGTGGCCCGGGCGATGGCCGAGGGCGTCAACCAGGTGCGCGAATGGCGCACCGAGGTCAACGACGCCTTCTATTTCAATTGGCTGCTGGCCATTGATCCGATCTTCCAGCGCCCCTTCGAGCCCAGCCACGCCAATATGGCCGCCCTCGATATTCGCCGCGATCTGCCGGCCCACGAGCTGGCCGCCGGCCTGCGCCAGTTGTTCTCCGGCATCGTCGCCGGCAACGTCAAGCCGGACGGCGTCAAGGCCATTCGTGACCACGGCCCGTTCCGAATTCATGGCGAGCCGGCCATCATGACGGCACTGGACAAACTGCTGCGCCGCTTCGTCGACCAGCACCGCATGAAACTGCCGGGTGGTGCGGCTTACGAGCCTTGTTATCGGATTGTTTGACAGGCGGGAGCGCGCTTTGCGAGCTCCCGCCTGTAGTAAGAGGTAAAAGGTGAGAGGGAAGAGGGGCGCTGTTTCCTTTTTCCTCTCTAATAGTCGGGTCCGGCCGGGTTGCTGAATGGGGTGGTTGGGGGCCGCGCGGTCAGGCAGTTCGAGGTGCCGCCGGAAGCGCGGAGGGGCGGGCGGAAACAGGGCCGCCGCATGTTTGAGCGTAGCGCCCTAAGGGCGCGCAGCGAGTTCGGCGGACCCCGCACGGCCCTTCGTGCTGGAGGGGATCGTGCGCCTGAAGGGCGCACGACAAACCTCGGCCTGATCGTGTGGCCCCCAACCACCCCACTCAGCAAACCCACCTGATCTAACCGCGTTTTCGGCCGCGCTCTGCGCCTTTCACCTTTCCTGTCTGGAGATCCCGGATATCGCTGCGCGATTCCGGGATGACAGCGTGCTGTCTCCCGTCACCCTTCTCCCTTCTCCCGTCTCCCGTCTCCCCATCTTGAGATCCCGGATATCGCTACGCGATTGCGGGATGACAGCTTGCTGTTTCCCGTCCAGCCGCCCTGTCTTTCTTGACACAAGGCCGCCTCGGGACTATTGTGGCGAAAAGTGGTAAGAAGTGGGAAGTAGTGGTGTAAACTGGAATCAAGTGGAGCAGGGACGTCAGCAGTGTTTTTTGGCGAGACAGCAATCAATCTGGATGCGAAAGGCCGTATGGCGGTACCTACCCGGTATCGTGACGACCTCGAGCAGGCCAGTGCTGGCCGCTTGGTGCTCACCTATTCCGCCTTTGACGCCGGTTGCCTGTGGTTGTATCCCGAGCCCGAGTGGGAACGGGTGCGCGAGCAGGTTATGAGCCTGTCTACCTTCAACCCCAGCCATCGCAGTTTGCAGCGCCGACTGGTGGGTTCTGCCACCCAGCTGGAGCCGGACAGCAATGGCCGTTTGCTGCTGCCGGCGACTCAGCGCCAGGTGGCGGGTCTGGAAAAACGCGTGGTGCTCATGGGCATGGGCCAGCGCTTCGAGATCTGGAACGAGAACGTGCTCAGTCAACGCCGCATTGAAGAAGAAAAAGAAATGGCGGCGCAGGCTTCGAGCGAAATGGCGCAGCTGGTTCTGTAGCCATGGTCGGTGAGACGACACATGTGCCGGTGCTGCTGGGCCCGGCGCTGGATGCGTTAAGGATTTCGCCAGACGGCGTGCTGGTTGATGGCACCTATGGCCGGGGTGGTCACAGCAGCGCCATGCTGGAGCAGCTGGGCCCGGACGGCCGGCTGGTGGTTATTGATCAGGACCCGGAAGCCATTGCCGACGCCCGGGCGCGCTTTGGCGGCGAGTCCAGGGTCACGATCTGGCCGGGTAATTTTGGCCAGCTGGAACAAATGGGGCAGGAGACCGGTGTTGCCGGACGGGTGACCGGGCTTTTGCTGGATATTGGCGTGTCGTCGCCGCAGCTGGATGATCCAGCGCGTGGTTTCAGCTTCCGTGAAGACGGGCCGCTGGACATGCGCATGAACAACCAGGGCGGGCAGACGGCGGCCGAATGGTTGGCCGAGGTCGAGGAATCGACCCTGGCCGGGGTGATCAAGGAATACGGCGAGGAGCGTCATGCGCGTCGCATTGCCAAGCAGATCGTGATGGCTCGATCCGAGCAGCCCATCGAGACAACCGCTCGGCTTGCCGCCGTGGTGGCGCGCGCGGCAGGCCCTTCGCCGCCAGATCGTCACTCCGCAACCCGCACCTTCCAGGCCATTCGCATTCATATCAATGACGAGCTCGGCGCGCTTGACCGTGCCTTGGACCAGGCCGTAGACCTGCTTGCCGCTGGCGGCCGGTTGGCGGTGATCAGTTTCCATTCGCTGGAAGACCGGCGCGTCAAGCAGGTGTTTCGCCGCCTGTCCTCGCCGCCGCCGGCCAGCCGTCGAGCGCCCATGGCGCCGGATTTCAAGCCACGCTTGCGTCTGGTTGGCCGGATGATCAAGCCTGACAAGGCCGAGCTTGAGCGCAACCCTCGCGCCCGCAGCGCCTGTCTGCGCGTCGCCGAGCGACTGGGAGAGGCGGCATGATCCGCTGGATCGTTTTCTCGGTGCTGATGGTGACCTTGCTGGCCACCTCGATTGCCGCGGTCAAGCTGCGTCATGAATCGCGCCAGCTGTTTGTCCAGTTGGCCGCAGCCGAGCGCGAGCGGGATCAGATTGCCGTGGAGTGGAGCCGGCTGCAACTGGAGCAAGCCTGGCTGGCTGACGCCTCGCGCGTAGAGCGCCTGGCGCGCGAGCGCCTCGATATGCAGCTGCCTGAGCAGATCAGCATTCTGGTGGCAGAGCCATGAACGCGGAAACCCACAAGATGCAGGGTACGGTTCGTCTCTGGCTGACTGCGATCCTGATGTTGATTGGTGCACTGGTACTGCTGGTGCGAGCGGTCAATCTCCAGGTTGTGGAAACCGAGTTCCTGCAAAGCCAGGGCGAGGCGCGTTTCCTGCGTCAGGTCGAAATCCCCACGGTTCGCGGGAACCTGCTTGATCGCCATGGCGAGCCACTGGCGGTGTCGACGCCGGTCGAGTCCGTCTGGGCTCATCCGGGAGAGCTGTTGCAAGCCTCCGACCGCATTCCGCTGTTGGCCAGCGTGTTGGAGACCTCGGCCGAAGACATGGAGCGCCGGCTGACCCAGCGTGCCGGTCGGGAATTTGTCTGGATTCAGCGCCGCATCCACCCGGAGCGGGCCGAACGCATCCGGGAACTGGCCATCCCCGGCGTGTTCCTCCAGCGCGAGTATCGCCGTTTTTATCCGACTGGCGAGGTGTCTGCCCAGGTGTTGGGTTTCACCAATATCGATGACATTGGCCAGGAAGGTCTGGAACTGGCCTACAACAGCTGGCTGCAAGGTGAGCCCGGCGCAAAGCGGGTGATCAAGGATCGTCTGGGGCGAACGGTGCAGGACGTGGAATTGGTGCGCGAGGCTCGTCCCGGCCGTGATCTCCAGCTGACGCTCGATCGCCGGTTGCAGTATCTGGCCTATCGAGAGTTGAGAGAGGGGGTGGAACGCTTTGAAGCGCGCTCTGGCTCGGTGGTTGTTATGGACGTCTCCAATGGCGAAATCCTGGCCATGGTGAATTTCCCGTCCTTCAATCCGAATGCAACCCAGCGGTCTGGCAACGACGGCAGTCGGAACCGCGCGATGACCGATGTCTGGGAGCCGGGTTCGGTAGTCAAGCCGTTCGCGCTTGCTGCGGTCATGGAAGCCGGCGTGGCGCACCGTGAAACACTGGTCAATACCCATCCAGGTCACATGACGGTCGCTGGCCACACGATTCGCGATGTCAGGGATTTCGGCGAGATGACCGTCGAGGGTCTGCTGATCAAATCATCCAACGTGGGCGTGGTGGATCTGGTTCTGCAGATGGACGCTCGTCATCTGTGGGGCATGTATTCCAGGCTGGGTTTCGGCGCGGTCAGCGGTACCGGTTTCCCCGGCGAGTCGGCCGGGGTCCTCCGTGACTATGAACGCTGGCGCCGTCTCGAACAGGCCACGCTGTCGTTCGGTTACGGCTTGTCGGTAACACCATTGCAGTTGACCCGTGCCACTGCGGCACTCGCCGATGACGGTCGCCTGCGCCAGCCCACCTTTGTTCTGGGCAATGACAGCCCGGCACAGTCGGTGCTCGACCCGAATCTTGCCCGCGAAATGCGGGAAATGATGGAAGCGGCCACGGGACCGGAGGGTACCGGGACGCGCGCACGGGTGGCGGGCTATCGGGTGGCCGGTAAAACCGGCACCTCGCGCAAGGTGGATGCCAGCGGCTACAGCAATCGTTACGTGGCAAGCTTTGCCGGCTTTGCGCCTGCTTCGAGGCCGCGCCTGGCCGCCGTGGTGGTCATTCATGATCCCGACGGTGACCAATACTTTGGCGGCCAGGTCGCGGCACCCATCTTCGGTCGCGTCATGGAAGCAGCACTGCGCCTGGCCGCAGTGCCCCCGGACGAACTTGGTACGCTGGTGACCCAGTCGGGGGTGGCACATGACTGAACAGACTGGCGTGTCGCTGTCCGTGTTGCTGAACGGCCTGTCCGTTAACGGCGGGCTTCCGGAAATCAAGGTGAATGGCCTGTCGCTGGACAACCGCTCCATCCAGCCCGGGTGGGCTTTTGTAGCGCTGGCAGGCAAGACGACTCATGGGCTGGCGTTTGCCGAATCAGCCGTGGCCAGAGGTGCTGTCGCCATCGTGCATGACGGTCTGGCAACGCCACCGAAAGGTCTGGGCGTGCCGATCCTGGCCGTTGACGATCTATCCAGTCATTTGCCCCTGCTGGCTGAGCGCCAGTGGGGCAGCATCGAGGGTATGGATCTGGTGGCCGTCACCGGTACCAACGGCAAGAGTTCGGTCGCCTGGCTGCTGGCCCAGGCTCTCGAAGGTGCCATGATCGGCACGCTGGGTTTTGGCCGTCCCGGCCAGCATCGACCATTGGAGCACACCACGCCGGATCGGCTCAGCCTGCATCGAATGCTGGCGGAATTACGGGACGATGGCCAAACCCACGTGGTGCTCGAGGCCTCATCACACGCGCTGGACCAGGGGCGGCTGGATGGTTTGTCCTTTAGCTCAACCATCTTTACTGCGCTGGGACACGACCATCTGGACTACCATCCGGACCTGGCGGCCTACGGGGAAGCCAAGGCCCGACTGTTTACCGACTTCAGAAGTCATCGCAGCTTGATTAACGTGGACGATGCCTTTGGTCGCCAGCTGGTCGAGCGACTGAACGGGCAGCACCTGGTTATTCCCTATGCCATCGCTGACGCCACAATCGCTTGCCGGATCCGTCCGCTTGAGCTGACCGCGACGGCCACGCGGGCCGAAATGCTGCTGGAGGGCGAGTCCATCCGGTTTTCATCGCGGCTGATTGGACGGGTCAATCTTTACAACCTTCTTATCGTTGGCATTGAACTGCGCGCCCGGGGTCTGGACGCCACGGCCATCGCAAAGCGCCTGTCAGTCCTGACGCCGGTGCCGGGACGAATGGAGGCCATTGGCAGCGAGCGCGGTGTGACCGCCGTGGTTGACTATGCCCACACGCCCGATGCGCTGAGAAATGCCCTGCTTGGCCTGGCTGAATTGCACAGCGGAGGCATGGCTTGCGTTTTTGGTTGCGGCGGCAATCGTGATCGGGCCAAGCGTCCAATGATGGGGCGGATTGCCGAATCCCTGGCCGATCAGATCATCCTGACCAACGACAACCCGCGAGCCGAGAATCCGCTGGCCATCATCCGCGAGATTCAGGCTGGCATGCACCGCCCCGATCGAGCCCGGGTGATCAGCGATCGCAAAGCGGCGATCGAGTGGGCTCTGGAGGATGCAGGCTCGGGCGACGTGGTGCTGATTGCCGGCAAGGGCCACGAGGACTTCCAGCAAGTTGGCAATCAGCGCCTGCCATTTTCCGATCGTGCCACGGCGCTGCAGTGCCTGGGAGGCACGGCGTGATGCGACTTCAGCTGAGCGCGCTTTGCGCCGCCACCAATGGTCGCCTCGCCGGCGACGATGTCTCCGTTACCGGGCTTTGTCACGACTCTCGTCAGGTCGAGCCGGGCGATCTGTTCGTTGCCCTGGCCGGCGAGCATGCCGATGGCCATGACTTCGTGACCGCCGCTGCTGCCGCCGGTGCGGCTGCTGCGCTGGTTGACCGCTTGCTGGATATTGATCTGCCCCAGCTGTTGGTTGAAGATCCGCAGTTGGCCATGGGTCAGATTGCTGCCCACTGGCGAGCCGGGCTGGATCTGAGCCTGGTCGGCATCACTGGTTCCAACGGCAAGACCACCGTCAAGGAAATGGTCACCGCCATTCTTTCCGCCTGCGCGCCCACGCTGGCAACCCGCGGCAATTACAACAACGAAATCGGCATGCCGCTGACCCTGGCCCGACTGGACGCCCTGCATCGTTTTGCGGTGATCGAAATGGGTGCCAGCGGGCCAGGGGACATTCGCTACCTGGCCGAGCTGGCCCGTCCCGACGTGGGCCTAGTCAACAATGCCGGCCCGGCCCACCTGGAAGGCTTTGGCAGCCTGGAGGGCGTGGCCCGCACCAAGGGTGAAATGTTTGCTGCGCTGGCACCGGGCAAGACGGCCGTGATCAACGCCGACGACGCTTTTTTTGATCTGTGGTGGGATATGGCCTCGCACTGCCAGCGCCTGACCTTCGGTTCCTCGTCCCGGGCCGATATTTGGGCCGATCTGAGTGGCTCGGTCGCTGGCCAGGCCATTACCGTGAACACCCCGACCGCCCAGGTTGAACTGAACCTGCCGCTGCCGGGGCGTCACAACCGCATGAACGCGCTGGCGGCCCTGGCCGTTGGCCATGCGCTGGATGTGCCGCTGGACCAGGCGGTGGGCGCGCTGGAGCGCCTGCAGGCCTTGCCAGGCCGGCTGCAGCCGCATCGCCATCCTGAAGGCTGGCAACTGATTGATGACAGCTATAACGCGAACCCGGCTTCGCTTTATGCCGGCCTGCAAGTGGTTACCGGCATGCAGGGCGAAGCCTGGCTGGTGATGGGTGACATGGCTGAGCTGGGCGAGGATGCCGCCAGTTTGCATGGAGAAATGGGTCAGGCCGCTGCTGATCTCGGGGTTCGCCGGCTTTTCACCATCGGGCCGCTGAGTCGTCAGGCTTCGCTTGCCTTCGGGCCGGGAGGCGAGCACTTCGAGCGCCATGACGATTTGGCCAAGGCCTTGCGCCAGGGCCTTGAATCAGGCGTCAACTGCCTGGTCAAGGGTTCCCGTTCCATGGCCATGGAGCGAGTGGTCCGATCACTGATTGAGACGGGAGAGGGCCAATGCTGATCTGGCTGTTCGAAACCCTGTTCACTGATGTTGCCCTGTTCGGTTTCATCACCTTTCGCACCATCATGGCGGCGCTCACTGCCATGGCCGTATCACTGTTGATCGGGCCGCTGTTCATCCGCCACATGACCGAGCGCCAGTATGGACAGCCGATTCGGGATCTCGGTCCGGAGTCGCACCAAGTCAAGGCTGGTACACCCACAATGGGTGGGACGATGATTCTGATCGCCCTGGTGATCAGTACGCTTGCCTGGAGTGACCTCGGCAACCGTTACGTCTGGACAGTGCTGTTCGTCACTCTGGCATTCGGCGGTATTGGCTTTCTGGATGATTTCAAGAAACTCAAGTATCGCGACAGTCGAGGGCTGTCGGCCAAGGCCAAGTACGCGCTGCAGTCCTTGGCTGCGCTGGCCGTCGGCCTGTTTCTGTATTACACGGCCGAGGTGCCGGCCAATACCCAGCTGTTCGTGCCGTTTTTCAAGGATGTTGCCGTCCCGCTGGGGCTGGGTTTCGTGGTTCTCGCCTATTTCGTTATCGTTGGTTCATCGAATGCTGTCAACTTGACCGATGGCCTTGATGGCCTCGCGATCATGCCGGCGGTGTTCGTTGCAGCGGGCCTGGGCATCTTCGCGTATGCCACCAGCAACAGCATCATTGCCAACCACCTCGGCATGCCATTCGTGCCGGGCGTTGGGGAATTGGCGATTTTCTGCGCTGCCCTTGGCGGGGCAGGACTGGGCTTTTTGTGGTTCAACACCTACCCGGCCCAGGTCTTCATGGGCGATGTCGGTGCCCTGGCCGTGGGTGCGGCCCTTGGTTTGATCGCCGTGGCCGTGCGCCAGGAAATCGTGTTCTTCGTCATGGCCGGCATTTTCGTGATCGAAACGCTATCGGTGATCCTGCAGGTGGCCTCCTTCAAACTCACCGGCAAGCGGATTTTCCGCATGGCACCCATACACCATCACTTCGAGCTCAAGGGTTGGCCCGAGCCCAAGGTGATCGTGCGGTTCTGGATCATTGCCGTGATGCTGGTGCTGGCTGCGCTGGCCACGCTGAAAATTCGATAAGGAGGCTTGAACGTACCGTGACTGCCACCACCAGAAGCCATCGTCGACAAGCCTATCGCTGGCGTGAAGCGCCACGTGCGGTGGCGCTCGACCCGGTGGTGCTGGTGTCGGCCAGCGCCCTGCTGGTGATTGGCATCATCATGGTGGCCTCGACCTCAATGGCGGTGGCTGAGAGTTTTGCCGTATCGGGCTGGCACTTCATCAGCCGTCATTTCATGCACATCGCAGCTGGCCTGGCGGCCTGCCTCGTTTATCGCTTTGTTGGCCTGAAACATATCGAACCGCTGGCCCGGGCCGGGCTGGTGCTATCGGTGGTGCTCTTGCTGTTGCCCATGGTCCCGGGTCTTGGGCACGAGGTCAATGGTTCGCGCCGCTGGATCAACCTGGGGCTGATGCGGTTCCAGGTGGTCGAGGCGGTCAAACTGCTGATGATCGTCTTCGTCGCCAGCTATCTGGCAAGACGCCCGGAACTGCATCGCAGCCGCTTTCTGGATACGCTCAAACCGCTGTTGGCGGTGGGCGTGCTGGCCGCCCTGTTGCTGATGCAACCGGACATGGGTTCGGCGGTGGTCATCACGGCGATTGTTGGTGGCATGATCTGGCTGGCTGGTGCCGCCTGGAAACACCTGTTTGTTCTCGGCAGCCTGAGTTTGCCGCTGTTCGGGTTCGCTGCCATGGAGCCCTACCGGCTGGCCCGCGTGATGAGCTTTTCCAACCCCTGGGCCGACCCGTTCAATAGCGGGTTCCAATTGACCCAGGCGCTGATTGCCATCGGTCGTGGCCAGATTACCGGCGTTGGCTTGGGTGCCAGCATTCAAAAGCTCTATTACCTTCCCGAAGCGCACACCGACTTCATCTTTGCCGTGTTGGCCGAAGAATTCGGGCTGGTTGGCATCGTGCTGGTGATTGCCCTGTTTGTCGCCCTGGTCGGGCGGATCTTCTTTATCGGTCTGAAAGCGATCAAGGCAGAAAAGGCTTTTGCCGCGTTCACCGCCTGGGGTATTGGCCTGTGGCTTGGTCTGCAGGCGCTGGTCAGCATGGGTGTCAACCTTGGGCTGCTGCCCACCAAGGGCTTGACTCTGCCCCTGATTTCAGCCGGTGGGTCCAGCATGATCATGACGCTGCTGGCCATTGGCCTTGTGCTGCGTATCGATCTTGAACTCAAGCGCGAAGAACTGGAGCGACCCCGTCGTCGCAGGGATTGGTCGGTATGAGCGCGCCCCACGTGATGATCATGGCGGCTGGCACCGGCGGGCATATCTTTCCCGGTCTTGCGGTGGCCCGTGAGTTGCTTGACCAGGGCGCCTCGGTGAGCTGGCTGGGAACCCCGGCCGGACTCGAAAACCGGCTGGTGCCGGCTGCCGGCATCGAACTGGACGGCATCGAAATTACCGGCCTGCGCGGGCGCGGCCTGGCAGGCTGGCTGCTGGCACCATTTCGGGTAATGAAAGCGATGTGGACGGCTCGCGCTATTCTTCGGCGCCGCCGTCCCGATTGCGTGCTGAGCATGGGCGGCTATGTGGCCGGACCTGGCGGGTTGATGGCTCGTATCATGGGCGTGCCGGTGGTCCTGCACGAGCAAAACGCAATCGCTGGGCTGACCAACCGCTGGCTGCGCCCGCTGGCCAAGCGGGTAATGACAGGCTTCCCTGACGTGCTGCCGCGCGGCGAACACTGCGGCAATCCGGTGCGGGCCGACATCAGCGCCCTGCCGGATCCAGCCGAGCGCTATGCCGGGCGCACCGGGCCATTGAAACTGCTGGTGGTTGGCGGCAGCCTGGGCGCGGCGGCCTTCAGTGAAGTGGTGCCCGCGGCCCTGGCCAGCCTGCCGGTCGATCGTCGCCCGCAGGTGCTTCACCAGGCCGGTCGCCAGCTCGAACCCACCCTGGCGGCCTACCGCCAGCACAATGTCGTAGAGGACGTGCGCGAATTCATTGACGACATGGCCTCGGCCTGGGGCGAGGCCGACGTGGTCCTGTGCCGGTCGGGTGCCCTGACGGTGGCGGAACTGGCAGCGGCCGGCGTGCCGGCCATCCTGGTGCCGTACCCCTTCGCCGTGGACGATCACCAGACTGCCAACGCCAGCTACCTGACTGTGGCCCATGCCGGTTGGCTACTGCCTGAACGAGAGCTTTCCGCCGACCGCCTGGCTGAACGCCTGGCTGGACTCAGTCGCGATCAACTGATGGCTATGGCGGGTCGTGCTAGGGCACTGGGCCGCAACTCGGCCGCAGTGGCCGTCGCCCAGGCTTGTCTTGAGGTGGCCCGATGAGCCGCGTCTTGCGCCCAGCGCCCAGCCTGATGCACCGGGTTCGCCGTATCCACTTTGTGGGTATTGGCGGTGCCGGCATGAGCGGGATTGCCGAGGTGCTGATCAACCTGGGCTTCGAAGTCACCGGAACCGACCTGAACGACTCCGACACCCTGCAGCGGCTGCGCCGGCTGGGTGCTGGTGTTGCGGTGGGTCATGCCGCTGAACATCTGGGCGAGGCCGATGTGGTGGTGGTTTCCGGCGCCGTGCCGGAATCCAACCCTGAAATTGAAGCCGCACGCGCGCGCCGCGTGCCGGTCGTCGCCCGGGCCGAAATGCTGGGTGAGCTGATGCGCTTCCGCCAGGGCATTGCCATTGCCGGCACCCACGGTAAAACCACCACCACCTCGCTGGTCGCAGGCATTCTGGCCGGCGCGGGGCAGGACCCGACCTTCATCGTCGGCGGTCTGGTCAACGCCTTCGGATCCAATGCCCGCCTCGGCGAGGGCCGCTACCTGGTGGCCGAGGCCGATGAAAGCGATGGCTCGTTCCTGAATTTGCAGCCGGTGATCTCGCTGGTCACCAACATCGATCGTGACCATCTGGATGCCTATCAGGGCAGCTTCGATCAGCTCCAGCGGGCTTTCCTGGAATTTCTCCACCACCTGCCGTTCTTCGGCGTGGCGGTGCTGTGCATTGACGACCCCCACGTGGCCGAACTGGTGCCCTCGGTGGGCCGAAACGTGGTGACCTATGGCTTTGCCCCGCAGGCCGATGTGCGCGCAACCGACCTGGTCCAGGAAGGCCGCTTGATGCGCTTCCAGCTGTGGCTTCCGGAACTGGCCGAGCCGCTGACGGTTGAGCTGATGCAGCCCGGCCGGCACAACGTGCAAAACGCCCTTGGTGCGGCGGCCGTTGCCTGGGAGTTGGGTATTGATCCGGAACAGATCGTCGCTGGCTTGAACGCCTTTGGCGGCATTGGCCGGCGCTTCGCCCCGATCGGCGAGTTGTCGATTGGCGGCAAGGCGCTGCTGGCCTTTGAAGACTACGGCCATCACCCAACCGAGTTGGACGCCGTGCTGCGCGCAGCCCGTTCGGGCTGGCCCGACCGCCGGCTGGTGCTGGTGTTCCAGCCTCATCGCTACACCCGCACACGCGACCAGTTCGACGCCTTTGCCCGGGTGCTGTGCGAGCCGGACGTGCTGGTCCTGGCCGATTTGTATCCGGCCGGAGAAAGCCCGATTGCCGGCATTGATGCCGACACCCTGGCCGAAGCGGTGCGTCAGCGCGGTGAGTTGCCCATTCATCGTGTGGGCGCGGTGGCTACGGTGCCCGAGGCGCTGGGCTCGGTGGTGGAGGAGGGCGACCTGCTGCTGGTGATGGGCGCTGGCGATGTCGGAAGGCTGGCTTCGCTGTTGCGCCAGTATCGGACCGATGCCTCGAATCACGGGGCCTCGACTGACAAGGGGGTCGGCAATGACCAATGAGCAAGCCATCAAGCTGGGCCAGGTGGCGCTGGTGATTGGCGGCGACAGCGCCGAGCGCGAGATTTCGCTGCGCGGTGGCAAGGCGGTCGCGGCCGCGCTGGAAAAGCTGGGCGTCCAGTTCAGCGTGGTTGACGGACCGCGACGCTTGCTGGAGCAGGTGGCGTCTGGCCACTACGACCGGGTCTTCAACCTGCTGCACGGACGAGGCGGCGAAGACGGTGCCTTGCAGGGCGCGCTGCGGATTTACGGCGTGCCGGTCACCGGTTCGGGCGTATTGGCCTCGGCCCTGACAATGGACAAGGTCCAGACCAAACGGGTATGGCAGTCGGCCGGCTTGCCGACCGCGCCCTGGGCGCTGGCCACCTCGGCTGATCAGGCAGCCGAAATTATCAACACGCTGGGTCTGCCGCTGTTCGTCAAGCCGTCCCGTGAGGGTTCGAGCATCGGCATGAGCCGGGTCGACGACGCCGGCGAACTGGCGGCGGCCATCGAGCGTGCACTGGCCTTCGATGGCCGGGTGCTGGTCGAGCGGCTGATTGACGGGCCCGAGTTCACGGCGGCCATCCTTGATGGCCAGGTGCTGCCGCTGATTGGCCTGAAGCCGTCCCGTACGTTTTATGACTACGAAGCCAAGTACGAATCCGGCGACACCCGTTACCTGATCCCCTGCGGACTGGACGAGACGCGCGAGGCGGAACTGGCCGCGCTGTGCCATCAGGCCTTCGAGGTGGTTGGCGCCTGCGGTTGGGGCCGGGTGGATCTGATGTTGGACGGCGAGGGCCAGCCCTGGCTGCTGGAAGTGAATACGACACCGGGGATGACCGTGAACTCCCTGGTACCAAAGGCGGCCGCGGCCGCCGGCATTTCATTCGAGGAACTGGTATGGCGGATTCTGAACACCAGCCAGATCGACTGATGTCACCAGCCTTGCTGGCGACCTTGCTCCTCGGCGGCCTGCTGCTGCTCGGCGCATTCTGGTTGCGCGCGGGTTGGATTGGCACCGAGCGCTTTGCCATCCACTGGCTCGATGTCGAGGGTGAGCTTGGCCGCACCTCCAGCAGTCAGATTCGGGCGGCCGCGGCGCCGCTGGCGGCCAACGGGTTTTTCGCTGTGGATCTGGGCCGGGTGCGCCAGGAAATCGAAGCGTTGCCCTGGGTGGTCGAGGCCGAAGTCAGCCGGCATTGGCCCGATACCTTGCATATCCGGGTGAGCGAGCACCGCCCGGTAGCGCGCTGGAACGATGAATGGCTACTCAGCCGGCAGGGTGAGGCCTTTGCCGTGACTGGCGCTGAGGGTATGCAGGGCCTGCCGCGCCTGAGCGGGCCAGACAATCGCCGCGAGGAAGTGCTGGCCAACTGGCTGGCAATGCGCGACAGCCTGTTTGGCAGCGGCCTGGAAATCGAGCGACTGACGCTCGACCAGCGCGGCGCCTGGACGCTTGGCCTCGACAACGGCGTGGAGTTGTTGCTGGGTCGGCAGCGGGTCGACGAGCGAATGCTGCGTTTCCTGGCAGTGCATGAACAGATCAACCAGGAGACCCGCCGTGCCGTGCGGGTCGACATGCGTTACACCAATGGTCTGGCCGTGCGCTGGGCCAATGGCAGCGATGGCAGCCGCGAACAGACGATGGGAGACAGCGACAGGCATGGCTAAGCGGGCGGAAAAATCCTTGGTGGTCGGGCTTGATATCGGCACCAGCAAGATCGTGGCCATCGTCGGCGAAATTCAGCCCGACGGTGAGGTCGAGGTGATCGGTATCGGCTCGCATCCCTCGCGCGGACTCAAGCGCGGCGTGGTAGTCGATATTGAATCGACCGAGCAGTCGATCCAGCGCGCGGTCGAGGAGGCCGAGCTGATGGCCGACTGCGAAATTCATTCCGTGTTTGCCGGCATTGCCGGCAGTCATATCCGATCGCTGAATTCCCACGGGGCCGTGGCCATTCGCGACAAGGAAGTGGTCGAGGGCGATGTCGAGCGGGTGCTGGAATCGGCACGTGCCGTGGCCGTGCCGGCCGACCAGCGCATCCTGCACGTGCTGCCGCAGGAGTACGTGATTGATTCCACCGATGGCATCCGCCAGCCGATTGGCATGTCGGGCGTGCGGCTGGAAGCCCGGGTGCACCTGGTCGCCGCCGCGGTCAGTGCGGTTCAGAACGTGACTAAATGCGTGGCTCGCTGTGGTTTGCAGGTAGATGATTTGATCCTTCAGCAACTGGCATCCAGCCATGCCGTGCTGTCCGCCGATGAGCGCGACCTGGGGATTGCCCTGGTCGACATTGGTGCCGGCACCACCGACGTGGCCGTGTTCACCGAAGGGGCGATTCGTTACACCGCCTGCATTCCGATTGCCGGCGACCTGGTCACCAACGACATCGCCGTTGCCCTGCGCACCCCGACGGTCCATGCCGAGGAAATCAAGATCAAGTTTGCCTGCGCGCTGGAGCAGATGGTCTCGACCGATGAAACCATTCAGGTGCCGAGTGTCGGCAACCGCGAATCTCGCCGGCTGGAACGCCGGACCCTGGCCCAGGTGGTCGAGGCGCGCTATCGCGAATTGTTCAACCACGTTCACAAGCAGCTCAGCCAGTCCGGCTTTGAAAACATGATTCCAGCCGGTCTGGTTCTGACGGGCGGTGGCGCCAAGATGGAAGGCGTGGTGGAACTGGCCGAAGAAATTCTGCACATGCCGGTTCGCCTGGGTACGCCCCAGGGTGTCACCGGCCTGTCGGAAGTCGTCAGCAACCAGATCCATGCCACCGGCGTGGGTCTGCTGCTGCATGGCGCTCGTAATGACGGTGCGCCGAGAGCCCGCCTTGGGCGGAGCAAGGAAAGTTTGATCCAACGATTGAAAACCTGGTTTCAGGGAGAGTTTTGAAACCGCGATTGAAAAAGATGTTGTTGCCGTTTCGGGGCCATCCCCGAACCGCTCCGGGCCAGTCCTCCGCCACGAAGAGGAAAGCCGACAGGGGGGGGATCAACCGAAACGGATTTTGTTGTGTTGATTGATTTTGGCGAGATAAACAGGAGACATCCATCATGCCTTTTGAATTAGTTGAAAATTACACACCGGGTGCGACCATAAAGGTCGTGGGAATCGGCGGTGGCGGCGGAAACGCCGTCAACCAGATGGTCGATGCGGCCATTGAGGGCGTCGAGTTCATTTGCATCAATACCGACTCGCAGGCGCTGAGAAACTTCAACGGCAAGTCCACCCTCCAGATTGGCTCGGGAGTGACCAAGGGCCTGGGCGCCGGAGCCAACCCTGAAGTCGGGCGCCAGTCGGCACTGGAAGACCGCGAGCGCATCAGCGAAATGCTGGCCGGCTCGGACATGGTCTTCATCACCGCCGGTATGGGCGGCGGTACCGGCACCGGCGCTGCCCCGGTGATTGCCCAGACCGCCAAGGAAATGGGCATCCTCACCGTGGCCGTGGTCACCCGTCCGTTCCCCTTTGAAGGTCAGCGTCGCCTGGCCGTGGCCCAGCAGGGCATCGACGAGCTGTCGCACCATGTCGATTCGCTGATCACCATCCCCAACGCCAAGTTGTTGAGCGTGTTGGGCGCGGAAATTTCCCTGCTCAACGCCTTCAAGGCGGCCAACCAGGTGCTGTCGGGCGCGGTTCAGGGCATCGCCGAATTGATCACCCGCCCGGGTCTGATCAACGTCGACTTTGCCGACGTGCGCACCGTCATGAGTGAAATGGGCATGGCAATGATGGGCTCGGGTAACGCCTCAGGCGAAGACCGCGCACTGATGGCCGCCCAGGCGGCGATTGGCTCGCCGCTGCTGGAAGACGTGAACCTGAACGGTGCCTGCGGCATCCTGGTCAACGTCACCGCCGGCATGAACATGACCATGAAGGAGTTCGAGGAAGTCGGTACCACCATTGCCGACCTCGCCAGCGAAGACGCCACCGTGGTCATTGGCACCGTGATTGATCCGGACATGAGCGACGAAATCCGCGTCACCGTGGTCGCCACGGGACTGGGCGAGCAGATGCCCAAGCGCCAGGAGCGGCCAATGAGAGTGGTTCGCACGGGCACGGACAGTCGCCCGGTTTTCTCGGCTCGTGATGAGGAAACGGCCGATACTGACGCCGATACGACTGACAAGCGCCGGAATTTTGGCGAGCAGAAAGAGTTGGACTATCTGGATATTCCGGCCTTTCTACGCAACCAGGCTGACTAGCCTGGTGGCCTGCCTGGCATGATGGCCGCTTGGTCCGGTCGCGCCGACTCGCCCGGCGCGACCGGATTCTCTTGCGTTTTCGGCGTTCGCAGGCCATAAAGCAGCGAATATCGGGGTGTTTTGTTGCTTTTGAGCAACATGTGTTGCCAAAACAACAAATAAGTGCTTTTTTGCCACGCTTTCTGTGCTACGCTTGCGCCGCTGTCATTAAATCAACACGGAATGGCCTTGATAAAGCAACGCACTTTGAAAAACGTCATCCGCGCCACGGGCGTGGGCATGCACACCGGCGAGAAGGTCGCCATGACGCTGCGTCCGGCGCCTGCCAACGCAGGTATTGTGTTTCGGCGGGTCGATCTTGACCCGGTCGTTGAAATCAAGGCCGATCCCCACACGGTTGGTGACACCGCGCTATCCACCACCCTGGTTCAGGACGGCGTTCGGGTGGCTACCATTGAACACTTGATGTCGGCGTTGGCCGGTCTGGGGATCGACAACCTGTATGTCGATCTGACGGCTGCCGAGGTTCCCATCATGGACGGCAGTGCCGGTCCCTTCGCATTCCTCGTTCAGTCGGCCGGAATTGTCGAGCAGTCTGCCGACAAGCGCTTCATTCGTGTACTGAAGACCGTCGAAGTCCGCGACGGTGAAAAATGGGTTCGGTTCGAGCCGCACGAAGGCTTCAAGGTCAATTTCACCATTGAATTCGATCATCCGGTGATTCGGAGTGGTTCCTGCGAGGCCGACATTGATTTTTCCACCACCTCATACCTGAAGGAAATTGCCCGAGCCCGGACTTTCGGGTTCATGCGCGACATCGAGTATCTGCGCGAGCGCAATCTCGTTCTGGGTGGCAGCCTCGACAATGCCGTGGTGCTGGACGATTACCGCGTCCTCAACGAAACCGGCTTGCGCTACAACGACGAGTTCGTGAAGCACAAGGTTCTCGACGCGATCGGGGATCTTTACTTGTTGAATCGGAATCCGATTGGTTCGTTTACCGGCTACAAATCCGGTCATGAGTTGAACAATCGCCTTCTGCGCACATTGCTGGCTGATGAATCCGCCTGGGAAGAAGTCAGTTATCGCGATGATGCCAGCGCACCCATTTCCTACGTCCAGCCTGCCCAAGCGGTCTGAACGACGGATAGTTGAAACCCTCGGCGCTGCCGGCGTTCAGTCGCCGGCGCGGCTTTCCACGATGACCTGGAACTGGCGAAGCGGCGTCGGCCAGATGGCTTGCGCCTCGTAGAGCAGTCGTGGCGCTTCCATTCGAGCCCTCGAGGCCCAGGCTGGCGTGGTCACCGACAATACCAGAGTGTCTCCCTCGACACAGGCTACCCGCACTGTCTCCCGACTGATCTCGCTCATGTGAGGTCGAAGGCGCTTTTCCAGCTCGTCGAAAGCCCTGCCGGCGCGCAATAGCGCGGCTAGCGAGCGATTGCCGTTCAGAACCGCTTGAACCGGTCGGGCCTTGGGTTTGTCCATGAAAGTAGTGTAACCCGGGTTTTTTGCACCATCGGCTCATCGCGCTACAATGACGGGCTGTGCTTGCGCCCGCGTGCAGGTGCCCCCAATAAGATGAATTGAATCGATGGCCCCGCCCTTTGGCGTGGCCCCAAAACTGGCAATGGAAACTTCATGTTCAAAGCCCTGATCACCAAGTTCGTCGGCAGCCGCAACGAACGCCTCATCAAGCGACTGGAAGCCAAGGTCCAGGCGATCAACGATCTGGAACCCGATTTCAAGGCGCTCTCCGACGAGGCGCTTAAAAACAAGACCGAGGAGTTCCGTGCCCGTCACCGCGACGGAACCAGCCTCGATGACCTGCTGCCGGAAGCCTTCGCAGCCTGCCGGGAAGCCGCAGTGCGCACCCTGGGCATGCGTCATTACGATGCCCAGCTGATTGGCGGCATGGTCTTGCACCAGGGCAAGATCGCCGAAATGAAAACCGGTGAGGGCAAGACCCTGATGGCAACCCTGGCGGTCTACCTGAACACGATTGCCGATAAGGGCGTGCACGTGGTGACCGTGAATGATTACCTGGCCCGCCGAGATGCCAAGTGGATGGGCGCGGTTTACGGCGCTTTGGGTCTCACCGTGGGTGTATCGGTTCCGGGCATGGGGCCGGCAGAGAAACGCGAGGCTTACGCGGCCGATGTGACCTACGGGACCAACAACGAATACGGCTTTGATTACCTGCGCGACAACATGGCGTTCTCCTTGGAACAGCGCGTCCAGCGGGGCCAGGCCTTTGCCATCGTTGATGAGGTCGACTCGATCCTGATCGACGAGGCGCGCACGCCCCTGATCATCTCCGGGCCGGCCGATGAAGGTCCCGAGGTATACGTTCAGATGAACAAGATCGTCCCTCACCTCGAGCGCCAGCAGGAAGAAGATGGGCCAGGCGATTTCAGCGTTGATGAGAAGAGCAAGCAGATCTATCTGACCGAAGATGGCATGGCCAAGGTCGAGTCGCTGATGGCGAAGGCCGGCATGATCAAAGAAGACGACAGCCTGTACAACGCGCACAATCTGGCGCTGATGCATACGCTCTCGGCGTCGCTTCGTGCCCACAACCTGTTCCAGAAGGACGTTGATTACATCGTTCGCGACGGCGAAGTGGTTATTGTCGACGAGTTCACTGGACGAACGCTGCCGGGCCGCCGTTGGTCGGAAGGCCTGCATCAGGCAGTCGAGGCCAAGGAGGGCGTGCCGATCCAGCGCGAGAACCAGACCCTGGCCTCGATCACTTTCCAGAACTACTTTCGCCTGTACGACAAGCTGTCGGGCATGACCGGTACGGCCGATACCGAAGCCTACGAATTCCAGACGATCTATAGCCTGGAAGTGGTGGTGATTCCGACGCACAAGCCGATGATCCGTGATGACCGCCCAGACCTGGTGTTCCTGACTCAGGCCGAGAAATTCGACGCCATCGTCGAGGACATCAAGGAGCGCGTGGCCGAACAGCAGCCGGTGCTGGTCGGTACCACCTCAATCGAGGTCTCCGAACTGCTGTCGAAAAAGCTCAAGAAAAGCGGCATCAAGCACGAGGTGCTCAATGCCAAGCAGCACGAACGTGAGGCGACCATCATTGCCCAGGCCGGAAGACCGGGTGCGGTCACCATTGCAACCAACATGGCCGGTCGCGGCACCGATATCGTCCTCGGCGGCAATTTCGAGTCTGAAATAGCCGAACTGGGGGACATCAGTGATGAAAAGCATGCCGAGTTGAAAGCTGAGTGGAAACAGCGGCACCAGACCGTTCTGGATGCGGGCGGCCTGCACATCATCGGTACCGAGCGCCATGAGTCGCGGCGAATCGACAATCAGCTTCGAGGTCGATCCGGCCGCCAGGGGGATCCGGGGTCAAGCCGTTTCTACCTGTCCCTGGAGGATAACCTGATGCGCATCTTCGCTTCTGACCGCATGGGTGCCATGATGCAGAAGATGGGCATGGACGAAGGGGAGGCCATCGAGCATCCCTGGGTCAGCAAGGCGATTGAAAATGCCCAGCGCAAGGTCGAGGCGCACAACTTTGATTTGCGCAAGCATCTGCTGGACTTTGATGATGTGGCCAATGATCAGCGCCGGGTGATTTACACCCAGCGCAACGAGCTGATGGAGGCCGACGACGTCCGCGACACGATTGAGTCGATTCGCGATGAAACCTTCGATAATCTGATCTCGCGCTTCATTCCGCCCGAGTCGATTGATGAGATGTGGGATGTCGAAGGCCTGGAAAAGGCGCTGGAGGGCGATTTCGGTATCGAAGTGCCGGTGCGTGATTGGCTGGATGCCGATGATGATCTCGACGAGACCGGCTTGCGCGAAAAGATCTTCGAGCGGGTCGAGGCCCACTACCATGCCAAGGAGGACATGATCGGCGAGAAGACCATGCGCCAGTTCGAAAAGGCCCTGATGCTGAGCATTCTCGACCAGCAATGGAAGGAACACCTGGCCAGCATGGATTACCTGCGCAAGGGCATCAATCTTCGGAGTTTTGCGCAGAAGAAGCCGCAGCAGGAATACAAGCGCGAAGGCTTCGAGATGTTCACCGCCATGCTCGACTCGATGAAGCACGAGACCATGCGTGCGCTGGCACGGGTCCAGATTCGTGACGAACAGGATGTCAGCGCGGTGGATGCCAGCCGTAAACGGCAGGCGCCGATGAATTTCCAGCATGCTGACGCGCAGTCGGCAACCGCAGGTGGCGCGGGGCAGGCCGGCGGTGCCGAAGGCGTCGTTAATCCGGACGAGCCGTTTGTGCGCGAGGGTCGCAAGGTCGGCCGCAATGAGCCTTGTCCTTGTGGGTCCGGCAAGAAGTACAAGCAGTGCCACGGCAAGTTGTCCTGACCCGATAAGCGATGAAGCCCACGCGACGGGTCATCCCGGTGGTGGCCGGCGTGATTGAGGACGCCACCGGTCGAATCCTGTTGGCCCAACGGCCGCCTGGCAAACATCTGGCAGGCTGCTGGGAGTTTCCCGGCGGCAAGGTGGACGCCGGTGAAAGCGAAGCCGATGCCCTTGTTCGGGAGCTTGATGAAGAGCTCGGGCTTGAGGTGGAGGTTTCGAGTCCGCTGATGACTCTCTGTCATCATTATTCGGACCGCAGCATTCGTTTGTTGCTTCGGCGTGTCGACCACTGGTCTGGTCTGCCACGGGGCAATGAAGGGCAGGCGATCGGTTGGTTCCGCAAGGACGAGCTTGCGGCGCTGGATATGCCCGAAGCCGATCGGCCCATTGTTCGCCTACTGGGTGCGGACCCGCGCTATTCGATCAGCGCATCGCCGGATTCGTTCGCCGATACCAGCGAATTCCTCGCTGACTGGCGAGCCCGACTCGAAGCCGGTTTCCGCCTGCTTCAACTGCGTGCCCATGATGTACCGAAGCCGACATTGCGAATATTGGCCGCTGAGTGTGCAGCCCTCGCGCGGCAATTCAATGCGCGCTGGCTGCTCAACGGCCACTTCGATGAGGCCGAAGCGCTGGGTGCTGATGGGGTGCATCTGTCAGCGCGCGTGGCGCTCGGTCTGCACTCCCGGCCGAAGGGTTTTTCCGGCCTGGTGGGGGTGTCTTGCCACACGCAGGAAGCCTTGATGCATGCCGCGAAGATCGATGCGGATTTCGCCTGTCTGTCGCCCGTCCAGGCAACGGCTTCCCATCCAGGTGCGGCGACGCTCGGTTGGGATCGGTTTGCGGCCTGGTGTGCCGAGTCCCCGTTGCCGGTCGTTGCGCTGGGCGGGCTTTCCCCGAACGACCTTGAAAGGGCACGCGAATGCGGCGCCTTCGGTGTTGCCGGTATCAGAGGTTTTCGATGACAGGGGCCGCGTGGCAAACGGTCAACCTGCCGTTGACTCAACGCCAGCTGCCCGATCGCGACGTGCTGGACATCTGGCTTTGCAACAGCGAGGCGCTGCCGCTGGATAGCGCGACTGACAGCTCAAACCGTCGCCAGGAGTTGCGCCGGCGACGTCTCCATCAGCAGTTCCTGTTGCGCTTGTTGCTGGGCAGCTACCTCGGTTGCGCAGGCAAGGACATTCGACTGACCCGTGGCCAGCATGGCAAGCCGGTGCTTGACCGCAGGGCACATGCAAATCTGCTCGAATTCAATCTCTCCCATTCGGGCGATTGGCTGGCCGTGGCTATTGGCACCGGGGCTGAGGTGGGCATCGATATCGAGGTCCACCGCACGTTGCGTCGAGCGGGTGATCTCGCTCGCCGCTACTTGCCGGCGCCTGAGGCTGACTGGCTGAGCGGGCTGCAGGAACCGGAGCGTTCAAGGGCGTTCATTTGTCAGTGGACGGCCCGCGAAGCTTTGGTCAAGGCGCGGGGCAGCAGTCTGGCGCAGTCCGTCGCCGGTCTTGCCCTGGATTGGTTGCCTGCCCGTATTGCCGCCCTGCCGTCTGGTTGGCCCGAGCCGGCGCAATGGAGCCTGATTGCGCCCGAAGTTCCGGCTGACCTCAGCCTGCATGTTGCCACCCCGCAACCGGGTCTCGGCGTTCGCCTGTTTTTCCTGGACCTGAAGCGGTAGGGCCGTGGCGGCGGCTTTCCGATGGTGGCGGCCAGCGGCCGGACTTCTGGTCCTGTTGCTGCTGGTTGGTTGCGCGCTATCGCCGAGCCAGCAAGCTGCAATCGATCAGCGCATCGAACAGGCGCACGCCAAGGCTGACAGCTTGGCCGGAATTGCCGATGATTCCGTCCCGATCAATACGCCACTCGATGATCTGCAATTGGGTCAGGGCGAACATCACCTGTTGGTCATTGACCACGGTTCTGACGCGCTTAGTCTCCGTTTGCACCTGATTCGCCAGGCGCGATATGAAATCCTGGTGCAGAACTACATTTTCCTGGACGATAGTGCCGGCAGTTTGCTGCTTGCCGAACTCGAGGCGGCCGCTCGACGCGGCGTTCGTGTACGCGTTCTGGTCGATGCGCTGTTTTCCCTGCCTGATCGCGCCTTGCAGGCACGGCTGTCGATGGCTCACCCAAATTTCGAGCTGAAGCTATACAACCCATTGTTCGAAACCGCGGTCATCGGCGATGCGGCCTTTCTGGGAGCCATTGCCTGTTGTTTTCGTCGTCTCAATCACCGCATGCACAACAAGTTGCTGGTGGCTGATGCTCGCCATGGCGTGGTCGGCGGGCGTAACAATGCCGACCGTTACTTCGATCTCGACACGCGAATGAACTTTCAGGATCTCGAGATTCTGGTGACCGGCCCGGTAGTCGAGGATATGGTGGCAGGCTTTGACGCCTTCTGGCAGCACCCGCGGAGCCGTCGACCGTCAGGGCTGCGGGATGTTGGACGCGTGATCGTGGAAGGGACGCTTGAGAATTCGTTGGCGCCGATCGATCCGCGCCTGGACGATTTCATTGACCGGCTCAACCAGACTGCCTGGCTTGAGTCCTGGCTTGAGCGCGGCGGTTATCGGGTCGGGCGCGTGGAATATTTCAACGACCCGCCCGACAAGCCGTGGTGGCGCGCCCGCCGCAACGAGCCCACGGGGTACGGTCAGGACAGTACCGACCAACTGCACGCTTTGCTGGCCGGTGCGCGTAAAGAGGTCTGGCTACAAACGCCCTATTTCGTCCTTTCGCCGGCGTTTCGGTCGACACTGGCTGGAATGGAGAAGAGCGTCGATGTGATTGTCAGCAGCAACTCGCTCGCTGCCACCGATGCCTTCCCGGTCTATGCAATTTCGCGTCGCCAGCGTCTGGTGATGATCGAAGAGCTGGGTATCCGCCTGTACGAGAGCAAGCCGTTCCCGGCGGACCGTCATCGCTTCATTCGCCGCTATCCGGCTTTGATCGAGGAGCGCGCTGCCGGTATCGACAGCCCGATGCGAGGCGATCCGTCCACAGCCACCCGCCAGATGCCGGGCCCCCGGGTCAGCCTGCATGCCAAGGTGATGGTGATCGATGGTCAGGTTTCCGTGGTGACCTCGCACAACTTCGACCCCCGGTCGGAAATCTTCAATACCGAAAACGGAATCGTCGTTTACGATCAAGGCTTCGCCCGGGCCATGCAGGACTTCATCCTTCCAATGCTTGCCCCCAGGAACGCCTGGCGCGTCGAACGCCGCGAGTCCGACCCAGGCGGACTGGCAGGGGTCAATCGCAGCCTCGCGGAGTTCTTCCGGCGCTGGCCCACGCTGGACCTTTGGCCGGGCTACACGACCATGAGCTTCCAGTTGCCCAGTGGGGTAGAAGAGCCGGACGACCCCGATCAATTTCACGAGGTGTGGCTGCCAGTGGGTGTCTCGCCGGAAGTCGTCAGTACCCAGCGACGCTTAATGACTGGACTTGTCAGCCGGATGTTTGGCTTTCTCTGGCCGATCATGTAGCCGTCAGCCCAGTAATGACAGGGGCCCCGAAGTGTCCTCGCCGTGATCGCCGCGGCCCATTGAAAAAAGTTTTTGTCCCAAACCCCTTGACGCGAGTATTGAGGGGTCTATAATTCGCGGCCTGCCTCGCCGAGGCGCACCGGGAAGTTGCCGTTGCACGAAAGATTCTTTGGCGGGGCGGGGTTGAGAAAGTGATG
>PWYW01000035.1 GCA_003567685.1 Gammaproteobacteria bacterium
CCGTCGGTGGTCTCATTGGGCTCGATGATCCAGCGACCATCCGGCCCGGCGAGGCAGGAACCGCCCGGCGCCCAGGGCACGTCGTCGCAGACCTTGAGCAGACGGTCGCGAAACGGCAGGTCCTCAGGAAAATCATCGCGGCGCATCAGCCCGCAAGCCGACAGCACGAAGCTTCGACCCTCCAGCGCCATGAAGCGGGTGATGTCGCGGGTCAGCCGGGCGCTTCCCGGCCAGATGGCCACATGCAGGGTTTCGCCCTGGGCCTGCAGGCTGGCGCGTGCCAGCGGCATCCAGTTTTCCCAGCAGTTCAGGCTGCCCAGGCAAAACGCGCCGACCGGGTGGGTGCGAAGTCCGTGGCCGTCGCCCGTCGCCCACACCAGCCGTTCTTCGTGGGTGGGCATGAGCTTGCGGTGACAAGACACCACCTGGCCATCGGCGCTGATGGTGACTGCGCTGGCATACACGCTCTGGCCACGATCGGCGGCGCGCTCGAGCACACCCAGCACCACGGTCATGGCGTTGCGGCGGGCCGCCTCACACACCTCGTCAAGATGGCCGGCATCCAGGTCGACGGCCTGGTCGACGTAGTGGGCATACAGCGCTTTCTGGAAGGCGTTGTCGAAGCGGGCGCCGTCGGTGCGTTCCACCCAGAAGGGATAACCCGGCACCAGCGTCTCGCCAAAAGCCAGCAGTTCCACGCCGGCAACCGCGGCCTGGTCGATGGTTTCAATCACCCGGGCCAGGCTGGCCTGGCGGTTCAGCCAGACGGGGGCGATCTGGGCAGCAGCGACGCGCAGGCGGCTCATGAGCCGGCGGCATCCAGGTGCAGCACCATGATGGTGGCGTCCTCTCGCCCGTCCGGCGCCGGGTAGTAGCCCGGCCGCCGGCCAATCACGCGGAAACCGCGCTGGCGATACAGCGCCAGAGCCCCCTTGTTGGAGGGCCGTACTTCGAGGAACAAGCGATCCATGGCTTTGATCGTGACTTCCCTGAGCAAGTGATCCAGCAGCAGCGCCGCCAGACCCTGCCGCCGGTATTCCGGGGCGATACACAGGTTCAGCAAATGGGCTTCGTCGAGAGCCATCGAGACAATGCCGTAGCCGCAGATCTGGTCGTCAGACAGCAGCACCTGGCAGTGATAGCCCACGCGCAGGCAATCGGCGAAAATGCCGCGCGACCAGGGATAGGGATAGCTGGCCGTTTCAATCTCGCTGACGCGATCCAGGTCGCCGCGCTTCATCGCGCGAATCGTCAGAACAGGCTCAGTAATAACGGCAACCATCGCTCGCTGTCTCAGCCGGGCCAGTGCGGTGCCAGCAGACGCCACAGGTCCTGACGGGCCTGTGCAGACCCGGCCAGTTCGTCCAGCGCCGGGGCAACGATCAGGCCGGGCCAGCTCGCCGGGCTTGGCGGCGGGCCAAACGACAGGATGTGGCGCACCCCGCGCTGGTTCAGCTCGGCCGGGCCTTCCCCGGCGGCAGAGTCACGCGCCCACTGGCCAAAGCGGCAGCGTTCGGTGCCCAGGCAGGCCCGGATGTCGTCCATCAGCGCGGCATGGTCACCGCGCCAAGGGGCTTGTTGCACCAACAGCCAGTCGCCAGCACCTGAAGCCAGGCGAATACTCAGGGCCTGTCCAGAGGACGGCGTATCGGCCGATGCCGTTGCACCCGCCACGTCACGTCCTTCAACCGGCCCTGAAGATGCCGGAATCGCTTCCTGGGCCGAACGCAACTGCCAGCGGCTGATACCCAGCCACTCCAGGCGTCGGTGACTGGTCGAGCTCAGGCGGCTCATGAACGGCCCGAACGGCGACGCCGCTGCTGATAACGACCGCGCGCCGTCAGCACCGGGCCGGACATCACGTACAGAACACCGATGGTGAACAGAACAGCAGGCGGATCCAGCGCCAGCAGCACCAGCACCACCAACAAAACGAACAAGCCGGCAAACGGTACCCGATCACTGAGCGGCCGGGCCTTGAAGCTGTAGTAGCGAACGCGCGAAACCATCAGCGTGCCCAGCAACAATGTCAGGCCAAGCATCAGCCAGGCGACCTGTTCGGGGCCGATCTCGCGACTGATGCAGAACCAGATGGTCGCAATCAGCGTGCCGGCGGCAGCCGGGCTGGCCAGCCCCTGGAAATAGGCCTTGTCGGCCACGCCGGCCTGGGTATTGAAGCGGGCCAGACGCAGCGCCGCACAGGCGGTGAAAAAGAAGGCCCCCAGCCAGCCGAGCTTGTCGGCCACGGTATCGGGCGTTCCCAGGTCGGCCAGCGCCCAGGTGAATACCAGCACGGCCGGTGCCATGCCGAAGGACACCATGTCCGACAGGCTGTCGTACTGCACGCCGAAATCCGACTGGGTATTGGTCATGCGGGCCACGCGACCATCGAGTCCGTCAAAAACGCCGGCAATGACAATGGCGATGCAGGCGACCACCGGGTCGCCTTCGATGGCCATGACGATGGCGTAAAAGCCAGCCATCAGGGCACCTGTTGTCAGCGCATTGGGCAGCAGGAACGCGCCTCGGGCAGGCCGGCGCGGCGGTTTCGTTTCAGTCACGGTCGGCAGCCCATCCGCCAGCGTTGAAGGTTCATGAACAACAGAATAGCATCGCAACCCGGCGCATCGAAAGCGGCTGTCGGCAGCCTTGTCGGTGGGCATGGCTGCTATTATTGATGGCTTGATTCTTTTTGCCTGCCCGAGCCACCTGAATGAAAACCTCGCAATTCCATCTCGTCACCCAGCGCGAAGTACCCAACGACGCCGAAATCGCCTCGCATCAGCTGATGCTGCGCACCGGCATGATTCGCAAGCTGACTTCAGGCATCTACACCTGGACCCCGCTGGGCCTGAAGGTGCTCCGGAAAGTCGAGCAGGTGGTACGCGAGGAGATGGACGCCGCCGGCTGCCTGGAAATGCTGATGCCGTCTGTCCAGCCGTCCGAGCTGTGGCAGGAAACCGGCCGCTGGGAAGACTTCGGTGCCCAGCTTCTCAAGATGACCGACCGGGCTGGCCGCGAGTTCGCCTTCGGCCCGACGCATGAGGAAGTCATCACCGAGTTTGCCCGCGGCGAGTTGCGCTCCTACAAGCAGTTACCGGTCTGCTTCTATCAGATCCAGACCAAGTTCCGCGACGAGATTCGCCCGCGCTTCGGCGTGATGCGCGCCCGCGAGTTCCTGATGAAGGACGGCTATTCCTTCCACATCAGCGAGGACTGCCTGGGCCGTTTCTACCAGGTGATGTTCGACACCTACAGCCGGATCTTCGAGCGACTGGGCCTGAAGTTCAAGGCCGTAACCGCCGACTCCGGCGCCATCGGTGGCGCAGTCAGCCATGAGTTCCACGTGCTGGCCGACTCCGGCGAAGACCTGCTGGCCCACGTACCCGGCAGCAGCTACGCGGCCAACGTCGAGCAGGCCGAGGCCGTGGCCCAGGGCGAGCGCGCCGCGCCCACTGAAGCGATGCGCCTGGTCGACACCCCGAATGCACACACCATCGCCGAGCTGGTCGAGCAGCACAATCTCCCAATCGAGAAAACGGTCAAGACGCTGATCGTAGCCGCCAGCGAGGACTGCGAAGCGGATTTCATCGCCCTGCTGGTGCGCGGCGACCACGAGCTCAACGCGGTCAAGGCCGAAAAGTTGCCGCAGGTGGCCTCGCCGCTGCGCATGGCGACCGAAGAAGAAATTCGCAAGACCATTGGTGCCGGCCCTGGCAGCCTGGGCCCGGTCGAGCTGCCGATTCCAGCAATTGTTGACCGCCAGGTCGCCCTGATGAGCGATTTCGGCGCCGGCGCCAACGTTGACCACAAGCACTACTTCGGCATCAATTGGGAGCGCGATGCGGCGCTGCCCGAAGTGGCCGATATCCGCAACGTGGTGGCGGGCGATGCCGCCGCCGACGGTTCGGGCAACATTGAGCTGATCCGCGGCATCGAGGTTGGTCATATCTTTCAGCTCGGCACCAAGTACTCGCAATCCATGAACGCCGTGGTGATGGACGAAAACGGTCGCGCCCAGCATCCGACGATGGGCTGCTACGGCATTGGTGTCTCGCGCATCGTGGCCGCGGCCATCGAACAGAACCACGACGACAACGGCATCATCTGGCCCGAGCCGATGACGCCGTTCGACGTCGCCATCCTGCCGCTGAACGGCCACAAGTCGCACCGCGTTCGCGAGCTGGCCGAGCGTTTCTACCGCGAGTTGCGCACGGCCGGCCTGGACGTGTTGATGGACGACCGCAACCAGCGCCCCGGCGTGATGTTTGCCGACGCCGAGTTGATTGGCATCCCTCATGTGCTGGTGGTTGGCGACCGCGGCCTAGACAACGGCGTGGTCGAATATCGCCGCCGCGGCGGCGAGAACAGCGAGCTTCCAATTGAACAGGTCCGTGAGTTCCTGACCGGTCAACTGAGTTGAGCGCAACCCTCGAACTTTCTTCAGGTTTTTCTTGAGCGACGAGAACGAACAACACACGGTTACCCGCTTGTTGGCCGACATCGGCCAGCAACCCCAGGCGCTGGAACGACTCTCGCGCCTGGTTTATGACGATATCCATCGTCTTGCCCGTTTCCAGCGCGGCGGCTTCAAGGGCGGCGAAACACTGCGCACCACCGCCCTGGTTCACGAAGCCTTCCTCAAAGTGTTTGATCGGGACGACCCGACCATCAACGATCGTCAGCACCTGATGCGCATCATGACGCTGGCCATGCGCCAGATCATCGTTGACCATGCCCGGCGCCAACTGGCCGAAAAACGCGGCGGCGAAGCCATTCACGTCGAACTCGACGAACAGCAGCACGCCACCGGTCGCCAGGATGCCGAGCGCGTTCTGGATGTGGAGACCGCCATCGAACGACTGAGTGAGGTCGACAAGGCACTTGGGCAGATCATTGCCGCCCGATTCTATGGCGGCCTGACCATCGATGAACTGGCCGAGATGCAGGGAATTTCCCCCCGCACCATCCAGCGGCAGCTGCAGCGCGCCAATGCCTGGCTGCGCTTTGAATTGCAAGACTCGAAACACTGAATCATCCACCCGGAGCCTGTGATCCGGGCCGACAAATCCAGCCCCATGGAGGGTCAGACCATTGACCAAAAGGAGGGATAAACCACTCAGTCTGATGCGACGCCGTGCCGTCGATCGTCTGCTTGCCGATTACCTTGAAAGGCCAGCGGCCGAGCAAATGGCATGGCTGGCCGTCACCCGCCAGCGCCTGCCAAGACTGTCACGCTGGCTGGAACAATTGATCGACCAGAGTGGCACCGTAACTTTGCTGGCTGACTCGCTGGATCGCCTGGCCGCCGAATCCATCACCCGAATCGAGGCTGATGTTCAAACCCTGAACCAGGGTGACCGCCTTGGCCCCTGGGAAGTCAGTGAGGAAGTCGGCCAGGGCGGCATGGGGCGAGTCTACCGGGGGCAACGAATTGACGGCGCCTTCGAAATGGACGTGGCCATCAAGCAGATTGGCCAGCGTCGTCGAGGCCTGGCCGATCTGCTTCGCCAAGAGTGCCGTTTGCTGGCCCGTCTGGACCACCCGGCGATCACCCGGTTGGTGGATGCCGGGCTGGATGAGCGCTGCGGACCATTCTTGATCATGGAATGGGTCGATGGCCAGGATCTCACCGACTGGCTGGCCGACAACCAGGCTGATTGGCAACAGCGATTGGCGGTGTTCGAGCAGGTCCTTGAGGCCGTTGAACACGCCCATCAGCGGCTGATCATCCATGGCGACATCAAACCCGGCAATTTGCGCATCACGCCCGAAGGACAGGTCAAGCTGCTGGATTTCGGCATTGCCCGCCTGACCGACAGCGACGAAACCGGACCGGCACGAATTCGTGCATTGACGCCAGCCTATGCCGCGCCCGAGCTTTTCGAGGGCGAGCCGGCCAGCCTGCGATCCGATATCTACGCGCTGGGCCGCCTGCTGCACACGTTGGCGGGCAGTCAGGGGCCGTCGGGAAATTCACGGCGTGCTCTGCTCGCGATCACCAATAAAGCCTGCCATGCCTCAGCGGCGGAGCGCTACGCTTCGGTCACGGCGTTGGCTGACGATTTGCAGCGCCTGAAATGCGGCCGGCCGGTTTTGGCGCTACCGCAGACCACCCGCTACCGGCTGAGTTGCCTGTTGCACCGCAACAAACTGGCTTCTGGCCTGATCGCGCTGCTGTGCCTGTCCCTGCTCGGCGGACTGGCAGGCCTGCTCTGGCAAACCCAGCAGACTCGCATGGCCGCCGAACGCGCGATCAACGAAGGTGAGCGCGCAGAGGCGGTGCGCGACTTTCTGGTCGAGATGCTGGCCAAGGCCGACCCGCGCCAGCTTCCCGGTGAGTCGCCGAGCGTTCGCGACGTGCTGCGGCAAAGCGCCGACGATCTCGACCAGCGATTTGCCGAGCAAGCAGATATCGCCTTCGAACTGCACAGCGTGATCGGCCAGGGCCTTGAGGGTCTGGGCGACCGACAAGCGGCACGCCCCCACCTGGAGGCCGCTCGAGACCTGATTGCGCAGGAACCGGCGCTCGGCCGGGACCCCCTGGATCTGGCGCGAGCCAAGTATCGCGCGGCTCGCATGCTTCCGGCTTCGGATGAGAAACGCGAACTCATTCTCGCCGCTCAGGAAGAAATGCTGAAGCACGAAGAGCAGGACCCGCTGCTCGAATCCGGTATTTTGCTGACCCTTGCCCACGACGCGTTCATGCGGGGCCATGTCGAACAGGCCGTCTCACTCGGCCAGGCGGCAGAGGAACTGGTCTGCCCTGGCGACGATTCGGTCGACAAGGCGAGTGCCTGTATCAGCATGCTCGGAGATCTCTATTTCTATCTCGACCGCAGCGGTCATCCACAAGCCGCTCTCGACGCAGCCCGGCGCGGTCACGAACTGGCTCAGGATCACTTCCATGACGCCGCCCACCCTGGACGCATAAACAGCGCGGTGAGCTACATCAATGCCCTGGTCGACGATTTCCAGACTGAATTGGCTGTCACCGAAGGCAAGAAAATGCTCCAGCAGGTCGAGCGAAGCTACCGGCACTCTGATTCGCCGCTGGAGGCCTATATTCGCTTTCCTCTGGCCCGTGCCCAGGCCGCTCTTGGAGAGGACCATCAGGCGGCCGCCACCTGGACCAAGGCATTGGAAATCATGGTCGAGCGCCAGCCGCGCGGGCTGGGCATCCCGGTCCAGCTCAATTTCCTGGCCCAGGCCTGGTTGGAACTCGACCAGCCCGAGCAGGCTCGCCGCGCTTACCAGCGTTTCTTTCCCGAGACCTGGGACAACACGCCGAGCGCGGCGCTGTCATTCCGGCAGGTCAACGAATGGCGGATGCAGTCGTTGAAACAACCGTTGGGCCGCGAGGGCTGGCTTGAGGCCATGGAGCAATTCGGTGAACGCTTCGAGGGAGACGTCGACCATTGGCGCCCGGCCCTGCTGCGCTTTGCCATCGAAGAGGCCCTGTCCGGGAATGACGAGGGCCTGGCCGACGAGTGGATCGAGTTGGCCAGATCCCTCGATGAGACACCGGGCGGACCAACGGTCTGGCACGGTCTGTTGGCCCAGCATCATCTGCTCAAGCAGGAAAACGATTTGGCCGAGGGGCAAATCGAACAGGCCCTGGCAGCCTTCGACCGACAGGGCGAGCGCACCGGCCCCCGGCTGGCCAGACTGCGCGCGCTGCAGGCCGAGCAGCGCTGCCGAGCGGGTCTGTTCGACGAAGGAATCTCAGCGCTGGAGGCTGCCCGTCGCTACTGGCGCGAGGACGCCAACCTGACGGAAGGCAGCCGGGCGATGGAGGCGCTGGCTGAAACCTGTGCAAGCGACCGGAACTCCTGAGATGGAAGCCGCGAGTCACACTGGACCGGGCCCGAGTCAGCGTTGCCTTTTTTGCCCTGGACAGGGCCGACCGCGCTACTCGGGCGCTTTCTGCATCCCACTGTCTCGAACCCAGAGGTCGCGCTGAGGGAAGGGAATTTCGATACCGGCCGCATTCAGGGCGTTGTAAATCTTCATGTACAGCTCGTGAGTCACAACACCCCGTTCCACCGGATGGTTGACCCAGCACAGCAGCTCGAAATCCAGGCTGGAATCGCCAAAGCCGCGCATCCTAACCCTTGGGGTGGGGTCCTTGCAGACGCTGTCGTGGTTGGCCGCAATACCTTCAAGCAGTTCCACCACCTCTTCGACGTTGGAGCCATAGGCCACGCCCACCTTGATGCGAATGCGGAACTTGACCCAGCGCCCGCCCGACTCGTTATAGATCTTTGAGTTGGCCATCTCGGCGTTGGGCACGGTGATTTCCACGTCGTCGCGAGTCAACAGGCGAGTGGAACGGATGCCAACCTTGGTGACTTCGCCGCGCTCGCCGCCATCGAGCACGATGTAGTCGCCCAGCTTGTAGGGCGCATCGGCAATGATGAAAAAGCCGGCGAACAAATTGGCCAGGGTATCGCGGGCAGCGAAACCCACGGCGATGCCAATAACACCCGCCGAGGCCAGCCAGGCGGTGGGATTGATATCCCAGACCATCAGCAGGGCATAGGCTGCCGCGCCAATGATCAGAATGGTCATGACCAGGTCGAACAGCGGCAGGGTACGCTCTTCGACGATTTCGTAGCGGTCGCGAATGCGGCTGAGGATCTCCAGCCCCAGGTGACTGGCACGCATCGCCGACTTGATCAGACGCAGGATCAGCAGGCTGAGCAACACCCGAATCAGCGTCTGCTCAACCCGTTCCGACAAGCCAATCACCTGGATGGCCAGCACCAGGGCAATGTAGCCCACGATCAGCGCCGCCACGTTGGCCACGATCTGGATCAACCGCGGCCCCAGGTCTGGGCTGGTACGGCTGATCAAGCGATTGCCCCACTTCAGCACGAAGGCCCGTCCGATGACCGCCGCGCCAATTCCCAGCACCATGACAATCAGCGACAGCACGATCGGATAGGTGGCCAGGAAATCCCAGCTTGGCACCAGGGGGTCGGGCAGCCACAACGGGGCTTCGGCCCGATAGGGGGTGGTGATGTCGTCGCTCTCTGGCGCGATGTTCATGACTGGGTCTCCGATTCAGGCGGCGACTTGGCCGCGTCCGGCTGGGCCGACGGCCCGATGTGCGACTGGCCACGCGATTCGGCCAGCGCCAGTTGACGAGCCTTCTCACGCAGCCCGGTCAGACGATTCTCCTCGAAGACCTGACCGCACAGACCGCACTCGCCTTGGGCAGTCAGCGGGGGCAGCCCATGCGGCCCCAGGCCATCGACCGGTCGGCTGCAAGCCAGGCAGGCCAGGCGACCGGTGGGCGACAAGGCCTGATCAACCGCAACCCGATCATCAAAGACATAGCACTCGCCACGCCATAAGGATTGCTCTGCCGGGATATCGCGCAGGTAATTCAGAATGCCGCCGTGCAGCTGGTAGACCTGCTCGTAGCCATTGGCCAGCAGCCAGGCGCTGGCCTTCTCGCAGCGCACGCCCCCGGTACAGAACATAGCCACGGGGCGGTTGCGGTCGAGATGATCCAGCGACCACTGGCGAAACTCGGTAAAACTGTCGATGGCCGGATCAAGCGCGTCGCGGAAGGTGCCAATCTCCACTTCGTACTGGTTGCGCGTATCGACCAGCTGGATATCGTCCTGCTGCAACAGGGCATGCCAGTCGGTCGGCGACAGCGCCTGGCCAGTGGGAACCTGACCCGGACGCAGATCAGCGTCAAAGGTGATGATCTCCGGACGAATGCGCACGCGCAGCCTGAGAAACGGCACGGCATCCACCGGGCCCCGGTTGGTCACCAGGTTGGCAACGCCCTGCTCGCTTGCCAGCCACTCCAGCCACTGATCGATGGCCGCCGGATCGCCGCCGAGGCTGAAATTGATGCCTTCGTCGGCCAGCAGCACCGTGCCCAGCAGCCCCAGCCGCTGCGCCTGCACCTTGATGCGCTCCCGCCGGAGCGGCAGTTGGTCCAGGTCGATGAATTGATAGGCGCTTAACAGATCGGGCATTACGACACTTCACACAAAATCTCAGGTGGTTTTCATTGTAACCGCTTGACACCCGTCGCCCCCGCCAGCCATGCGGCAGATTGGCGCCACAGGGGCTTGCTGTCCACCGGCCTCTGCTGTTATTATTGATCGGCTATGTTGCCATTGATCGTTAATGGCGAAAGCAAAAAACACACGCTGGTCGTCACATGTCGCGGGGTTGCCCGCCTCGAGTTAAACCGGGAGGTTTAGCTGGAGGCCACGGTTCGCAGGCATGGGATCAGCGGAGGCTCAAACCCCGGACAATGCATTTTTCGCCCTCTTGGTGCCGTAGAAACCGGCTCCCGGCAATGCTTGTCCAACACATGGAAGGAATGACCATGCCTAACGTTACCATGCGCCAAATGCTCGAAGCCGGCGTACACTTCGGACACCAGACCCGCTACTGGAACCCCAAGATGGAGCCGTACATTTTCGGCGCCCGGGGCAAGATCCACATCATCAACCTGGAAGAAACGCTGCCGCTGCTGAAGGAATCGCTGGATTTCCTGAGCCGCATGGCCAGCCGTCGCGGCACCGTCATGTTTGTGGGCACCAAACGCGCCGCCAGCCAGGCCATCGCCGAAGAAGCCGCGCGCTGCGGCAGCCCTTATGTCTCGCACCGCTGGCTCGGCGGCATGCTGACCAACTTCCGCACGGTTCGCCAGTCGATTAACCGCCTGAAAGAAATCGAGCAGATGGAAATCGACGGCAGCTTCGCCAAACTGGTCAAGAAGGAAGTATTGCAACTGACCCGCGAACGCGACAAGCTCGAGCGCAGCCTGGGCGGGATCAAGGACATGAACGGCCTGCCAGACGCGCTGTTCGTCATCGACGTTGGTCACGAATCCATCGCCATCGCCGAAGCACGCAAGCTGGGCATTCCGGTCGTTGCCGTGGTCGACACCAACCACTCCCCGGTTGGCATTGATTACGTGATCCCGGGTAACGACGACGCCATCCGCTCCGTGCGACTTTATGCCCAATTGGCCGCCGACGCCATCCTTGAGGGCCGCGCCTCGGCACCGGCTGCCGGCGGCGGTGACGCCGACGAATTCGTTGAACTGGACGAAGCCGGAAACCCCGTCGAGTCAGCTCCTGCCGCTGCCACCGAGACTCCGGCTGCCGAAACCGAAGCCGCTCCGGCACCTGCCAAGAAGGTCAGCAAGAAAAAGGCCGTCAAGAAAAAGGCCGCCGCCAAGCCGGCCGCTAAAGCTGAAGCCAGCACTGACGCTGAGACCAGCGAGGACAAAGGCGAGGAAAAGGGCGACGCCTGACAACTCGCCCCCTCAAGCGAACCCGAACAATGCAGCTTTAAGGACACCTATCTCATGAGTATTACTGCAGGACAAGTCAAGGAACTGCGCGAGCGCACCGGCGCTGGCATGATGGAATGCAAGAAGGCCCTGGTCGAGACCAATGGCGATCTGGAAGCCGCGGTCGAACATTTGCGGAAGTCTGGGTTGGCCAAGGCCGACAAGAAGGCCGGCCGTGTGGCAGCAGAAGGTGCCATTGTCTTCGCTACTGAAGGCAAGCGCGCAGTCCTGGTCGAAGTGAACAGCGAAACCGACTTCGTGGCCAAGGATGAGAATTTCCGCGGATTCGCCGACGAAGTTGCCAGCCTCGCCATCAATGCCAATGACGTCGATGCCCTGAACGCCGCAACCATGGCCAATGGCAACAGCGTTGAAGAAAACCGTCAGCAGCTGGTCGCCAAGATCGGCGAGAACGTGCAGGTCCGTCGTCTCGCGGCCCTCGAAGCGCCCAACGGTGTTGTCGGAACCTACATTCATGGCGGCCGCATTGGCGTCTCGGTCGCGCTGACCGGTGGTGATGAAGACCTGGCACGCGACATTGCCATGCACGTGGCAGCGTTGAACCCGGCCTTCCGCGATGCGGAAGACGTTCCCGCTGAAGTGATGCAGAAAGAAAAAGACATTCTGGTTGCCCAGGCCGCCGACAGCGGAAAGCCCGCAGACATCATCGAAAAAATGGTGCAGGGCCGCCTGAAAAAACACCTGGCTGAAATCACCCTGACCGGCCAACCGTTCGTCAAGGATGGCGATATCACCGTCGGCCAGTTGCTCAAGGACAAGGGAGCCAGCATTGACGCTTTTGTCCGCCTGGAAGTGGGCGATGGCATCGAAAAGGAAGAAACCGACTTCGCCGCGGAAGTAATGCAGCAAGCACGAGGCGGCTGATTGCCGCCGAACAGACGGCAGCCCACCGGGCTGCCGTTTTCGGTTCACGCCATTGAGACCAGCGGAACCGACAAAACCAAAGCCAAGTGAGTCCCGCAGCCAATTGCCCGGCTGGCTCGGCTTACAATACCGGCATTCTGTTGATTGACGGAGGGGCCCCATGAGCAAACGCCACTACCAGCGCATCCTGCTGAAACTCAGCGGAGAAGCCTTGCTTGGAGAGCTTGACTACGGGATCGACCCGAAGATCAGCTCCCGCATTGCCCGTGAAGTCTCCGCCGTGGTGGATGCCGGCATCCAGATTGGCATCGTGATCGGCGGCGGGAACATCTTCCGCGGTGCCGGCCTGGCGGCTTCGGGCATTGACCGGATCACCGGCGACCACATGGGCATGCTCGCCACTGTGATGAACGCCCTGGGACTTCAGGATGCACTGGAGCGAGCCGGCGTCACTACGCGGGTGATGTCCGCCATTTCGGTTCGTGAAGTTTGCGAAGACTATATCCGCCGCCGCGCGGTGCGCCACCTTGAGAAGGGGCGCGCCGTGATCTTTGCCGCCGGCACCGGCAACCCTTTCTTCACCACCGACACGGCTGCCAGTCTGCGCGCCATCGAGATTGGTGCCGACCTGATGATAAAGGCCACCAAGGTCGATGGCATTTACTCATCCGACCCGGTCAAGAACGAGGATGCGGTGCGGTACGATCGGGTCAGCTACGACGAAGTCATCGAGAAGAAACTGGCGGTCATGGATACCAATGCCATCGTGCTGTGTCGAGATCAGTCGATGCCGATTCGCATCATCAACCTGAACAGGCCCGGCGAAATGCAACGCCTGATCGATGGTGAAGAGGTAGGGACGCTGGTCGGAGCCTGATCAGCCAGCGATTCAGGAAGATTCTCCGTGGGCGGCCAGACGGCGGCAAGCCCATCAAGATGTCCAAGGGTGCGCCAAGGCTCACTCAGACGATACAATCCGCGGGCCTGGCAGATTCAACCAGGCCTACAAAAGAGGTGGTTCATGCTGAACGATATCAATAAAGACGCGGAAGAGCGGATGAGCAAAAGCATCATCGCGCTCAAGAGCGAACTGGCCAAGATTCGCACTGGCCGAGCTCACCCAAGCCTGCTTGAGCACGTCACGGTGGACTATTACGGTTCGGAGGTCCCGCTGAATCAGGCCGCAAACATCAACGCCGAAGATGCCCGCACGCTGAGCGTGGTGCCTTTCGACAAATCGATGGTGGCAAAGATTGAAAAAGCCATCATGACGTCCGACCTCGGCTTGAACCCTGCGACCTCCGGCTCCAACATCCGGGTGCCTTTGCCAGCGCTGACCGAGCAACGCCGCCAGGAATTGGTCAAGATTGTCTCTGGTGAAGGCGAGCAGGCCAAGGTCGCCATTCGCAACATTCGCCGCGATGCGAACTCACAGCTGAAGGATTTCCTGAAAGAAAAGGAACTTAGCGAAGATGATGTTCGACGCGGCGAAACACAAATCCAGCAGTTGACCGATCGCTTTGTTGGTGAGGTAGATACCTTGGTTGCCGCCAAGGAGCGCGAGCTGATGGAAATCTGAAACGGTGTCTTCGGTATTGCCTCGACCTCAGCACGTTGCCATCGTGATGGATGGCAACGGGCGCTGGGCAAAACGCCAGGGCAAGCCTCGCTCGGAAGGCCACAAGGCCGGCAGCGAAGCGCTCAAGCGAGCAGTCGAGGCGGTGATGGAAGCAAAAATCCCGTTTTTGACCGTTTATGCCTTTTCCAGTGAGAACTGGAATCGTCCGGCTGTCGAGGTCAAGCAACTGCTGGACTTGTTCATGCGCGCACTCACCCGCGAAATTCGCGAGCTCGACGAGCATGGTGTGCGCATTCGTTTCATTGGTGATCGCACAGCCTTCAATGCTGCGCTGCGTGACGGCATGCGACGGGCAGAAAAACGTACCGCGGGTAATCAGACACTGACCCTGAACGTGGCGGTCAACTACGGTGGCCAATCGGATGTGACCCAGGCGGCCAGGAGCCTGGCCGAAGACATTGCCGCCGGCCTCCTCAAACCAGAGCAAATTGACGAACGGAGCCTGGCAAAACGTCTTGCCCTCCACGATCAACCACTGCCTGACCTGCTGATCCGAACCGGCGGCGAGAAACGCCTGTCGAATTTCCTTCTCTGGCAGCTGGCCTATACCGAGCTGCATTTCAGCGACGTGCTCTGGCCAGATTTCGGTGCCGAGCACGTCCAGCTTGCTCTTGACGACTTTGCCCGGCGCGAGCGTCGTTTCGGTGGCCTGAGTGCGCCTGAGGCCAGGGCCGAGAGTGCTTAAACAGCGCGTCCTTACCGCCATTGTCATGGCGCTGGTTGGTCTGGCTGCATTGTTCGGCCTCGATCCACTGCTCTTTTCCGTCGCCGCGCTGCTGCTGTTTCTCGCCCTCGGCGGCTGGGAAGCCGCGCGTCTGGCCGGCCTGACCTGCCCCGTTCGCCGGATTCTCTTCGCCGCGTTTCTGAGCTTGCCAGCTGCCGCCCTGTTATTGGTCGGCCATGACTGGCCGGCATCAATCAACACACACGCCCTGATGTTCGTTTTCCTTCCAGGCTGCGTCGCCTGGCTGGGTTTCATTGCCTGGCTTTCACGCCCCGAGTGGGGGTACCGGGCCAGCGTGGGTATGCGAGTTTTCAAACTCGCCGCGATGGCCATCTTGCTCTGGTCGGCCTGGCTCGCAGTGAGCTGGCTTCAGGCGCAGTCACCCTGGTGGGTCATGCTGCTGATCGTGATCATCGCCGCGGCCGACATCGGCGCCTATTTCAGCGGGCGCACCATTGGCGGCCCCAAACTGGCACCGAGAATAAGCCCTGGAAAAACACGTTCCGGCGCGATCGGCGGACTGCTGAGCTCAGCCCTGCTGACAGCACTGGCCGCCTGGCTGCTGCCGCAATCACCGCTGAGCCCAGCCCAGGCGCTGCCCATCGCTGCTTTGCTGGCGCTGGTCTCGATTGGTGGGGACTTGTTCATCAGCCTGCTCAAGCGCCAACAGAACCTCAAGGACACGGCCGCCTTGTTTCCCGGTCACGGTGGTGTTCTCGATCGCTTTGACAGCCTGAGCGCGGGACTTCCCTTCTTTGCCCTGCTGCTGGCGTGGCTGGCTGGCAACGCGTGATTCCGTCAAACACATTATTTGAACCGTCTGCTCGTCCCAGACCGCGAACCTTCACGGCTAATTGTTGCCGATAGTGGGATGAAAAACGTTCTCGAATCACGCAAGCGCTGGGATACAGGCCGATGATCGACATACTGGGCTCCATTTTCTGGCTGATTGTTGCTCTCGGCCTATTGGTCACCTTCCATGAGTTCGGCCACTTCTGGGTAGCCAGGCGCTGTGGCGTGAAAGTGCTGCAGTTTTCCATTGGCTTCGGACCCGCACTGTGGTCAAGAACGGCCGCCAACGGAACGGAATATCGCATCGCGGCCATTCCGCTCGGCGGCTACGTCAAGATGCTTGATGAGCGCGAAGCGCCGGTCAGCGAAGCCCAGGCCAGTGCCGAATCCTTCAATCGCAAGCCGCTCGGTCAGCGCGCCGCGATTGTTGCCGCTGGCCCTGCCTTCAACCTGGTGTTCGCCATCGCCGCATTCTGGTTGATGTTTCTGGTTGGCATACCGGAGACTCGCCCGGTACTCGGCCCGACCTCGGGTCTCTCGGCCGAGGCCGGCCTGGTCGAAAACGACCTGATCACCCGGGTCGACAGCCGCCGCACGGAAACCTGGACCCACGCCATTCTCGGGCTCATTCCGCCGGCCCTTGACCGTCGTCCAATCGACGTCGAAGTGGAAGACGCCGCTGGCATCCGTCGCGTTGTGCAGCTGCCGCTGGACCGACTGGGCAGTGACTTCAACGAAGAACGAGTGCTGGATGCCCTGGGACTGACGCCCTGGCGCGCAGATTTGCCGCCGCTGATCGGCACCATTGCGCCGGATTCTCCGGCCGAGCGCGCCGGTCTGCGCGAAGGTGATCGCATCCGTCAGATCAACGATCAACGCATCGACGGCTGGCAGCAGATCGCTCGCCTGATTCCCGAATTGGCATTGAATACCGAGGGCCAGATTCAACCCCTGACCCTTGCCATCGAGCGTGATGGGCAATTCATCGAACAGGAATTGACACCCGGCCTCCAGGAAGGCCGAGCGATTATCGGCATCCAGGCTCCGCCGGCCGGCCCCGAACTGCAGGCCGAATTCGAGCGCACCTTCACCGTGGTCCGACACGGCCCGCTGGTCGCTTCGGGCGAAGCGGTTGCCGAAACCTGGCGGTTGACCAGCGCGACGCTCGGCATCCTTGGCCGGATGATCACCGGCAAGGCTTCGCTGAACAACCTCTCCGGACCGATCACCATCGCGCAAATGGCGCACTCCTCGGCGCGACTGGGCTTTTCAAGATTTCTGTTTTTCCTCGGGTTGATCAGCCTGTCGCTGGCCATCATCAATCTTCTGCCCATTCCCATGCTGGATGGGGGTCATCTGCTTTATTATCTGGTTGAGTGGATCAAGGGCTCTCCGGTTTCCGAGCGCACGCAAGTTATCGGCCAATACATTGGCCTGGCTGCGGTGTTCAGCCTGATGAGTTTGGCCATATTTAACGATATCTTACGGCTGATTCCCTAAACTTCGACGGTTCGGCCCAGCCGAACAAGACGCGAACGCAAAAGCCAAGGTTTTTCATGAAACGACTCTGTCTCCTCGCCGCCCTGCTGGCCTTCAGCCTGCAGGTTCATGCCGACACTTTCCGCATTGACGATATCCGCGTCGATGGTCTGCAGCGTATTTCCGAGGGCAACGTATTCAGCTTCCTGCCGGTCGAGGTGGGCGATACCCTGACGCCATCACTGGGTCGAAGCGCTATCCGTGATTTGTATCGCACCGGGTTCTTCGATGACATCAGCCTGAGCCGGGAAGGCAACGTGCTGGTGTTTACGGTGACCGAGCGCCCGGCCATATCGCTGGTCAATATTCGCGGCAACCGCCAGATCAAGACCGATGATCTGCTGCCCGCACTGGCCTCCATTGGCATTGCCGAAGGCGAGATTTTCAACCAGCTGGATCTGGACCGGGTCCGGCAGGAACTGGTCAGGCAGTATTTTGCCCAGGGGTACTACGATGTTGACGTCGAAACCCGGGTCGGCCGCCTGGAACGTAATCGCGTCAGCATCTCAATCATCGTCGAAGAGGGTCGGCCCGCCACGCTCCGCCACATCAATGTCGTCGGCAATCAGACCTTTACCAACGACGAGTTGCTCGACGATTTCGAGTCACGAACAACACGCGGCCTGCTGTTCTGGCGTAATCGCAATCGCTACACCCGCGAGAAGTTGTCCGGCGATTTGGAAGTCTTGCGCTCGTTTTATCTTGATCGTGGCTTCGTCGATTTCTCGATCGAGTCGACCCAGGTCTCCATCAGCCCCGACAAATCGGGCATCTTTGTCACGGCCAACATCCGAGAGGGTGAAGTCTTCAGCATTAGCAATGTATCGCTGACCGGCGATCTGGTACTCCCTGAAGAAACCTTGAGAATGTTGCTGCAGGTCGAGGAAGGCGACACCTTCTCGCGCCGTGACGTCGAACAAAGTATTGAACTGATCACCGCACTGCTGGCCAACATCGGCTATGCCTTTGCCAACGTCAACCCGATTCCGCGCATCGATCGCCAGAATAACGAAGTCGACCTGACCCTGTTCATCGAACCGGGCAAGCGCGTTTACGTACGTCGCATCGACTTCCGCGGCAATACCCAGACCAAGGATGAAGTACTACGGCGCGAAATGCGCCAGTTCGAAGGTGCCTGGTTCTCGCAGTTGGCCATTGATCGTTCGCGCCTGCGGATTCAGCGTCTGGGCTTCTTCGACAACATCAACATCGAGACCGTCCCCGTTGAAGGGACCGATGACCAGGTTGACCTGGTGGTCAGCGTTGAAGAACAACCTTCGGGAAGTTTCCAGGTGGGTATTGGCTACTCGCAGTTCCAGGGCGTCATCCTGTCGGGGTCCATTGAACAGGACAATTTCCTGGGCAGCGGCCGACGCGTTGGCCTGGCTGCCCAGACCAGTCGCTTCCTGAAACAGGCCAGCGTCAGTTACACCAACCCCTACTTCACCGACGACGGCGTCTCGGCCGGATTCTTCGCTCGTTACTCGGAGTTCGACACCGTGGGCAGAAGCTCCAACGTGGCCGCATTCTCCACCAGCCAGGCGGCGTTGGGTGTCAACATGGGCTTTCCAGTCACCGAAACCAGTTTCCTGCGGTTTGGCACCTCGGTCCGCCGCGTCGACATAAATCTGCCGGGTGGTTTCTTCCCGCCACCAGGTGATCCCGACGGCCCGCTGTCTTTCCGCATCCCGGCCTCGCGCCCCCTGGGCATTTCTCTCGATCAGGACGGTGATGGCTTCCTGTCACGACGCGAGCGCCGCGTAACCACCTATGCGGTCGATGCCACCTGGTCGCGTGACACCCGGAACCACTTTTTGACCCCGACCCAGGGTTCATTGAACCGTTTCACCGCCGAAGTATCGCTGCCGGGCAGCACCCGCCAGTGGTACAAGGTGAATTACCGTGGCCAGAAGTACTGGCCGCTGGGTGAGCGAATGGCTTTCTCGGTTCGAGCAGACATAGCCTACGGCAATTCCTTCGACAACTACGATCGAGACCTGGCCATCGAGCCGACCGAACCGGTGATCAATCCCGGCGCACGCCGAACCTGCCTGCTTGAAGAAGTCGTGACGTTCGACGACGGCCTGCCCTTCTATGAGCATTTCTTCGCCGGCGGCGTCGGCGACATTCGAGGTTTCGATGACAACTCCCTGGGACCGAAGGACGAGGCCTGTCGGGCGGTCGGTGGTGACCTGAAGGTCATCGGCGGCGCCGAAATCGCGTTTCCCATGCCATTCATTGAAGCGCCTGGCACTCGCCTGAGCTGGTTTCTGGATGTTGGCAACGTCTATCGTGACCTGGATTCCTTTGATACCGACCTGCTGCGCGCGTCAACCGGAATCTCGCTGAGTTGGCAAGCACCCATTGGGCCGATTATCATCAGCCTTGCCCGGCCGATTCGCGAGCGCACCGGCGATCGCACCCAGCCGCTGCAATTCACCTTCGGCAGTGTCTTCTGATCTGGCCGGAACCCGGTTCGTCGAAGGGAGATGAGGTTCATAGATGACTTGGCATCGAACGGTCAAACGGCAAGCGTCCGGCTTATGCCCGGCCGGTTGCCGTTGTCTGCCGTTTGCCCTGCTGGCCCTGCTGGTTTGCACCGCGTTGCAAGCGCAGTCGGGCGGCATTGCCTATGTCGACATGCGTCTCTTGCTGGACCAGGCACCGCAGGTCGTTTCTGCACGCGAATCGCTTGACCGCGAGTTTCGACCCCGCAATGAAGCCCTGTTGGCCGACGAAGTTCGCCTGGACCGCTTGCGGCAGCGACAAGACACCAGCTCGGACCGCGAGCAACTGCTTGAACTTGAGCGGGAAATTCGCAATCTCCAGCGCTCGATCGAGCGCCGCCGTGAAGATCTTGGCGAGGAACTGCGCTTTCGAACCAACGCCGAGAAGAAGGCCTTGGAGGAAAGCATCGAAGTGGCCATTCGGCAGGTTGCCGAAGACAACGATCTCCTTCTGGTGGTGACCAGCCCGGTTGCCTATGCCGCGCCGAGCATCGACATCACCGATCAGGTGCTCGACTGGCTCGAGCGGGATTTCGAGGCAGCGCAGTGAGGCTGGATGAACTGGCCAGTCGATTCGGCCTCGCGCTGAGCGGAAACGCCGAGGTTGAGATTGTCGGCCTGGCCACACTGGCGGCTGCAGATGCCCATCAGGTCTCATTTCTTGCCAACCCGTCCTACCTGCCGGAACTTGAAAAAACCAGGGCCGGGGCCGTGATAATCGGGTCCGAACACGCAGGCCGATCGCCAGTACCCACGCTGGTCAGCGACAACCCTTACGCCGACTGGGCACGAGTGGCTCAACACTTTCACCCCTCCCCGGGCGGCAAGCCCGGCATTCATCCCAGCGCGGTGGTGTCGGAATCAGCCCTGCTGGATGGCTCGGTCAGCGTTGGTGCCCAGGCCGTTGTTGGCGAGGGCTGCCAGATTGGAAAACGCGTTATTGTCGGACCCGGCTGCGTGGTTGAGGACGGCGTTGAGATTGGTGACGACAGCCGCCTGGTCGCACGCGCTTTCATCGGTCGGGACTGCCAACTGGGCAAGCGTGTGATCATTCATCCCGGCGCGGTCATCGGTGCCGATGGTTTTGGCTTGGCGATGGACAAGGGAAACTGGCTGAAAGTCCCACAGATGGGGCGTGTCCGGATTGGTGATGACTGCGAGATCGGTGCCAACACCACCATCGACCGCGGCGCCATTGATGATACGGTGCTGGAAAATGATGTTCGACTGGACAACCAGGTTCAGATCGCTCACAACGTCCACATTGGCGCCCACTCCGCACTGGCTGGTTGCGTCGGCGTAGCCGGCTCGACGCGCATCGGACGCTACTGCATGATCGCCGGCGCCAGTGGCATTGGTGGCCACATCGATATTGCCGACGGGGTCATCATCACGGCCATGAGTACCGTCCTTCACTCAATCGACCAACCCGGTCAATACGGATCCGGCATACCGGCAAGACCGCAACGCCAATGGCAGCGAACCCTAGTACGCCTCGGCCAACTTGACCAACTGACCCGGCAACTGAAACAACTGCTGGGCAAATCTTCAAAACAGGACTGACGAATTACAGATGAGCGATCAATCGCCAATTGATATCGAGCGAATCCTCGAACTGCTTCCCCACCGTTACCCCTTCCTGCTGGTTGACCGGGTGCTGGAGGTTCAATTCGAGGAACCGCCGCGGATTCGAGCGTTGAAAAACGTGACCATGAACGAGCCATTTTTCCAGGGCCACTTTCCCGGCCATCCGGTGATGCCCGGGGTGCTCATCCTGGAAGCCATGGCCCAGGCCGCCGGCTGCCTCGCCCACCTTGCTCGACAGGCCGAAGGTGCCGCCAGCGAGCTTTACTATCTGGTCAAGATCGACAAGGCACGTTTCAACAAGGTTGTCGTGCCAGGCGATCAGCTCATTTTCGAGGTTCAGCAAAAACGGCTGATGCGGGGGATGGGTTTGTACCAGGCTGAAACCTTTGTCGACGGCCAGCGCGTCGCCAGCGCCGAACTATTGTGCGCAGCCCGCCCGAACAAGCAATGATTCACCCCAGCGCTCTGATCGACCCAAAAGCGCGGGTGCACGATTCCGTCGAGGTTGGCCCGTTCACGGTGATTGGTCCCGACGTTGAACTCGGGCCAGGCTGCCGCATTGGCTCTCATGTTGTGATTACCGGCCAGACCCGAATTGGCGCCAACACCCGGATCTTTCAGTTTGCCTCGATTGGCGAAGAGCCCCAGGACAAGAAGTTCACCGGCGAAGACTCCGCCCTGGAAATCGGCGAGGGCAACACCATTCGCGAGTACGTCACGATCAATCGCGGGACGGGCGACGGCGGCGGCATAACCCGCCTGGGCAACGACAACTGGCTGATGGCCTACTGTCACATTGCCCATGACTGCCAGGTGGGCTCGCATAACATCATGGCCAACGGCGCTACGCTGGCCGGCCACGTTATCGTGGGCGACCACGTGATCTTTGCCGGCTATTCCGGGGCCCACCAGTTTTGCCGTATCGGCGACCACGCCTTTCTTGGCATGTATGGTGGCGTGGGCCAGGACGTGCCGGCCTACGTCATGGTCTCTGGCCAGCCGCCACGACCGCGCGGCATCAACAGTGAAGGGTTGAAGCGCCGTGGTTTTTCGCCCGAGCAAATCCGCAACATACGTGAAGCCTACCGGGTGATTTACCGCAGCGGCCTCAAGCGCGACGAGGCCCTGACCGAGTTGGACAGTCGGCTCAGCCAGCAACCGGAGCTGGCCCCCATGATCGACTCGGCCCGGGCCAGCGAACGCGGCCTGCTGCGCTGAACGGCTCACTGACCCGGTGAGCCGAGAGACACCCATGCGCCTGGCACTCAGTGCCGGCGAAACCTCTGGCGATCACATCGCGGCCGACCTGGCGCGGGCACTGCGCCGCCAGCAGCCCGATATTCAATTGGCCGGACTGGCCGGCCCACGCATGGTCGAGGCAGGCGTCGAGCCCTGGATCGACATCGAGCAGCTGCAAGTGATGGGCCTGACCGAGGTGCTTCGTCATCTGCCGCGACTGTTGCGCCTGCGGCGGGATTTTCGCCGGCGCATCCTGGACTGGCCAGCCGATGCCTTCATCGGCGTCGATGCGCCCGACTTCAATCTCGGCCTGGCCGCCCAGCTTCGCGGCCAGGGGCCGTTGGCCGTGCACTACGTCTCGCCCTCGGTGTGGGCCTGGCGCGCCCATCGCATCCGGCGCATCAGCCGCTCGCTCGACCTGCTGCTGACCCTGTTTCCCTTTGAGCCGCCGTTGTATCAGCCGTACGGTCTGGATACCCGCTTCGTTGGTCATCACCTGGCCGACGAACTGGCCGGCCAGGCCAGACGCTCGCAGTGTCGGCAGGCCTTGGGCGTTGACGATAGTAAAGCGCTGATCGTCTTGCTGCCCGGCAGCCGGCCCGGCGAACTCAAGCGGCACGCCGCCGTGCTGGCTGAAACCGCGCGCCGGCTGCGTCACGACTATCCCGATGCGCAACTGCGCCTGCTGCTGGCCCAGGCCGACCATAAATCGCTGATGGCATCGCTGGTCGGCAGCGCCCTGGCCGAGTCGGGTGTCGACATCGACGTTGGCCAGACCCGCACCGGCCTGGCGGCCGCCGACCTGGCGGTTGCCGCCTCTGGCACCGTCACACTCGAAGCCTTCTTGCTGGGCTGCCCGCTGGTGGTGTTCTACCACCTGGCGCCCGGCACCTTCTGGCTGGCCCGGCGCCTGAAACTGGTCAAGTCCGAGTTTATTTCCCTGCCCAACATTCTCTGTCAGGAAGGCCTGGTGCCAGAGCGAATTCAGGACCAGGCCAGCGCCATTCAGCTGGCCCGCGACGCGCGCGATTGGCTGGAGCAGCCCGAGCGCGTTCAGGCCTATCGCCGCCTGTCGCGCCACTGGGGCGACCAGCTGGCCCAACAGGCAGGCGAGCGCGCGGCCGAGGCCATTCTCGAGCGGCTTTCGAACCGGCTTCCGTCGGGGGCATCATGACGGATCGAGTTGCCGGCGTTGACGAGGCCGGGCGTGGCCCGCTGGCAGGCCCGGTGGTGGTGGCTGCCGTCATTCTTGACCCAGGCCGACCCATCAATGGCCTGGCCGATTCCAAGACTCTGAGCGCAAAACGTCGCGAGCTGCTGGCCGAACAGATCCGAGACCAGGCCAGCGCGTTCGCCCTGGCGGTGATCGAACCGGCCGAGATCGACCGCCTGAATATCCTCCAGGCAACCTTTGAGGGCATGCGCCAGGTCATCGCCGGGCTGACCCCGGCGCCCGACCGGGTGTTGATCGACGGCAACCAGATTGTCACATGCGCCTGCCCGGTCGACGCCGTGGTGGGCGGAGACCGCCTGCACCCGGAAATCAGCGCAGCCAGCATCCTGGCCAAAACCCACCGCGACGCGCTGATGCTTGAACTGCATAAGCGCTTTCCCGCCTATGGCTTCGATCGCCACAAGGGCTACCCCACCCGCCAGCACCTCGATGCCCTGACCCGGCTCGGGCCCTGCCCGGCGCACCGTCAAAGTTTCTCGCCTGTTCGACAGATGACGCTGTTTCAGCGCTGACCAGCCAGCATACAGTCCGCAAAACTCCCGCTGATCAGTGATTTGCATTCACAAACCGACGCATGCTAATGTCGGTGAAGGGGCGTGAAAATAAAACAAGATCGCAAAACAACGAGGAGAACACGAACCATGTCTAAACTGGTCAAGGCCTTGTGCCTTCTAGTCTTGATGACCACATTCGGGTCCGTATGGGGCGCCACCGGGGTCGCCTTCGTTCACGGAACCGGCAAACAAACCAACGCCCTGAACGACTACTGGACCACCTCGATGGTCAATTCCGTCCGTCAGGGCCTGCCCAATCAAAACAACTTTGTCGTCATCAACTGCGACTTCGAACAGTACATGTGGGACTCGCAGGCCGCCGGTTGTCTGGCCGGGCAACTGCACACCTTCATCAACCAGCGTGGCATCACCGACCTGGTCGTACTGACCCACTCCAACGGCGGCAACGTCATGCGCTGGATCATGTCCAACCCGACCTGGGACAGCCGCTACCCGCTGATCATCGAACGCACCCGCTGGGTTAACGCGCTGGCTCCCTCCAGCCTGGGCACCCCGCTGGCCGATGCAGTGATGGCCGGCAATGTCTTCGAGGCCTCGCTCGGCTGGCTGCTGGGCTATCAAAACGACGCCGTTCGCATGCAACAAACCAGCTGGATGCAGCACTACAACAGCACCTGGCTGCTTGGCACCGCGGGTCGTCCCGGCCTGCCGCGCGGCTTCTGGAACGTGGTGGGCACCGACGTCCATGCCGCGGTCTGGAACACCGCCTCCTACTGTGGCGGCTACCAGTTCCAGGTAGGACTGGCGGTTACCCAGTGGTGGCTCAACTCCTGCTCGGATGGTTTCCTGGAATGCTCGAGCCAGAATGGCGCCGGCTTCCTCTGGTTCAACGACGTGCAGCGCACCAATCGCGGTCGCTACCTGTCGCACCACCAGAGTCGCCGACAGTGCCACAACCTCGACATCATCCTGCGCAACGATCTGTAATCCGGAGGCCTCATGAATTCCAAGAAAACGCTACTCTCATCCCTGCCGGTTGCAGCCTTCCTGCTGGGCGCCAATCTGGCGGTTGCCGACGTTACCTGGCTCGACGTCCAGACCAGCGATCTGCGCGTTGGCAGCCTCGAGCAAAACACCCGCGCCATCCCGGCCAGCCTGCACCATGAAACCGCCAGCCTGAACTTCTCATGGACGCCTGAGCAAGCATCGGCCGGTCGTGTACCCGCCGCAGGTCCCAGCGAAACCGGCCACCAGGGCGCCGTTGCCGAAAGCCGCAGCTACTGGCTGGACGTGCGCGGTGACGACATGGCTCAGGGGATCACGTTGCCACTGAGCGCCCCTGGCGCAGTCATTCGCATCTCGGCCCTGGACGCGTCCAGCCGGGTTCGCCTAAGCGCAGACCAGCTGAACCTGAGCCTGAACGGTCGCAACGTCCGGGCCGATTTCGGGCCGGAGCAGATCAGCACCGGCCAGGACCTGCGCGCCCAGGGCATGTCGGTCCCGGAAAGCACCCTGGCCTTTCGCCTGCCCGAGCGCAGCGCGGCCGGGGTTCTGGACGTATCGCTTCCCGGCCTTCCTGCCGACCAGGCGCTGGTGGTGCATGTCTACGAGCCCAACAGCCCGGTGGTTGCTCGCCTGTCGATGCCGCGCAGCAATTTGCTCAGCGGCGAACGGGTGAGCTTTGAACTGGACATGGGTCAGGGTCGCCAGGCCGCCACGGTTCGCCAGGTTCAGGCCGTCTTGAGCAGCCCGGACGCCACGGAGAGCTGGCCAATCCAGATGGGCCGTGCCAACGAACTGGTTCTGGAAGCCGCCCCCGTGGCCAGCCGGGCCCAACCAGGCCAGGGCCTCTACGAGGCGCACGTTTATCTGGAAGCCGACTTCCGCGGCCAGACGATCAAGCGAGACCTGACGCTGGCCTTCAACATTGCCCCGGCCACGGCCCGCTTCAGTGGCGAGGCCAGCCGCAACCATCGCTCAGCCGGCCTGGCGCTGGATCTGGGCGTGGAAACCGCCGTCAGCGGCCGCTACCAGGTCAATGCCGAAATCCTGGGCACCAATGCCCGCGGCGAGCTGGAAGTACTGGGCTATGTCCAATCAGCCGCCGTCCTGGATGCTGGACGTGGGGCGATCAGCCTGGAAATGGCGCCGGATGCGGTACGCAACAGCGGCTTGTCCGCACCGTTTGAAGTGCACAATCTGCAGCTGCTGGACCAGGGGCGCATGTCTCTGCTCGAGCATCGCGGACAAGCGCTTCGCGTCAGCCAATAAGGCGCGGGCAAGTTCCTTAAGCACAAAAAAGGCGGCCACTGGCCGCCTTTTTCTTTTCCTGATTACGCTGATAACTCAGCTCGGGAATTTGGTGCCTGTCGATGGCCCCGAGCATCCGGCGGCGCCTGCGGTTTAGCCGGTTGAAAATCTGTCGCTGGCCGAGTCGATGGGCTGATCTTCAATACAATTCAGGCTAGTCACCCTGGCCAGCATAGGCCCCTTTTCCAGCCATGATTCAAGCGCGGCCAGCGCGTCGGCCTCACCTTCGGCCAGAACTTCCACGCGCCCATCCTCAAGATTGATCGCGTGGCCACCCAGCCCAAGCCTTTCGGCCTCCTTGCGAGTCGAAGCGCGGAACCACACGCCTTGTACCTTGCCGGCAACGAGCCAACGACGGCGTTCAGCCATTGTCAGCAATCCATTCCCGAATCATGTCACCGGTGACCGGACCAATCCAGGTATGCACGTTCTCGCCCTGACCATTGACCAGGTGAGTGGTTGGCAAGGCGCGCGGCGCGCCAAACGCCTCGGGCGGGTCGTAGACATCAACCAGCAAGATCGGGTAGCTGGCAGGGTAGCTCTGCAAAAAGCGCTCGAAGGCCTCAATTTCGTTATCTTCGAACGCCAGGCCCAGCACCGTGATATCGCCCTCGCTGTCATGCAGTTGGGAGAGATCCGGAATTTCCTTGCGACAGGGCGCGCACCAGGTGGCCCAGTAGTTCACCACCACCCATTCACCGCGATAATCGCTCAGCCGGTGCAGTTCTCCATCCAGGCCAGTCAGCGAAAAATCCAGCTCGCTGGCAAGCAGGTTGCTGCAAAACACGATCAGCAACGCCAAAATTGTCGGTTTCATACGCCCTCCTCTGGGGCAAATTGCAGAACGGATTTGACCGAGCGACTCCACAAGGGTTCGGACCGACGATCGATTGGTTTCAGCGCTTCCAGCAGGGACCGATCCCAGTGACTATCGACCGGCAATGAACTCAGTTCACCCAACGGCAGGATGAAAGGACCCGCCCGATAAAGGTCGGCCATGCTGATCTCGTCCAGGTCGGATGACAACAGCCAGTCACCATCATCGTCCGGGTGGATGAAGCGCGCGTCATGGAAATACCCGAGCAAGCGCCGCATTTGGTGGTCACTGGCAGCCGGCTCTCGCTCCAGAAGCTGACCAATCGATAGCGACAGTCCGCGCCGCTGAGCCTGCCAGAAATGGCCCAGGATACGAATTGCCAACAGCAACTCCTGGCGTTTGGTCCAACGCCAGCGCACCGGCCGATAATTGAAGGTCGTCAGCGCCGCCGCCACGCTGGCACCCAACAACACAACCACCCATGAGACATAGATCCATACCAGGAACAAGGGAATGGTGGCGAGGGCTCCGTACAGTCGTTCATACGTCGGGAAGTTGGTGACATAGAACACGAAACCGCGTTTGGCCAGTTCAAACAACAGGGCCGACAGAAGCGCACCAACCAGTGCGTGATGCCAACGAACCCGGCGATTCGGAACGACCAGGAACAGCAAGGCGAATCCAACCCAGGCAACGATAAAGGGCGTCGCGCCCAGCACCAGTTCCTGCAAGGCGCCGCGAACCATCTCCGGTGCCAGCAACGGCAGCGCGGCCAGGTAGGACGTCAACACCAGGGAAGCACCCATCAGCAATGGACCCAGCGTGAGCACCGCCCAGTAGGTCACCAGACGGCTGACCGGCCGTCGCTGGCTGGCTACCCGCCAGATACGGTTAAGGCTTTTCTCGATCGTGCTCATCAGCAGGATGGCCGTGGCAAGCAGAAACGCTGTGCCAGCCCCGGTCAGGCCGGCCGTGCGACCGACAAATTCCTGCAGGTATTCCTGAATCTGGTCGCCGGCCGTTGGTACGAAGTTGGTGAAGATATACGCTTCGATTTCTTCGGCCCAGCGATCAAAGACCGGAAACGCGGAAACCACGCCAAACATGACGGCCATCAGGGGAACCAGGGCCAGCAAGGTGGTGTAGCTGAGTGCACCCGCCGCCTCGAAACTGCGGTCCTCCCTGAACTGGCGGAACAGATGATGGAAAAAGGCTTTCAGCCAGCGTCGCTCAAGCAAGGCCTGCAATGGTCCAAGCTTGCCCGGAATTGACGGACCGGCGTTAGACTGGCTGATATTGTTTTCTGGACTTTGTTGTTGTTCCATGACCGTCACCATTTACCACAACCCGCGATGTTCAAAAAGTCGCGAAACGCTGGCGCTGATTGAATCGAAGGGCATCGAACCTGTCATCATCCGCTATCTGGACACCCCTCCGGACAGCACCACGCTCAAGCGTATCATCGAGCAACTGGACGTGCCGGCCAATGCGCTGGTGCGCAACAAGGAGCCCGAATACGCCAGCAGCGGCCTATCGGCCCGGAGCACGAGTGAGCAGGTTGCCGAGGTACTGGCGAGAACGCCTAAACTGATGGAGCGTCCCGTTGTCGTCGTGCAGGCGGGTGGCGAAACCCGGGCAGCCATCGGCCGTCCACCGAGCGCAGTCGAAGTCATACTGCCATGAGCCAGGCGAACACGCACGATATCCTGATCGTGGCCCATTCAGTACATGGCAACACGCTGGCCATGGCCAGGGAAATCTCCCGGGGCGTCGAGCAGGTTGACGGCGTACGGGCCCGCCTCCGGTTCGTTGAGCCCATGACTTCTGCGATCGACCCCAAACGAAAAGCACTGCCTGAAGATGGTCCTGCACTGGTCGAGCCTCGCGACCTCGAAGAATGTGCCGGCCTGATCCTGGGCAGCCCGACGCGCTTCGGCAACATGGCTTCGTCGGTCAAGCACTTTCTCGACGGCACGGCCAGCGAGTGGTTCTCGGGCACCCTGGCCGGAAAGCCGGCTGCCGTGTTTACCTCGACCGGCTCGATGCATGGCGGTCAGGAATCCACCTTGTTGAGCATGATGATTCCTCTTTTGCACCACGGCATGCTGATAGTTGGTCTGCCCTACACCGAGTCGACCCTGTCATCGACACGAACCGGCGGCACCCCATATGGCGCCAGCCACTTGGCCGGCAACGATAGCGATCGCCCGCTGGATGACGACGAAAAACGGCTGTGTCGAGCACTTGGCCTGCGCGTAGCCACGATAGCGGCCAAGCTGGCATGACCGCCTGGATCAAGCTGGCCTGGTGTCGCTGGAGCCTGATCGGCCTGTTACTGCTGCAGCCGATCTGGTACCTGTTCATCAACCCGCCAAACGTCTGGCCGATTCCGATCACTCTGGTGCTGACAATGACGCCACTGATGTTGTTCCTGCCTGGCGTCTGGCAGTTGCATGGGCGCACACTGGTGATTGCCGGCTGTCTGCTGCTGATGTATTTCAGCTACGCGGTGATGGAGGTGTATGCCAATCCCGATGCTCGCATCGCCGCCACCCTGCAAATCGTGCTGATCGTAATCTACTTCACCGCCCTGCCTACCATCCGTCGCCGGCCAAAGCCTGGCGCGCCACCGCCGGGTTAGTTACCAACACCTTCGTAACCTTGCGGCAAGTCGGGCAACACTCGGCGTCATGATGCGGCTGGTGCCACACAAATGCTTTTGGTCGGGCCCCTCAATGGCCTCGATCCATTCTGTGGCCTGTCAGGCGCTCGAGTTACCAAAGCCGGGGGCTCTTGAAGGCGTTTCCGTTGGGTCTACTTCAGCGCCTCGAGCTGGTCCAGGCCGAAATCCAGCTCGGGGGAAGGTTGGCCTCGTTCACGTAACGGGGCGGGTAGCGCACGCCAGTAATCCAGTAACATCTCAACTTTCTCCCGGCCCTGAGCGGCGACATCGCGCATGGGCACCTGCCGGTCCCGAAGCGGCCGGATTCGGTCCCGGTGAACCAGCCCGTCTTCACCGCGAAGGGCAGCCCGAACGACAGGGTCATGCCGCGCAACCCCGGGATAATGCAGTTCTGTCGTCGCCCTCAGCAGGGTGACCCACTCGCTGACCGTTTGCATGGCCCCGGCAAGTGGATCACTACTTCCATTGCTGCTGGCCTGGATAAGCAGACGAGCAATAATCTGGCGCTCGCGTTGCTGGGCCAGGCTTTGCAGGCGATCAGCAACCGTCTCAAGCAGCAGATCCGGATCGGGCTCGATCAAGGCTTCGAGTTGGTTGCCGGTCACGAACCAATCCCGCCATTCAGCGCCGCGATCCCAATTGGCCAGCAGTTCAGCCTCGGGCGTGGTCGGTGCTGCCGCGAAATAGGTCAGCCGGTTAGGCACCAGGCTGGGCCGCTCATCCGGTAACTGGCTGGCCACCGGTTGGCCGACAAGCTCGCGCGGGCAGGCGCTGTCCAGGACCTCGTCTGACGCTGCGGCAAACAGATAGTGTTGCGGGGACTGGGCTGTCAATCGATAAGCAAAAACGGTTTCGGTCTCATCGTCGCGCTGGAACTCTCCAAACAGCTCAAACTGCAAGCGTCCGTGGTAGTTGGCAACGCGAGGATCACCCTGGCGCGCCGCGCGCTGTTCACGCTCAACCCAGGCAACCTCGCCATAACAAAGTGATACCTCGCCCAGACCCAACTGGTCGGCCAGCAGATATTGACTGGGGAACAACGACAACAATGCCCGGCTGACGCTGAGCGGGGCTCGCGCCCCGCAGGTCTCCCGCTGCGGACAGGGCGAGACCATCAGCGTTTCCGGGCGGTAGCTGGTCGGTTGGGTCGGGCCCTGGGTCAAGTCCAGGTCGGCCGTGGCCCGCGTATTGTCGGCGAGGAACTGGGCCTCAGCATCGGCCACGGTGTTGGCCAGTTCTCGATAGGCCTGGTCCAGTTCGGTGAGGATGCGCTCCACGGAATCGGCCCGCTGCCCGCCTGATTCGAACAGGCATGCCTGCCATTGCTGACGCCGAAGTTCGGCTTGTCGACCAGGCTCCAGCGCATCGGCCAGCCAGTCCTGCCAGCGCTCCGTGGTCATGAAGGCTGGACGCTGGGCCGCCCAACGGCCGAGATGATGGCTGAGAAGGCTCCATTCCAGCGTGTTGATCCAGGCAGGTGCCGGACAGTTCAAGGCCAGTCGCCAGGCCAGGTGCCCATCCAGATAGTTGGCGCGTTGCCAGGCCATGGAAGCCGATTCACGCCTCAGAAACTCTGCGGCAAAGGGCCCGCTGCCGCCGCCGGTAAGCTCCTCTCGATCGAGAGCTTCGGTCATCAATCCGGTCAATTGCTCAAGGCAACGCTCGAACAGGTCACGCGGTAGAGGACCAACCAGGAGCGGGTCCGGATAGCATTGCGTCATGAGGTCACGAATGTCCTCGCGGACCGGCTGGTCAAGATAAAAACCGGCGTCCGGAGCGAACAACGCGAGCCGCGCATAGGCATCGGCCAGCTCGGACAAAGCGGCCGACGATGCGCCATCCTGCTGGGACAGCAAGGCCGCGGCATCTTCAAGTCGCGAGAAAACGGTTGGCAAATCGCGATCAATCAACTGCAGTTCGGCCCTTGCGTTACCGATCTGGTCAATCAACGTCAGGAACTCGCCAGCCTGGTCGGATGGGTCTGGCTGCAAGGCCAGTCGCGACAGCCCCTCCAGTAGCAACCAACTGGCCGCCAAAGGTCGCCCCGACAAAGCGTCAAACCGGGCCTGTTCAAGAACAAGCTCGCCAATCAGGCGGGCATGATCCGGCTCGTCGTCAATCGCCGCCAATGCCAGCACTCGGGCCTGCTGCGCCTCGCGATACTCAAGCAACCGAGCTTCCTCGAGGCTTTCTGCCGTGGTGTTCTCGCGCTGACCCTCGTTCAATTCATCTGCCAGGCCGTTATTCGCTGAGACGACCGGCCCACGCCAAGCGTCCAGCGCTTCGCGAACAGCCTCGGAAGGGTTTTCCACGCCAGCTTCCGCCAACACGTCGAGCAGCGATGACCAGATCCCGACGGACTGTCGACTGGCCAGTGGATAACGGCGGGCCAGACGGGCGGCCGCATTTTGTTCGCCCGGAAGGGTTGAAATAGCCGACAGCGAAACAAAACCGCTGGGCGGTGGCAGCACCGACAGGTTGTGCTCCCGGCCGTGAACCAGCCAGGCGAAGAAACCGTCGCTCAATGCAACCTGCTCTGGAGGCACGCGAGCTGCCAAACGCCGAATTTGCCCCAACCGGTGCGCGACCTGGTCCGCCCAGTCGTCACTTCCAGGTGCGCCCGCATCCAGCCAGGCCGCTACGGCCAGTGTTTCCTGCTGGGCAGCCACTTGCGTATCCGGTTGCCAGTGCCGGGCCACCTGCTCGGCAATAAACGCCGAGTCATCGGCGAACGATGCGCAAGGCATCAAGACCATCGCCGTGACCAGAAGGCTCAATCGCATCCATGAGTGTCGATTCATCGCCGCTATACTACCCGCACTTATCCATTCAGCGAAATCAACCGTTTCGTCCAATTAGGGCTCAGCATTGTGAAAAAGCTCAACGTTCTCACCACCGGCGGCACCATCGACAAGATCTACTATGACGACAAGTCGGACTATCAGATCGGTGAGCCTGAAATCGGTCGGATCCTGCGGGCCATGAATGTTGCCTTTGAATGGGAGATACGGGCGCTGCTCCGAAAGGACTCGCTGCACCTCAACAGTGACGACCGAAGTCTGATCCGACAAGCCATCCGGGCCAGCGACGATCGTCATTTTCTGATCACTCACGGAACCGACACCATGACCGAGACCGCCGAGGCATTGGGTGACGTGGGAGAACGAGTGATCGTGATGACCGGCGCACTGAACCCGGCGCGATTCATCGATTCGGACGCGGTGTTCAACATTGGCTGCGCCGTCGGCGCTGTCCAGGCATTGCCGCCCGGCGTTTGGATTGCCATGAACGGTCGAATCTGGGACCCGAAGACAGTGCGCAAGAATCGCGAAGCCAATCGCTTCGAAGCCGTCTCCTGAGCGATCAGATTTTCACGACGCCATTGCGCACGAAGGGCGGTTTGACCACCCGGGCGGCCAGGCGACGGCCTCTCAGCTCGACCTCCACCTGATCAAAATCCCCGGCCGGAATGCGTGCCAGCGCCACCGGGCATTCGGTGGTCGGACCAAAGATTCCGCTGGTCACGCGGCCCTCGCCTGCTGGCGTATGGACAACGGCACCTGATCGCGGGATGGCGCCTTTGGCCAGCACGAGGCCTATCAGACGCTGCGGCACGCCGGCAGCCTTTTGCGCCTCCAGCGCTGCGCGACCGACGAACTCCCGGTCATCCGGCTCAAATGCGACCGTCCAGCCCAGGTTCGAAACCAGCGGGCTGGTTTGGGTGTCCATATCCTGCCCGTAAAGATTCAAACCGGCTTCCAGGCGCAAGCTGTCGCGGGCACCCAGGCCACAGGGGCGAACCTCGCGCTCGAACAGCGCCTGCCAGAAACCTTCGGCCTGATCATTGGGCAGCAGCACCTCGAAACCGTCTTCACCGGTATAGCCGGTGCGGGCAATGAACCACTCGCCGTGACTGATCGCCCGGAAGGGCTTGAGCGCTTCCAGTGCCGGGGCGCGAAGAATGTCGATGACCCGTTCGCGGGCCTTTGGTCCCTGGACCGCGATCATGGCCAGATCATCGCGTTCTTCGATGCGCACATCAAAGCCGTCAGCCTGCTCGCGCATCCAGGCCAGATCCACCGCGCGGGTCGCTGCATTGACCACCGTTCGGTAAAACTCGTCCTCGATCCAATAGGTAATCAGGTCGTCGATGACACCACCTTCCTGGTTGAGCATGCAGCCGTACAGGGCCTGGCCGTGTTCGGCCAGTTTGGCAATATCGTTGGCCAGCAGACGGCGCAGATAGTCCCGGGCGCCCGGTCCGTGGACGTCCACCACCGTCATGTGGGATACATCGAACATGCCGGCCGAGTCGCGGACCGCGTGGTGTTCTTCCATCTGGGAACCGTAGCTGATTGGCAACTGCCAACCAGCGAACTCCACCATCTTGCCGCCGGCAGCCAGGTGTGCATCGAACAGGGGGGTCTTTTGAGTCATGAGACGCTTGGTAAAAGAAAACGATAGTTTACAGAATGGCAGGGATCGGAATCACCGGGATCACTTGACCAGCGTCGCCCGACGAATCAGCACGAATACCGGAATGGCACCGAGAATAACCAGCACCAGCGACGGCAAGGCGGCCAACTCCCATTGGGCCTCAGCGGTCAATTCGTAGATTCTCACGGCCAGGGTTTCCCAGCCAAAGGGGCGCAGCATCAGCGTGGCTGGCAACTCCTTGGCGATTTCCACCAGCGCCAGCAAAAAGGCGGTGACCAGCCCCGGCCACAACAGCGGCACATTGACCCGCCACAAGCGCTGCCACTTGGACACCCCCAGGCTTCGCGCCACTTCCAGGTATTCCGGTCGAATGCGACCGGCCACCCCGTCCAGCGGCCCCCAGGCCACGCGGACAAAGCGAATGAGATACGCCAGAATCAGGGCCAGCAATCCACCGGCCAGCGCGGTTCCGGCCCACTGGTCAAAACGGATGAAGCTGAGCATGATGGCCACGGCCAGCACGGTGCCGGGAATGGCATAGCCCAATGCCGCCACTTCGCCCAGCGCCACCCAGCGTCGGGGGGCACGATGGGTTGCCAGCAACAGCAAGATACCGCCCAGCAGAACCGTGAAGGCACCAACCAGGCTCAGGAGCATGGTCGAGCCAATCACCCGCGGCATGCTGCCGCCGAGGATGTCGGGCAGATTCGGCCAGGCCCAGGCAACCAGCTGAATCAGCGGAATCACTACGGCCAGCAACACCAAAAGCACCTGGCTGCCGGTGGCTGCCGCGGCCTGCCAGCCGCGCAGACGGATGCGATGCCCTCCGGAGCGGCGTTCAGTGGCCCGCGGCCGGCTGCTGCGGCTGAACCGCTCGGCCAGCAACAACACCAGGATGAACAGCATCAAGATCGACGCAAGCTGAACGGCCGCGGTCAAATTGAACAGCCCGTACCAGGTGCGGAATATCGCCGTGGTGAACGTATCGAACCCGAAGATCGAGACCGCGCCGAAGTCGGCCAGGGTTTCCATCAGGGCCAGAGCCAGACCCGCCACGATGGCCGGACGGGCAATCGGCAAGGCAACCCGCATGAAGGTGGGTAGCGGGCCCACGCCCAGGCTGCGACCGGCTTCAAACGCGGCCAGACCGCCGCTGATAAAGGAGGCCCTGGCCAGCAAGTAAACGTAGGGATAAAAAGCCAGAATCAGAATGAACAGCACGCCGGCCGGTTGCGACAAGGCTGTCAGCAGCGCCGGACTGCTGTCAAACCAGCCACGCCACAGCGTCTGGATCGGGCCGCTGAAGTCCATGACGCCCAGGTAAATGAATGCCAGCACATAGGTCGGGAAGGCCAGCGGCAGCACCAGCAAAGGGTCCAGCCAGCGCCGTCCAGGGTATTCGCAGCAGGCCGACAACCAGGCCATGGCCACGCCCACCACGGTCACGCCGGCACCGACCACCAGCAGCAACAACATGGTGTTCCTGACCAGCAGCGGCATCAGGTGAGCGCGTAAATGCTCCCAGGTATCGCTCTGCGGGCTGGCCCAGCTCAGCAGCAGCATCAGCAGAGGCAGGCTCACCAGCACCAGCAACGGCAAAAGCGCCCAGCGACGTGCCGGGCGCTTTTTCGAGGTGGCCGAAGGATTTCGGCGCGTCAGATGCTCAGCGGTAACCGACACGATCCATCAGCCGCACCGCCTCGGCCTGACGCTCACCGGCCACGGTCAGGGGTGTGGGGTCCGACTCGAAGTCGCCCCAGTCCTGAACCAGCCCGCGCGCGGGAACCGCCGGGTTGGCCGGAAACTCGAGGTTGCGCTCGGCAAATTCGCCCTGCGCGGCGTCGGACGCCAACCATTCAATCAAGGCACGCCCGGCGTCGGGACGCGGTGCATGACGGGTCAGGCCGGCCCCCGATACATTGACATGAACGCCGCCCTGGCCCTGGTTGGCCCAGAACAAGTCCACCGGGTAGTCCGGATCGTCAGCCAGCAGTCGACCGAGATAATAGGTGTTGGCAATGCCGACATCGCACTGACCGGCGGCAATCGCCTGGATCATCTGCGTGTCAGAGGCAAACGGGTTGGTGGCCAGATTGCTGACCCAGCCTCGGACGATTTCTTCGGTTCGCTCCACGCCATGGGCCTCGATCATGATGGCAACCAGCGACTGGTTGTAGACCTTGCGCGAGGTACGCAGACACAAACGCCCCGCCCAGCGCGGGTCGGCCAGGTCTTCGTAGGTGGACAACTCGCCAGCATCGACACGGTCGGGATGGAACATCAGGGTACGCGCTCGCAGCGAAAGACCAAACCAGCGCCCCTGCTCGTCGCGAAGGGAAGCCGGAATGGCCGACTCCAGCTCTGGGCTGTCCAACTCGGCCAACAAGCCGCGCTCGGCGGCGAACCACAGGTTGCCGGCATCCACGGTGATGAAAACATCGGCACTGGTGCGAGCGCCTTCAGCCGCCAGCCGTTCGATCAACGACGCCTCGTTGTCGCTGGTGAACTGAACGGCAATGCCGGTCTCTGCGGTGAATCGATCGAACAAGGGCTCGATCAAATGCGGCTGGCGCGAGGTGTAAACCACCACGCGGTCAGCGGCACGCTCATCGCTTGCACCGGCAACATCACGATCCGAGTCGCCATTGCCGCCGCAGGCGATCAGCACCAGCACCACTGAAGACACAAGAATGGCTCGAATCATGCAGCTTCTCTCATCAAGACAGAACCATAGTATAACGCGAATGATTTGCATTAAGGTGTGATCACCCATCGCCCAGGGTAAAAAGAAATAGACCCAACCGACCCGCCGGCTGGCATCATAAGCACCATGCAATTCATTCGGCAATTCTTCGACACGCTGACGCATGCGGCGCGCAATTTGCTGCCGATTGTGCTGGTGGTTGCCTTTTTCCAGATTGCTGTTCTGCAACAAACGCCCGACGGGCTGGCCAGCATTGTCATCGGCTTGTTGATCGTCGTGTTGGGGGTAGCGCTTTTCTTGCAGGGTCTGGACATGGGGGTTTTCCCCATCGGCAAGAACCTGTCCGATGAGTTTGCCAGCAAGGGTTCGCTGCCCTGGTTGATGATCTTCGGCTTTTGCATGGGCTTTGGCGCAGTGGTTGCCGAGCCGGCCCTGATTGCCGTGGCCGAGCAGGCCGAACTGATCAGCGAAGGCCGGGTTGATCCGCTGATGCTGCGGTTGCTGGTGGCCACCTCCGTCGGCGCCGTGGTCGCGGTCGGTGTGCTCAGGATCATTCTGGGCCTGCCCCTGCATTGGATGATGATCGGCGGCTACGCCACCGTGGTCCTCGTGACGTTTTTCGCCCCACCGGAAATTGTCGGCCTGGCCTACGACTCCGGCGGGGTGACTACCAATATCGTGACGGTACCGCTGATTGCCGCGCTGGGCCTGGGCCTGGCAGCCTCGATTCGCGGGCGCAATCCCCTGATCGACGGATTCGGATTGGTTGCGCTGGCGGTCATGGTGCCGATGATCACCGTTCAGCTTTACGGCATTGTTGTTTTCGGCATGGGTGAGGCGGAGACCCAGGCTGAAACCGAGCGCGTGGTCGAAGCCGTTGAACAAGCGGCGAGCACCGCTCTACCCGGCACGCTGCCCGCCCTGTTGATGGATCTGGGCAAGATGATTCGCGACGTGCTCCCGATCATCACCGTCATCCTGATTTTCCAGTTCCTGGTCATTCGCAAGCGTATCCCTCGTCTGCCAATGGTCATCACCGGTTTTGCCCTGGTGATTGTTGGCCTGTACGCCTTCGTCGTCGGCCTGAAAATGGGGCTGTTCCCGATTGGCGAGAGCATGGCCGAGCAATTGATCGCTCATGACCGCCTGTTTTTTCTCTACCTGTTCGCCTTTGCCATCGGCTTTGCCACCACCATGGCCGAACCGGCCCTGATTGCCGTGGGCAAGAAAGCCGAGGAAGCCGCCAATGGTCGCATCAACGGCCAGGCGATTCGCCTGCTGGTGGCCCTCGGCGTGGCCATTGGCATCACCATCGGCGTGCACCGGATTGTCGCCGGCGACTCGATTCACCTATACATCATCGCGGGTTACACACTGGTGATTGCGCTGACCTTCCTCTGCCCGCGCTATATTATTGCCCTGGCCTATGACCTCGGCGGCGTGACCACCTCCGAAGTCACCGTGCCGCTGATCACGGCCCTGGGCATTGGACTTGCGACCCATATCGAGGGCCGCAACGTGATGATCGACGGCTTTGGGCTGATTGCCTTCGCCTCGATCTTCCCGATCGTCACGGTCATGGTCTACGCCATCGTCGTGGACTGGATGAACCGTGCCAGACATTCGAAACAAGGATCATCGTCATGAAATTTTCCGTTCTGGTTGCCCTGCTTGCCGAGGAGATGGAAGACAAGGCCATCGACGTGGCTCGTGAAGCCGGCGCAGGCGCCGTCACCCTGCTCAATGCCCGAGGCATTACCGGCAAGGAAAAGAAGACCTTCTTCGGCCTGACCTACGAAGGCTCGCAGTCAGTCCTGCTGTTTGTACTGGAGAAAAAGCTCTCGCTGCACGTACTCAAGGCGCTGACCCGCGAACTGGGGCTGGATGACGACCCGCGCGGCGTGGCCTTCACCATTCCGCTGGAACATCTGGGCGGCATCCAGACAACCGAAATCGACAAGTTCACTCGCCAAATGGAGGACGAGATCTGATGAGCAAGGAAGAGTCCCGAAAGTTGGTTGAGGACCTGATGATCACCAAGGTGATCTCGGTCTCCTGCATGGCCACGTTGCGCGAGGCCATGGCGCTGATGCGCAAGCACAGGGTCAAATCGCTGGTGGTCGACAAGCGCCATGAAGGCGATGCCTATGGCATTCTCACCTACACCGCCATCCTGCGCAGCATCATAGAAGAAGAAGGCGATATCGACCTGGTCAACGTCTACGACATCGCCACCCGCCCTGCTTTGGCGGTACCGCCCTCGCTGGAGGTTCGCCATGCCGTCAGTCTGATGCTGAATTTTGACCTCAAGCGCCTGCTGGTAACGACCAACAACGAACTTCAGGGCATCCTGACGATGAACGATATCGTCGGCGCCATCCTCGAGAAACTCGACGACTGATTCATCGGCCGCCCGTTCAGGCGGCCGGTGAATCGTCAAGCACAGCGAACCGCCTGGCGTCCGGCGTAACGGGCACTTTCACCCAGCCGCGCCTGGATGCGCAGCAACTGGTTGTACTTGGCCACCCGATCGGATCGGCACAGCGAGCCGGTCTTGATCTGACCGGCATCGGTGGCCACGGCCAGATCGGCAATGGTCACGTCCTCGGTTTCGCCGGAGCGGTGTGAAATGATGGTCGCAAAGCCAGCCGCCTGCGCCATGCGAATAGCTTCCAGCGTCTCGGTCAGGGTGCCAATCTGGTTGGGCTTGATCAGAATGGCGTTACCGATCTTTTCGCGAATACCGCGGGCCAGGATTTCGGTATTGGTCACGAACAGATCATCACCCACCAGCTGAACCGTGTCGCCCATCTTTTCGGTCAGCAGTTTCCAACCTTCCCAGTCACTTTCGTCCATGCCATCTTCAATGGAGACGATCGGATACCGCTCGACCAGGCCAGCCAGGTAGTCGACGAAGCCGTCTGCTTCGAAACTCCGGCCCTCTGCTGCCAGGTTGTAACGGCCATTCTGATAGAACTCACTGGAGGCCACGTCCAGCGCCAGCGCGATCTGCTCGCCCGGCTGATAACCGGCCTGGACGATCGCGGTCATCAGCAACTCCAACGCTTCTTCGTTCGAGCCCAGGTCGGGCGCAAAACCACCCTCATCGCCAACGGCCGTGTTCAAACCACGCGAGCGCAGGATGCTGCGCAGGGCATGGAATATCTCGGTACCGGCCTGCAGCGCGCTGGGGAAATCCGGCGCACCGACGGGCATGATCATGAACTCCTGGATATCCACCCGGTTATCGGCATGGGCCCCGCCGTTGAGAATGTTCATCATCGGCACCGGCAGCGACGGCGGACGTTCAGGCGTGGCCAACGACTGGTACAGCCACTGCTTGTCAAACGCCGCCACCGCGTGGGCGTGAGCCAGCGACACGCCCAGCAGAGCATTGGCCCCCAGCCTTGCCTTGTTATCCGTGCCGTCGAGCTCGATCATCGCGCGATCAATGGCGGCCTGGTCACCAGCCTCTTGTCCCACCAGGGCCTGGCTGATTTCGCCATTGACTGCCTCCACGGCCTGCCGAACACCCTTGCCCAGATAGCGATGCTCATCACCATCACGCAGCTCGACCGCCTCGCGAGAGCCGGTGGAGGCACCTGACGGCACAGCGGCCCGGCCAATAATGCCGTTATCAAGCGTCACTTCGGCTTCCAGCGTCGGGTTGCCGCGTGAATCGAGAATTTCAAGGGCTCTGATGGATTGAATTTGCATGGTTTTCCTCTGGTTGTACGGAGGTGAAAGTTGAGAAGGAAGACGGTAAAAAGACAGCGAAAAGCCTAACCGGCCGCCGTACTGTCTTGCTTCTCAGGTTTGGTCTTTCACCGCTGGATTCTTGATGACTCGGTCAATGGCGACGAGCGTCTCGAGCATGGCTTCCATCTCAGACAGTCGCATTGAATTGGGGCCGTCGCACAGTGCCTTGTCCGGGTCGGGATGGGTTTCGCAAAACAGACCGGCCACGCCGGCCGCCACGGCGGAACGGGCCAGCACCGGGATGAATTCACGGGCACCGCCCGACGACTCGCCCTGGCCGCCCGGTAATTGCACCGAGTGGGTGGCATCGAACACCACCGGGCAGCCGGTCTCGCGCATGATCGCCAGCGAGCGCATGTCGACGACCAGGTTGTTGTAGCCGAACATGTAGCCGCGTTCGCAGACCATCAACTGGTCATTGCCCACGGCGCGGGCCTTTTCCACTACACGGCTCATTTCCCAGGGCGAGAGAAACTGGCCTTTCTTGATGTTGACCGGCTTGCCCAGACTTGCCACGTTCTGGATGAAATTGGTCTGCCGACACAGAAAGGCCGGCGTCTGGATGGCATCGACCACTTCGGCCACCGCCTCCAGCGGCGTGTCTTCGTGCACATCCGTCAGCACCGGCACGCCAATCTGCGACTTGATTGCCGAGAGCATGGCCAGTCCGTCGTCCAACCCGGGGCCGCGATAGCTTTTCACCGAGGTGCGATTGGCCTTGTCGAACGAGCCCTTGAACACATAGGGAATACCCAGCCGGTCGGAGACTTCCTTCAAGTGCCCGGCCACCTCCAGGCACATGTCCAGCGACTCGAGCGTGTCGGGCCCGGCAATCAGGAACAGCGGCTGATCCAGCCCGACCGTGTACGGCCCCATCTGCATCATTCCGGGCCCTCTGTGGAGCCGTCTTCAAGCGTTTTTTGTCGCTGCAGGGCCGCGCGCACGAAACCGGCAAACAGCGGGTGACCGTCGCGCGGCGTCGCGGTGAACTCCGGATGGAACTGGCAGGCCACGAACCAGGGGTGATCCGGGAGCTCAACCATCTCGACCAGGTTGCCGTCCATCGACAACCCGGACAGCACCATGCCGCCTTCCGTCACGGCGTCGCGGTAGTGGTTGTTGAATTCATAACGGTGTCGGTGACGCTCGAGGATTTCGTCCCGGGCATAGAGCTTGCGCGCCAGGCTGCCCGGTTTCAGGCGGCAACGCTGGGCACCCAATCGCATGGTGCCGCCCAGATCGCCACCGGCGTCGCGCAGTTCACGCTGGCCTTTCTCGTCCAGCCACTCGGTAATGAGGCCGATGACCGGATGCGGCGTCTCGGGATTCATCTCGGTGGAACTGGCCTCGGACAGGCCGCATACATTGCGGGCAAACTCGACCACCGCGGTTTGCATACCCAGACAGATTCCCAGATAAGGAATGCCCTGCTCTCGCGCATGGCGAATGGCCATCAGTTTGCCTTCGAAGCCGCGCTCGCCAAAACCGCCGGGCACCAGGATGGCATCGGCACCGTCCAGCACGCTGACGCCCGACTGCTCGATTTCCTCCGATTCCACCGGACGAATACGCACCTTGATCTGGTCGGGCAAGCCGCCCGCAGCCAGGGCCTCGTTCAGCGATTTGTAGGCATCGGCATGTTCAACGTATTTACCCACCATCGCCACGGTGACCTCATGCAGCGGCCGGGATATCCGCTCCATCACGTCTTCCCAGTCGGACAGATCCGGCGCGGTCGACTGGATATTGAGCCGATCCAGCACGATGCGATCGAGACCCTGGCGGTGATAGAACAAGGGGATCTTGTAGATGCTGTCCACGTCGACCGCCGAAATGACCGCTTCCGGCGCCACATTGGTAAACAGGGCGATTTTCTTGCGTTCGTGATCGGAGAGCATGCGTTCGCAACGACACAGCAGCACGTCGGGCTGGATACCGATCGAACGCAACTCCTTGACCGAATGCTGGGTCGGTTTGGTCTTGATTTCGTTGGCCGCACGCAGGTAGGGCACCAGGGTCAGGTGCATGAACAACGCCTGCTTGCCGTATTCGAAGCCAAGCTGGCGGATGGCTTCAAGGAAAGGCAGTGACTCGATGTCACCGACCGTGCCGCCAATCTCGATCAGGGCGACGTCGTAACCTTCAACCGCCTGGTTGACCGAGTCCTTGATCTCGTCGGTAATGTGCGGGATGACCTGCACCGTCGAGCCCAGGTAGTCGCCACGCCGTTCCTTGGCGATGACGTTGGCATAAATTCGGCCCGTCGTGAAGTTATTGCGCTGGGTCATGCGTGTTCGCACGAAGCGCTCGTAATGGCCCAGGTCCAGGTCGGTTTCGGCACCGTCTTCAGTGACGAATACCTCGCCATGCTGGAACGGGCTCATCGTGCCCGGGTCGACGTTGATGTAGGGGTCGAGTTTCAGGAGCGTGACGCGCAGACCCCGGGCTTCAAGAATCGAGCCCAACGAGGCGGCGGCAATGCCTTTGCCCAGCGACGAAACTACGCCGCCGGTAACGAATATCAGAGAGGTCATGCCCGGCTGTCCATGATGGAATGAGTCCGGGATGACATTGTAACCGAAAAGCCACCAAACCCGGCCGATAGCCGGCACTGGATTGGCAAGGTCAGCCCTGCGTCGAGGCGAGCCAGATCAGACTGGCCTGACGGCCACAGCGACCCTGGTCACGGCGGTAAGAAAAAAACTGCCGGGATTCGTCGGCGGTGCAGCGCTGGCAGTCGATCACCTGGCCCACGCCGGCCGCCTCCAGTTGAGCCGCCGCCAGACCTTTCAGATCGGCCTGAAAGCGCCCGCGCGCATTGGCTGAAAAGTAGGCCGACCAGGACGCTTCCTGGCTTGAAAACGCCTGACGAACCGAATCATCGACTTCGTAGGCCTGGGCCGAAATAGCCGGGCCGATCCAGGCGGACAGCCGTTCAGGCAATACCGGCAGCGCCGCCACGCCCTCAGCCAGAATACCCGCCGCGAGGCCACGCCAGCCTCCATGCAAACCAGCCACTACCCGCCCATCTCGATCCGCCAGCAGCACGGGCAGGCAATCGGCAGTTAGAATGGCGACCACCTGCCCGGGACGGTCTGTCCAGGCGCCATCGGCCTCAATCCCCTCCTGCCAGTCGTCCAGATGAATGACTCGCTGCCCATGCACCTGTCGCAACCAACGGGGTGCCGCCGGGAGCATGGTCCCCAAGCGACGGCGATTCCGCGCAACGGCATCCGGCTGATCGCCACACTGCGCGCCCAGGTTGAAGCTCGACCAAACACCCTGGCTGACACCGCCCTGACGAGTGGTTGCCAATGCCCGAACCGTTCCAGCCACGTCCCAATCAGGGCGAATCATGACGGGCGCTTCAGTCATCGAGACTCGCCCCGGTCCAGGACCTCGATCAGCGTGCGCATGTCGGCAGGCAACGTCGCTTCGGCCTCGATCGGGTCGCCACCGCCCGGCAGTGGCACCTGGATACGGCAGGCATGGAGAGCCTGGCGAGGAAACTGCTGCCAGGCCGCTCGCTGGACATCACTGAGCCCGGCCGGCGCGCCACGGCGACCGTACATCGGGTCGCCCAGAATCGGAAAGCCAGCATGCGCCATGTGCACGCGAATCTGGTGCGTGCGGCCGGTTTCAAGCTGCACGTCCAGCAGCGTAGCACCTTGCAAGCGTTTCGCTACCCGGTAGTGGGTCACCGCCTGGCGCCCATCGGGCCGCACAATCTGCTTGCGCCGGTCGACCGGATGCCGACCCAACGGCTGGTCAATGGTGCCGCCAGCAATCAACTCTCCCCACACCGCAGCCCGGTAGTGGCGCTTGATCAGACGCTTTTTCATTGCCGCTACCAGGAAACGATGGCTGCCCGTGGTGCGGGCAATCACCAGGCAGCCGCTGGTGTCCTTGTCCAGCCGGTGGACCAGCCCCGCCCTCGGCAAGGCGGCCAGGTTGGCGTCGAAATGCAACAGGGCATTGACCAGGGTGCCGTCCGGATTTCCCGAACCCGGGTGCACAACCAGGCCCGGGGGCTTGTTGACAATCAACAGTTCGGGGTGATCAATCAGCAGCTCCAGCGCGATCGGCTGCGGCCGGGGCGTATCGGGCCGGTCAGCCAGCTCGGCCTCAAGCGTCACTTCATCGCCGGGGCTGACGGCGTGACGCGGCTTGACTCTCTCACCATTGACCCGGACGTCGCCGGAGCGAATCCAGTCGGCCAGCCGGCTGCGGGAAAAGTCTTCCCAATGCTCGGCCAGCAATTGGTCGAGCCGTCGTCCCTGGTCGGCAAAATCCACCCGCAGGGCTTGGGATACGATTCGCGTCATTTAACGCCCTTTTACTTCGCAATCTGGCATCATGGCGGCTTCAATGGCTGGCAGGTCCAGCCTCATGTCTTTATCATTTCGTTCATTATGCAGAATTCACTCCCACTACAAGCGGTCTACCGCCTAATCGCCCTTTGCCTGATTGCGCTGAGCCTCAGCCTGGCGACTGGCTGCAACCGCGAGACGCGCGAAGATGATCGCGACGCGGAAACGCTCTATGCCGAGGCCCAACAGGCGCTGAACAACCGCAATTTCGAACAGGCCATTCGGCTGTATCGAAACCTGACGACACGATTCCCCTTCGGCCGGCACGCGGAACAAGCCCAACTGGACATGGCTTACGCCTACCATCGGGCGCGCCAGCCCGAGCAGGCGCTGACCACGCTGGACCGCTTCATTCGTACCTACCCGACGCATCCGAACGTGGACTACGCCTGGTACCTCAAGGGTCTGGTGCATTACGACCAGGCCATGGGCAGTCTTCGGCGAATTTTTCCCGGCCAGATCGTCGATCGGGACCAGGACAGCGCTCGGCGAGCCTTCAATGATTTCCAGGAGCTTACCCGTCGTTATCCGGAAAGCCGTTACGTCGGCGACGCCCGCCAGCGCATGGTGTTCCTGCGCAACGTGATGGCCGAACACGAGATCGTCATTGGCGAGTACTACTTCCGCCGCTCGGCCTATGTGGCGGCCATCAACCGGGCCCGCTTCGTGATCGAGAACTATCCCAACGCGCCGGCCAACGTCGACGCACTCGACCTGCTTGAACGCAGCTTCGCCCGACTTGGCCTCGACGAACTGGCGGTCGACACCCGTGAAGTGCTCGAATACAACTTTGCCGACCTGGCCAACCGGCCGCCCGAACGCCGCAGCCTGTGGCAGCGCCTGTGGCCATTTGACTGAGTCGCGCGGTGGACTCCGCCGACTGGGCTGATCGCTGCGGCTCGCTGATCGAGCGCGCCAACCGCGAGCTTGAGTCCATTCTCGGCGAAGCCGGCGATGACCGGCTGCGCCAGGCCATGAACTACGTCGTCTTCAACGGCGGCAAGCGTTTAAGGCCGCTACTGGTCTACGCCAGCGGCGAGGCCCTCAACATTCCCATCGAACAGCTCGATGCGCCCGCCTGCGCGGTGGAGCTCATTCACTGCTACTCGCTGGTTCACGATGACCTGCCGGCCATGGACGATGACGACCTGCGCCGCGGTCAGCCCACTGCCCACCTGGCGTTTGACGAAGCCACTGCCATTCTGGCCGGTGATGCCCTGCAGGCGCTGGCTTTTGAGGCACTGGCCACGGCACCCGCCCTGAAACAGTGCCCGGTCGCGGCCGTCGCCATGCTGGCCGATCTGACCCAGGCCTGCGGTGCCTCCGGCATGGCCGGCGGCCAGGCGCTGGATCTTCAAATGGAAGGCACCCGTCCCAACCGGGCGGCTGTTGAACACATGCTGGCCCTCAAGACCGGCGCCCTCATTCAGGCTGCCGTGGCAATGCCCTGGCGGCTGGCAGCCAAGTCCGACCCCGCAGTGCGCGACCACCTGGCCCGCTTTGCCGATGCCGTCGGCCTAGCCTTCCAGATTCGTGACGACTTGCTGGACATTGAAGGTGACCCGGAGATCACCGGCAAGGCCAGCGGTGCCGACCTGGCCCACGACAAGGCCAGCTGGCCGGCCCTGTTTGGCGTCGAGCCCGCTCGCCAGCGCATCGAAGAACTGGCGCTTGAGGCCTCGGATAGTCTGCGCCGGGTGCCCGGCAACACCGAGGGCTTGCTTTGGCTGGCCAAACGCCTGATCCGTCGAACCGCCTGAGTTGAGGAACAATTTCAACTTAAACCCCGAAGCGCTTGGCATTCTGCGCGGCTCAACGGCTATACTCAGCCTGTGATCCGGTTCGCATGATCGCACTAAATTTGCCTAATAGGGACACGCTACCAATGATCAAGACCACCAAGTTTTTGCCAGTTTGCCTGGCCATGGGACTCTCGCTTTTTCTTTCACCGTCGGTACTGGCACAGTTTGATGGCGATTACAGCATTGCCAACTGGACGGAGATTCAGTCCGGGTTCCCCCCGGCTGGTGGCGGAGAAGTCGACACTTCCGGGGCACCCGCATCCATCCTCCTGCAGGGTGGCGACGATAGCTGCGATATTTTAAACGGTCCTCAGTTCGATGGCCTGAGCCGCGCAGAACGCATCCAGCAAGCACGGTTTCTTGATGATGGCTGCCTGCTTGTCTTTACCGCGGAAATCACCGGAACCGGAACGCTTGGTTTCCGTTGGGATTATGAAACCGAGGACGTGGATGGTCCGGAATTCGACGTTTTCGGATACGTCCTGAACGGTGAATTGACCCAGTTGAGCGACGATGGAGGGGCAGATATTCAATCGGACATCACTACCGTGAGTGTTACCCAAGGCGATGATTTTGGCTTTTACATCGATTGCACGGACTGCGAAGAGGGAGCTGCCAGTGTCGTCATCAGCGAGTTCTCGGCGCCGGGAGCGCCGACATCGCAACCATCAGCCGTCAGCGTCCCCGTCAACTCACCGACCGCGCTGATTCTCCTCACCATGCTGCTGATCGCACTCGGACTCGCCGCCATTCGAGCCGGCCGGTAACGCCGCATCGGGAAGCCGACACGACGTCGTCTGGCGTCGTGTCGGCATTCCAGCCGGCAGTTCAACCCTTCCCGGCAACAATTCTTCCCACTTATGCGTAGCGCGTCGGGTCGGCCACGCCGGCTTGCTCAAAGCCCTGGCGACGCAGGCGGCAGGAATCACACACCCCGCAGGCACGTCCCTGCTCATCGGCCTGGTAACAGGACACCGTCATCGAATAATCCACGCCCAGGGCGATGCCGCGCTGGATGATCTGGGCCTTGGTCAGGTCAATCAGCGGGGTATGGATATTGAATCGCGCCCCCTCGACACCGGCCTTGGTGGCCAGGTTGCACAACGACTGAAAACTCTCGATAAACGCCGGACGACAGTCCGGGTAGCCGGAATAATCCACGGCGTTGACGCCAATGAACAAGTCTTGGGCCGCGAGCACTTCAGCCATGCCGAGGGCCAGACTCAGCATCAGCGTGTTGCGGGCCGGCACGTAAGTCACCGGGATGCCTTCGCCGGGCTCGACCGGCACGTCGATATCGTCGGTCAGTGCCGAACCGCCGATGGTACGAAGATCAACCGACACCACCCGGTGTGATTTAGCGCCCAGTGCCTGGCTGACCAACTCGGAGGCCTGCAGTTCGGAACGGTGTCGCTGGCCGTAATCCACCGCCAGGGTATGCGCCTGGAAGCCGGCAGCCACGGCCTCGGCCAGTACGGTGGCCGAATCCAGCCCGCCCGAAAGCAGGACAACGGCAGAACGCTCAGTCATCGTCAAATCCTTTTCAATGGAATCAAAGCCCGCGCGCCCATTCAGGACGCAGCCGGGCCTGCTCGGGCTGCTCGATGGCCTGGGTCAGACGACCCATCAGCTCGGTCTTGTCACGGCCAAGCCGGCCTTTCAGCGGCAACCAGTTCGAGGCGTGGTCGGAACGAAACTCGGTGGCTTCCAGCTCCAGCCCATCGATCAGGCGCGCCAGTTCGACGAACAGACCGTTTTGATCGAGCGGTTCATAATCCGGGTAATCCGCGCGGAAACGTTCCTCGCCGAGCGGAAAACTCACCACCAGGGTGGACAGGAACTCCGGCTGGGTCAGGTTGGCCAGGCGCGCCGAGTTGTCGGCATGACGCTCGGAATGCTGGCGGCCACCCAGGCCATTCAGGATCATGATGGAGCGGGTAATGCCGGCCTCGCCCAGCTTGTCCAGCGCATTGCGCGTCGAATCGAAACTCTCGCCCTTGTTGACGCGCTTGAGCACCAGGTCGTCACCGGATTCGGCCCCGACATAGGCCATGGTCAAACCCAGATCGGCCAGAGCGCGAAGCTCCGCTGCCGACTTGCGCTTCAGGTTGCGCGGCAGGCAGTAGCTGGCCACCCGCTCCAGGCGCGGAAAATGCGCCCGAAGCGCTTCCAGAATGCGCTCGAGCCGGTGAGTGGGCAGCACCAGGGCATCACCATCGGCCAGGAACGCCCGGCGAACCTGGTCGCCCAGCATTGCCCCGGCCCGCTCGATCGAAGCCATCACCTCGGCCTCGTCGCGGGCACGGAATTTCTTCTGCGGCGCGGTGTACATCTCGCAGAAGGTGCAACGGTTCCACGAGCAACCGTCGGTCACCGGCAAAATCAACGACCGCGCCTCGCTCGGCGGCCGAAACACCGGCTCGACATAGCGAATCGGAAACTCCTGGTTCATCGAACAGATTCCTTTCGGCTCGGCCTCTTATTATCGCAAATTCAAGGACGCTGACCGTTCGCGATGGCATGAAACCGGCAATGAACTACTCAGTCAATCCTCCCGAAGCCAGCGGCCGGGTTGGGTGCGGGCGGCGCGCAGAGCGGGTTGCAGGCTGGCAATGAGCATCAGGATCGCAAGGCACAGTACCGTGATGCCGGCGATGGCCAGGGCAGGTACCGACCGGCTGATCAGGTCTTCGCTAAGCCAGAGCACCAGTATCAGCCCCAGCAAACCGCCGATGAACAGGCCAGGCAGGCCACTTGTCAGAGCGCGCCGCAAAACCAGCCGTCGCACCTCGGCAGGGCCGGCACCCAGGGCCATGCGGATGGCCGTTTCCCGCTGGCCGCTGTCGACCAGGAAACGCTGCATGGCGAAAAACCCAAAGCCGGCCAGCAGAACGATAACGCCACCGAACAAGGCCGTGATGCCGGCCCGCGCCCGGTCCATGCGGGTCAGTTCGTCGATCTGTTCCGACACCGGGCGCACGCCAGCAACATACAAGCTGTCCATGTAGCTTTCCAGAAGCGGCTCCACCCGTGATCGCAGAGCATCGGGGTCGACATCGCCCCTCACCACGATGCTGGCCAGGAAGCCCATGAACCCCTGGGCATTGCTGAAGACCATTGGGCGGGGCGCTTCATCGGGATGATCGAAGATGACGTTGTCAACCACGCCGATGATGCGGCCCCGGTCCAGGCCGTCGCCGGCCTCATCGCGCTGGATAAAACGTCCGACCACGTCGGTTTCGCCCCAAACCGTCTCGGCGTACTGGCGATTGACCAGTACGCCGGCCTCGTCGTCGTCTTCAAGGTCGCGGCCGTGAAGCAGCGAAATCCGAAGCGTCTCGAGCGCACCAGGCGACAGGTTGATGATGCGGGCCTGGACCTCCACCTCGTCGACAACCGAGCGGGTAACCGCAAACGACTGCTCGCCGGGCAGGGGCGTCATGAACCCAATCGACTCTACGCCGGGGAGACCGCCCAGACTGGCGCGCACTTCGCCGCGAAACGGTGCAACATCCTCGAAGTTCATCGCCATTCGCATGCCGGGCCGCCGCTCGATGCTGATCTGCACCTGGGTAACCCCCTCAACATCGAGCCCCAGTTCACGGCTTTCCATCAACCAAAGGTGCACGACAAAACCCAGCGCCACGGCACCCACAGCGCCGGCCAGGCTCAATTGAACCAGGCTGGCGGCCTGCTGGAACCGGCCAGGACGAGCGCTGCTATGGCGCGCATCCTGGCCGAGCCGGCCGCGCCGGATCATCGCCATGGGTACCAGGGCCACCAGCACGGTCATCAGGGCCGCCAGCCCAGCGGCAAACGCCAGGGCCGGCAGGTTCAGGGGCTGGCCGGAAAAACCGGCCCGCGCCAGGAAAGCCAACTCCTTGAAGGCGGCCGCCAGCCACAGGGCCCCCAGCAGCCCGGCCGCGGTTGCCGCCACGACCAGCATCGCCGCTTCGATGACCAGCTGCAAACCAAGCCGTCGCCGCCCGGCGCCCAGGGCCTGGCGCAGCGCAAGCTCTCGCCGTCGACCGGGCGCGCGGGCGAGCAGGAAAATGCCCACGTTGAACGCCGCGACCACGGCGATCAGCAGGGTAGCAGCCAGCATCAGAGTGACCTGGCGAATGGCCGCTTCGTGTGCCAGCGGGTCATCGACAAGCCCGCGCAGGAAAAACAGCTCGTCGCCGGAAACCGGACGCCCGAACATCCCCTGGTCGGGCAGGTCGCCCACTAGTCGGCGAAACTCCCGCGTCACCGCTTCCAGGCCGACGTCGCGGCGCGCACGGAACACCGGAGTATAGAACGGCGCGTTGTCGAGAAGCTCGGGCGGCATTTCGGATTGGAACTGCCGGTCACTGGCGCCGTGGGGGACCCACATCAGCGGCGAAAAGCTTCTCGCGCCGCGAAAGTCGGGATGGGCAACACCAACGATTCGCCAGTCACTTTCGTCGAGACGAAATTCTCGCCCGATGACGGCCGGGTCGCCGCCGAAAAAGTCCTGCCAGAAAGCGTGGCTTAGGACCGCTACCCGTGCGCCCTCGCCCGCATGGTCGTCATCATTCAGCGCACGGCCCAGCTTGAGCATGGGCCGCAGCGTTTCGAAAAAACCCGGCAGCACCGATTGCAGCGTGCCTTCAACCGGCCGACCATCGATCTCGCTGCCGTCCAGCTGCTGATACAGCCGCGCCCCGCTCATCGACTCAAGCGTCTGACTGGATTCCGCCAGCTGCCGGATAGCCGCCGCGCTGTAGTTGGCAAAGGGGATTTCGCCGTGGCGGCCGAGGGTAAGCAAACCACGGTCATCGCTGATGCCAGGAGCCGCGCGCAGGTGCAAATCCGACCAAAGCCCGGCCATGGTGCTGACCAGGGCCATGGCGGTGGCCAGCGCCAATACAGCCAGCAGACTTTGCCAGGGCGTTTTCAGGTACAGGCGACCGGCGTGGCGAAGGTCGGCCAGGACGCCGCCGAGACCGACAGCCTTCATGCCGTTTCACCGCCGTGATCGCGCTCAATGCGCCCATCGCGCAGGTGCAAGCGTCGGCTTGCCCGGGCGGCATAATCCGGGTTGTGGGTCACCATCACCAACGTGGCGCCGCCAGCATGCAGCTCTGACAACAAGTCCATGACCTGCTCGCCGGAATCGCTGTCGAGGTTCCCTGTAGGCTCGTCGGCCAGCAGCAACGACGGCTGTCCGACCAGGGCGCGCGCGATGGCGGCGCGCTGCTGCTGCCCGCCAGAAAGCTGGCCCGGGCGATGATCAGCACGCGGCAGCATGCCGACCCGCTCCAGCGCCGATTCAACCCGCTCTCGTCGTTCACCGGAACTCAGTCCACCCCGGTACAAAAGCGGCAGTTCGACGTTCTCGCGAACGCTCATTTCGGGAATCAGATTGAAGCTTTGGAAGATGAAGCCGATTTCGCGGTTGCGCAGCCGCGCCTGTTCCTCCCCGTCGATGTCCGTGGTCGGCACGCCGGCCAGGACGTATTCCCCGCTGCTCGGCTCGTCGAGCAGTCCAAGCACCGACAAAAGCGTCGACTTGCCGCAGCCTGACGGCCCCTCGATGGCGACGTATTCGCCGGGATTGATCTGCAGGTCGATGCCGGCCAGCGCGTGGGTTTCAAGCTGCTCGGTGGTGTAGATCCGGCGCAGCTCGCGCAGTTGAATCAGTGGGTTGTCGGCAGTCATCGAGGCTCCTGGGATTGATGGTCTTGTTGCACGGGTCTTTTCGTCGGGGATTCCTGGAATATCTCAGCGCAGTCGAACCGAGTCGACATCGGCAAACTCGCTCATGTCGGCCAGGATCACGCGTTCGCCGGGACTGAGCCCGCCGACCACTTCGGCCTCGCGTGAGGACAGACGGCCAAGCTCTACCTCGACCTGCCGGGCACGCCGCCCATTGGCGCTGACCACGAACAGCGACAGACGCTGGCCTTCCTGGCGCGCCTGCGACGGGCGCGGAATCACCACGACCTGGTCCAACCGTTCCAGCTCGATGCGCCCGTTGATGCCCTGGTCCGGCCGCAGGGCCGGCAAACTCTCGGAAACCAGCGCCACGTCGACATCAATGTGGCGGTCCCTGGCGGTGGGGTCGACCCTCAGTACCTCGCCCTCGATGATCTCGCGACCCAGCTCGAGTCGCACCGGCAGGCCAATCAACACGTCGGATGCCTCGCGCTCGGGCACGCGCAGGCGGGCAATCAGGTATTCGGGGTCGACGATGCGTGCGACCAGTTCGCCCGCCGCCAGTCGTTCGCCTTCCTGGACATTGACCTCCTGGATCACGCCAACGCTGCCGGCAGACACCTGGAGTTGATCGATCAGCGATTCGAGATGGTTGACCTTGTCGCGCTGTCTGGCCAGCCGGGCCTGGGAAGCACTTTGCTGAGCCGCCCGGTGTTCGGGCGCGCGTTGCGATCGGGCCTGCTCGGCCTCCAGACGACGCTTGAGTTGTTCAACGCGCAAACGCGAGCGCTCGACCTCGATGGCGGAGAACACCTGGGCCTGTTCCAGCTCTTCCTGGGCCTGGAGCTCGATCAACGCGCTGGTGTATTCCGACTCGGCCTGGGCCAGTTGGGCAATCAGGTCCAGCTCGCGATTCTGGATTTCGACGGTTTGCCCCGCCTCGTCAGCCTCGACGGCAGCCAGGTCCCAGCGCGCCTGGGCAAGGTCTTCTTCAAGGTCAGGGCTGGACATGATCAGCAGGACGGTGTCGCCCTCAACGGCGTCACCGGGCAGCACCAGCACCTCCTCGACCACGCCAGGGTTTCGATTGGTGACCGCCCGAATTCTTGGTGCGACCAGGGTGCCCGCCGCCGAAACCTCTCGCAGCAGCTCGCCTTCAACCACATCGCCATACCAAAGCCGATCGCTATTGACGGACGGCGAACGGTTCAGCAGAACCAGTGCCAAACTGACCAGGACAATCAAAGCCAGGCTGCCCAGCCAGATCGGCCAATATTTCACCCATACGGGTCGAGTGGTCTGTTTTCTTTGAATATCCATTCTTGTTCGTTCCCCACTGCCCGAGTTCTCGGACTGCCAACAAGCGCCTTGGTTCAAGCGAGGCGACTGCTGCCTATCGACCGCCGCCACCGCCTCCGCCGCCGCCTCCGCCGGAGAAGCCGCCGCCACCACCGCCCGAACTGGAGCCGGGCGGACTGGACGAGGAGGCGATGCTTGAGCTCAAGCCCTTGCCCAGCGACTGGCTGACCGCGCCAATGCCGGCCACGCTGGCGCCGGTTCCGGTGTACCAGCGCATGCGGCTTTGGGTTTGCTGGGCCACCGCCTGGCCAACCACTGAGGAGAACTTGCCGGTCCAGGCGTCCTCAACATCCAGCGCCACCGCATAAGGCAGAAAGGCCTCGAACCGCTCGGGCGTCAGATCGGGCGTTTGCTCGTCCGGTTTCTTCAATCCGGCCAGATCCTGCTTCTCGGCGACACTCAGATAAAGCTTCAGGCCCTCGATATGGTCAAGCAAGCGTCTGCCCTCCTCGGTGGGCGCCGGCATCATTGCCGTGAACAGCAGAGCGACCAGCAGCAGGGCGCACACGCTCAGGATCAGGCCCAGGCCGATGTCGCCGGCCATCACCAATGCCAGGGTGATCATCACCGCAGTCAATACCCAGCCGACCACGATGGTCGGAATGTTCATATTGATGTACCGGCCCTTGTACCGCTCACTGAGCGCCTTCGACTGGGCCACCATGGCAGCCTGCACCAGGCTGGCATTGACCGGCTTGAATTCCAGCGTAGGTCCGGCCGAGAACAGCTTGGGCAATAAGGCCGACTGGCTAGGTGGGAGATCAGCCGTTACTGCATTCTCCACCCGCTCGATTCGCCAGTTCTCTGAGAATCGGCTCTTTTTGTCGTGCTCAATACGAATGAGGCCACGTACGCCCAGCTCAATCAAATCGGCCGAGAAACAGCGCTGGTCGTAGGTCTTGCGCTGGACGTAGCGCAGGCCAGCCGGCGAATAGCTGGCCGGCGGTTCATAACGCGCGATGATCACACCGGCCTGCGGCCCCCGCCCCTTGCTCAACCAGGAGCGCAGGAAGAAGATCATCAGCGGGATAGAACCCAGCAACAGAATGAGAACGCCTCGATTATCATTCAGAAACCAGCCCGCTCGCTGGCCGGGGGTTGGTTCTTCAACCAGGCCCTTGGGAAAGCCGACCGCAACCGTCAGGCCCTCCTGGGGACCAAGCGGCTGACCGGTTTCGACCTGCACCCGACCCGGTCCAGCAACCGTGGCGCGGGCATGGCTGGCATCGCTGCCCTCCGACCCGGTGTAGTGGTCGATGCGCAGATCGGCTTCGTCGACTGGCCCCGGCAACCTGACCGTCGCACTGGCATGGTCAATGGGAAACGCCCAGCCCAGGCCGGTGACGTTCCAGTAGAACTCATCGAAGTCGTCAAAGAAACCCAACTGGCGGTTGGTGCGGTAGCGAATGGTGAAGGTGTACTCGCCGGGTCCCGGCAGAAAATTGTCGTCCCCGGTATTCAGGCGCACACCGTTGCGACGACTTTCGGTAAACCAGGGCTCGGGCTGACCGTCGCGCAACACCTCGATCACCTTGAAATCGACCACGACGCGGTTATTGCCGCGGTCGCGGTAGCGAGTGGGAAAATCGCGGTAGATGCCCCGTCGAATTTGCTGCTGGAGCGAGCGAACGACAACCGTTTCAGTGACCTGAACTGACCCATCGGCATGAATGGCGATATCGCTGTGATAACTGAGGATGCGCTCATCATTGCTGCCATGGGCCAGCGTTACACCAAAGGTATGGCAGCCTGCAAATAGCGCAAGCCCAATGAACCACCAACGCCTCATGACAAGCCCGCCACGGCCGGTGCCCTGCGCTGCGGCGGTTCAGCCGCATAGAACTCGGCGGGCTGAAAACGAAACAAGCGGGCAACCACCAAGTCCGGAAAACTCTGGATGGCGATATTCAGATCCCGCACGGCACCGTTGTAAAAACGCCGGGCGAATTGGAGGTGGTCTTCCACCTCAACCAATTGCTCGCTGAGCTTCTGGAAATTGTCACTGGCCTTGAGCTCCGGATAATTCTCTTTCAACACCAGCAGGCGGGACAGCAAGGCCTCCAGCTCGTTCTCGATCTGACCCAACTTGGCGGGGCTATCGGTGGCCAGGGCCTGCGAACGCAAGCGGGTAACGCCTTCCAGCGTGTCGCGCTCATGGCCGGCGTAGGTTGATACCACCTTGACCACATTGGGCACCAGGTCATGGCGCCGCGTCAGTTGCACATCGATGTCGCTCCAGGCGGTAGCCACGCGGTTGCGTTTGGCCACCAGCCGGTTGTAGGCCCAGATCGCCCAGCCCAGCAGGCCGGCCAGCACCAGGGTCAAAATCCATTCCACTGACATGATTGACTCGCCTGAATCTCCAGCGCTCATCTTACCGGCAAGCCCGGGGACGGCAAAGGCACGATGGCATCCTGCAAAAAAAACTGCCTGACAGGCTCGCAACTCATTGTTTTAATGGACTGACCTCACGGTGTCGCATCAGTGTCGCACGACAAAATGGTGACTTGGCAGGCGGCTGTCGTTGGCGGTTCTCAACGTGCAGGCTCAAATAGGCCAAAAGCCACTTGCGCTCAACCACGAGGACACAGACCATGAGCACTGACATCGGCAAAACAGAACGAGGCCAGACCTCCACCATGAAGATCAGCCTTAAACGCGGCATTGAATGCTTCTTTGATGTGGGTGACGCCACCGTTCGCGTCTGGGCCTCCGCCTGGACGGGCCGCGAGGTGGTTGAGCTGAACGGCCAGGTTGTTTCGGACAAGCGCAGCCTGAAACTGTCCACCCCGCATCGGTTTACCCACGACGGCCATGACTACGAAGTCGTCTTCCAGATCAGCAGCCTTTTGAGCGGCCTGTTCGAAGTCTTTCTGTACCGGAACGGGAAGCTGCTCGATTCTGACCAGGGCCGCCATCAGTCCATTCCAGTCAACCACGAGACCGGCCAGGTCGATTGGCGACGCTATGGCCTGCAGATTTTTCTATGGACGATGGCCGGCGGGGTCGTCGGAGGCATTTTCGGCTTCCTGGTCGCCAGCCTGACCAAGGGAGCAGGCGCATGAGCCGGCTGCGGAACATCGCTCTGTCATTCAACGACGGAGGACAACGCTGATGGATGTGCGAGGCGAACGAATCCGACAGCTCCGACGGGAACGCGGCTGGACCCAGCAACAGCTGGCTGAGCTTACCGACCTGAGTCTGCGCACGGTTCAACGGGTGGAAAACCAGAACGTTGCGTCCAACGAGACGGTCTCAGCCCTGTCGGCCGTGCTGGAACAACCGCGCGAAGAACTGCTGAGCCTGCCGCTCAGCGCCGACACACTTGCACGCATTGAACGTCGAGTGGCCTGGGTGTTGCCGGCAGCCACCGGCGTCGGCGCCCTGCTCGGCTCGCTGGGCACATGGGGCCTGATGCGCTGGCTGGGCGGGTAAACTGCCGCAGCCCGGACCGCGTCAATGACTTGAATCGATTTCCAAAGGAAACACCATGACACACGACCACCTGCTTGCCACGTATCAACGACTCCGTTCGCTGACGCGTCATGTGCTGGAGCGCTGGCTTCCTGTCGCGGCCATGCTGCTGGCCTTGCTGGCCGCCAATGACAGCCAGGCTCAGGCCCAGAATGCGACTGCCCTAGAAACCTTCGACCAGGTCTGGAACCAGGTTCGAGAGCAATACTTCGACTACGAGCGGATCGAGGCCGACTGGGAGCAGGCGCGTGAGGAATTGCGCCCCCTGGCCGCCGAGCGCAGCCAGCCGGATGAGCTACGCCCGCTGCTACAGGACCTGTTGGGCCGGATCGGCGAGTCGCATTTCGTCGTGGTACCGGGCCAGACCATCAACCGCCTCGCTGAGCTTGATCGCAGCAGCCGCGCCGATGACGACAAGGATGACAGGGGGGATTCGGCGTCTGGCGCGCCATCCGTTGAAGCGATGACCGGCGCGGCCTCGCGCGCCGACACCGTCACCACCGGGCTGACGCTGCGGTTGGTCGGCAACCAGGTCAGGGTTGCCTCGGTTCGTGCCGACAGCCCGGCTGACCATGCCGGTATCGAGCCCGGCTGGCGGGTTGAAGCGCTTGACGGCAGCGAGCTGGCCGACACCCTCGCGTCGCTGGCCAACATCGACAGCGATGACGAGCGGCGGCGTGCCGTGGTGCTGCTGGAACTGGGCCTGCAAGGCATGGCCAGCCTTGTCCCCGCCCAAAGCGAGGTCGAACTGCGTCTGATCAATCATCAGGACGAAGTCATCGAGACACGGCTGCGCGGCCAGACCTTGAGCCACGCCACCACCCAGATCGGCAACCTGCCCCCCATGGCCTTTGATTTCCAGCTCGAACGCCAGGCCATCGACCAGGGATGTGCTCAGGTCATGGCCTTCTCCAGCTGGGTACCGGCATTGACCGAGACCTTCCAGGGCGAGCGCGAGGCGGTGTTTGCCTGCCAGGGCCTGGTGATTGACCTGCGTGGCAACCCCGGCGGAGTTATGACCACTATGGTGCCGCTGGCCGCCGATCTGTTCGACGAATCCGTAGTGCTGGGATCACTGCTCAGAAGCGATGCGCGGTTGGATTTCCGCGTGTTGCCGCGCCGAGTGGCGATGGACGGTCAGCGCCTCCAGCCGTTCGACGGCCCAATCGCCATTCTGATCGACTCGCTAAGCGCCAGCACCTCGGAAATGTTCGCCGCCGGCATGCAGGCAACTGGGCGGGCCAAACTGTTTGGCGAGCGCTCCGCCGGCATGGCCCTGCCCTCGCAGATGCTGCCACTGGCCAACGGCGATTTTTTGATGTACGCCTTTGCCGACTACCGCGACAGCCAGGATCGACGTATCGAAGGCGTCGGCGCGCTGCCCGATTTCCCGGTCTCGCTGAATGACGACAATATCCACCAACAACCCTCGCCAGTGCTGCAAGCCGCGCTGGACTGGATCAACCAGGAACTTTCACCCTGACCTTATGGAGAAACACATGATCAAGCAAACCAAGCTGTTGACCGGCGCCATCGCGCTGGCCCTGAGCATTGCCCACGGCCCTTTGGCCGCAGAAGAAGCCGATTTGCCGGAGGCCCGCACGCTGATCGACCGGCACCTGGAAGCCTCTGGCGGACGCGACGCCCTGATGGCCCAGAGCGAAGGCACCCTGGAAGGCGAATTCGCCATGCCGGCGGCCGGCATGAGCGGCAGTCTGATCGTGGCCAGCCGCGATGGCAACGAGCGCGTCATGCGCATCGAACTGCCGGGCATTGGTGAAATGAAAACCGGCTTCAGCCCGGACCTGGGCTGGTCGATTGACCCCTTCATGGGCCCGAGGCTGATTGAAGGCGCCGAATTTGACGCGCTGGCAGAAAGCTCGTTGCCCGAAGCCATCGTGCGCGACCCCAGCATGGTCACGGCCACCACCGTGGGGCAGGCGGAATTTCTTGACCAGGCCTGCTGGAAAGTGAAGCTGGAATGGAAATCCGGTCGGACAACGCACGATTGCTACGCCGTCGAGTCCGGCTTTCTGATTGCCACGGAAAGCGTGGAAGTCTCACCCATGGGCGAAATCCAGACCACGACCCTTATGGACGACTACCAGGAATTCGACGGCTTCAAAATGGCGACGACCACGCGGGTGCTGGTGATGGGCCAGGAGCAAGTCCTGACCATGAACAGCTTCAGCATGGAAACGCCCGATCCGGCGCTGTTTGAACTGCCGCCGGCCATTCAGACTTTGCTGGAAGATCAGTAAGCCAGATACAACAGCGCCCCGCCAGAACCTGGCAGGGCGCTTTCCTCGGGGCAACCCTTCCTCGGCTATTGGATTTTGAAAATGACCGTGGTCTGCAGCAGCGCAGGCGATGGCTGCGCTGCACTGGACTCGAACCGCCAGCGACGCAGGCTACGCTCGGCGCTGCGGGCAAAATGAGGATGACTTGCGTGCAGGGCCACCTGATCGGCCACGCGACCGTTTTCATCAACAAGATAAGCGTGGCGTGTAAAGCCCACCCGGCGACGATCACCCATGCTCATCGGAAAGGCGGGTGCTCGGCGACGAGTGGCGGTCCACTCCTGGCAGATTCCCTGCGGCTGGATGCAGCTTGACGTCTTCTTTTCGAAGTCCACAAGCCACTCGTTCAGCAGATAACCGGCGTGTCGCTCTGCGGTGCGAATCTCGTCCTCGTCGAGCAGGTCCAGCAAATCCCGCAGCAAGCTGACGCCCAGGTCCGAGTTGGCTTCCCCGCGCCGGATTTCCTCGAGGGTGAAATTGCTCTGAACCCAGAACTGGGCCCAGGCAAAGGCGTTGAGGTAGTCTTTATCTTCGAAGAAGATCTCGGCCAGCACCAGGCCGCCCATGTCGTCACCCAGGCGAATCGAGCGCTGCAGGGCAACCGCGGCCTCATCCACGCGCCCCAGGTTTGCCAGCGCCGTGCCTACGATGAACTGAAGCAGAGGGTCGTCCTCGCCCTCGGTGGCCAGCGCATCAATCGCGCTCTCGTCTCCACCCATGGCCAGCTCGATCTGGTCGAACCGGGCCTGCACGTCATCGGCAGGGTCGACATCGGACGCCATCACGCCCAGGGAAATTGCGAAACACAAAAACGCCAGCATTGTTTTAATCATTGAACACGCTCGTTAATCAGCCCGGTGACAGCTTACCCCCATCGGAGCCCGCATTGCCAGCCTTCAAGGCCATCCATCAATCCAGACCGACGGATGGCCAGCCGGTCAGGGCGCCAGCTTTTTTTTCAGCGCCATGGCCAGCGGTGCGGGCAGCTTGGGCAGGGAGCGCAGCAGCCAGGGCAGGATGCGGCGCTTGCTGCGGTTGAGTGATTCGGGAATGACGGCGTCAATCAGGTGCGGACCGGGCTGGCTGAAGGCGTACTCCAGGGCCTGGCAAAAGGTTTCCGCCGTATCGACCCTGACGGCGTGCACGCCCATGCCCTGGGCCAGCCGGGCAAAGTCGAGGTTGGGGCCGGTCAGGTCGAGTTGTGAGCGGGCCTTGGGGCCAACCGCGGTTTGCGCGCCCACCCGCTCCAGTTCCACGTTGAGGATGGAATAGGCCGCGTTGCTCAGCACCACCACGGTCACGTCCAGGTTTTCGCGCGCCATGGTCCACAGCGCCTGGTTGGTGTACATGGCCGAACCGTCGCCGACCAGCGCCAGCACCGGCCGGTCCGGACAGGCGATGGCCGCACCCACCGCGTTGGGCAGGCTCTGCCCGATGGCCCCGCCGGTCAGCGTGATCAGATCATGCGCCGGGCAACCGGCGGTCATCACCGGCAGCATCAGCCCCGAGGTGTTGGCCTCGTCGACGATGATGGCGTTTTCCGGCATCAGGTGACCGACCGCCTTGCAGACCTTCTCGGCACTCAGCCGCCCGCGCGGTCGGCCGGGGCGCGAGGCTGCTTGCAGCTCGGGCTCGGCCTGGTCGGCCTTGACTGCCGTCACCAGCTTTTCCAGGCTGGCCCGAGCGTTTTCCGAAGGCGTACTCAACACGTGAACCTGGCAGCCCTCGGGCACCAGCTCGCTGGGCTTGCCGGGGTAGGCGAAAAACGACACCGGCGGCTTGGCATCGACCAGCACCAGGTGCTTGTACGGCGAGAGCTGCAGCGAGGCCAGCTCGGCCAGATAGGCAATGCGCTCGACCGGCGGGCGACCGGCGCCGCGCTCCAGCCGGGTGGGAAAGACCTCGGCAAACACCTTGACGCCTTTGTGCGCCGCCAGCCGGGCCGCCGCGCGGAGGGCGGGCTCGCGAAGCGCCTGCCCGCCCAGCAGCAGGGCGGCCGGTTCATCACTTTCAATCGCCCGGGCAATCGCCGCGACGGTGTCGTCGCTGGCGGCGGCAGGCTCATTGATTGGCGGCGGTGGAGCCGGGCTTCCGCCCTCGCCCCAGGACACGTCAGCCGGCAGAATCAGGGTAGCAACTTGTCCAGGAAGACCGCGAGCGGCCCGGATCGCCTCGGCGGCGTCGCAGGCCAGGTCTTCGGTGCGCATCGAGGTGCGAAGGAAACCCGGCGAGACATTGCGCGCCACGGTTTCGATATCAGACTGCAGCTGGGCGTCCAGCGCCATGTGATAGGTCGCATGATCACCGACGATGTTGACCACCGGCACCTTGCCCTTGCGCGCGTTGTGCAAATTGGCCAGGCCGTTGCCCAGCCCGCAACCCAGGTGCAGCAGCACCGCGGCCGGCTTGTCGGCCATGCGGGCATAGCCGTCGGCGGCACCCGTGGCCACGCCCTCGAACAGGGCCAGCACGGCACGCATCCGCGGCTCGTCGTCGAGCGCCGCGACAAAGTGCATTTCGCTGGTGCCGGGGTTGGAAAAACAGACCTCGATGCCGGCGTCGGCCAGCGTTTTCATCAGGGCTTGGGCGCCGTTGGACATGCTGCTTCCTCGTTGTTTATTGGCTTGCGCCTTACAGCGTTTCGTCGCTGTTGGATAGCGACTCCAGACAATGCGGGCCAATGTCAGCCACGCGCGTAATGCCGGTCAGGGCCATGGCGATGCGAAGCTCATCCTGGAAGGCCGCCAGCAGACGCTCCAGCCCGGCCTGGCCGCCGCCGGCCAGGGCCCACACCCAGGGCCGGCCCATCATCACGCCATTGGCACCCAGGGCCAGGGCACGGAACACATCGATGCCGGAGCGAATGCCGCCGTCAACCAGTAACTCCAACCGGCCTTCGGCAGCCTCAACCAGGCGCGGCAAGCAGTCGGCCGTGGCCGGCACGCCGTCAAGCTGGCGGCCACCGTGGTTGGAAACCACCAGCCCGTCCACACCGACCTCGATGGCCGGTTTCGCGTCGGCGGCGTCAAGCACGCCCTTGAGCACCAGCCGGCCTTTCCAGCTTTCCCGCAGCCAGGCGATGTCGTCCCAGGTAACCGAGGGGTCGAACTGCTGGTCGACCCAGTGCTTGAAGTCATCCGGGTTGCTGGCCGCCTTTATATACGGGCTCATGCTGCCCAGGCTGAGTGGCTTGCCGCGAAGGGCCACGTTCCAGATCCAGCCGGGCCGGCTCAACAGCTGGGTGATCTTCAGCAACTTCGGCCGAAGACCGGGCATGCCCACGCCGTTGCGCACGTCGCGCTGGCGGCTGCCGGGCATCGGCAGGTCGACGGTGAACAATAGATTGCGGCAGCCCACTTGCCAGGCCTGGTCCAGCAGCGAGCGAACCACGGCGCGATCTTTCAGCATGTAAAGCTGGAACCAGAACGGCTGCTCGGCCGCGCGCGAGACCTCATCCAGCCCGCACAGGCCTACGGTCGACAGGGTGAACGGCACGCCGCAGGCTTCGGCGGCTCGCACAGCCTGGACTTCGCCGCGACGGGCAGTCATGCCGCCCAGGCCGATCGGCGAAAGCGCCAGCGGCAAGCCGCAATCCTGGCCCAGCACGGTGGCCCGGGTGTCGATACCGCCCACGTCGACCAGCACGCGCTGGCGCAGGCGGATGTCGCCCCAGGCGCGGGCGTTCCAGTCAAGCGTTTGCTCGCGCCCGGCCCCGCCGTCGACGTAGTCGAACAGAAAGCGCGGCAACCGGCGTCGGGCCTGTTCGCGATAGTCCTCCGGGGTGGCCGGACAAGGTTTGATCGGCATGGCTCAGTCGTTTCCTCGGCCGGTAATTGAGGCTGCCGCCGCGCGGGCGGTAAGAATGCAGCCCGGCAAAAACGTGCCTTCCAGCGAGCGCTTGCCGTTGCAGCCACCGCCGCCAAAGCCGGCGGCCTCACCCACGCAATACAGGCCCGGCACCGGCGCGCCCGCGCCATTCAGCACCCGGCTTTGCAGGTCGGTGCGCAGCCCACCCAGGCTCTTGCGGGTAATCAGCTGCAGGCGCATCGCAATGAAAGGGCCGGCACCCGGTTTCGCCAAGGGTGCGGGCTTGCAGGTGCGCAGGCGGTCCGGCTTCCACTGGCGGGCTTCTTCGATGCGACGTATCTGTTGATCGGCAGCCAGGGCTTCAGGGTCAGAGAACAGGTCGTCGAAGGCCTTTACCGTGGCGCGCAATGTATTCGGGTCGATGTCGTGCGATCGGGTGAGCTGGTTCATTTTCATCGCCAGGCCATCCAGGCTGTCATCGACCAGGAAGTCCTCGCTTTCGCGCTGCATCTGGTCAACCAGGCGGCGATTGCCCAGCAGCAGTTCGCGCAGGAAGCTCGGAAAGCGCTTTTCCCGAATCGACGGGTTGTGTTCGGCGCCGGAAATGGCAAATTCCTTCAGCGCGATGCGCCGGTTCAGCAAGTGCCAGGTCCAGGGCTTTTCCTGCTCGGCCACGCGCTGACACAGCCAGTGGGTGTCAAAGCCCGTAACCAGCGGTTCGGGCCCGATGCGCCGGCCGCGATGGTCCAGCCACAACGCCGATTTGCAGGGAATGGTCGACAGGCCATGGCCGGGAAAATGCGGAAACGGGTGCGGCAGGCCGGCAGCGTAGTTCCACATTTCGCCGGGGTTGACGATCTGGCCGTCAAGCTGGTCGGCCGTGAACTGATGCAGGCGACCATCGGCGTAGGGATGGGCGCCGTTCAGGAAGGCCCGGGGACGTGGCCGCTCGGCCGGCCAGTGGGCGCGAACCTGTTCGTGCGAGCCGTTAATGCCGCCCATGGCCAGCACCGTATGCTCGGCCTGGAACCGCACTTCCTCACCGCTTAGCTCATTGATGGCCAAGGCACCGCTGACCCGGCCGTTGGTGTGCTCCAGTTCGGTCACTCGATGCCGGTGCAGGAGGGTCACGCTGTTGGAGGCCAGCAACTGGCTACCCAGGCAGCGAATCAGCTCACGCGCCGTGCCCCAGACGATGTGATAACGCGCCACCCGGTTGCCGTCGCCGGCGCGACCGCGCTCGACCCAGTTGACCGCCGGCATGAAACGAATGCCCTCATCAATCAGCCAGTCGTGAACGTCAGCCCGCGAACGCTCGACATAGCGCCTGGCCCAGGCCAGCGACCAGTGATCAGCCGGATCCAGTTCGCCAAACTGAAGCCAATCGGCCAACGCCCGCTCGGGCGAATCGGCAATCTTCATCTTCGCCTGCAGGGGCGTGCCGACCAATGCCATGCCGCCGAAGGCCCAATAGGCCAGGCCGCCGAAGCGTTCGGGCGTATCACGATCGACCAGGCAAACCCGCTTGCCGGCGCGCACCGCTTCCAGCGCCGTGACAATGCCGGCTAGGCCGCCACCAATCACCAGCAGATCGGCTTTCAGCGTCACCGTGCGTTCAATTTTTTTTCCATATTTTGAGTCTACCGCAGGCATGGCGGATGGTCATCCGTCAGCGGCGCATTCAGACCTAGAATCGAACGCCGTGAACTGTTACCCCGAAGATGACGTTCCACCAATGCGCCTAGAAAGAAGGATAGTCAGAACGCCGCAGTCAATGCAGGAGCCAGTCTTAAGCTAAATCGAGATGCCACGATGGGAACTGTTTGTCTAGACTGATTAGCAACAAGCGAAGGAGCGTTCCTTCGCGCAATCAATGCTGGAATGCCGAGATCCGGCATTATCCCCAGCCGCGCATCGCCATTGATGGAATCATCATTTAATGAGACAAATGACCTTAAGGAAGCTCGACGCATGAACCTGCGTTCATGCGTCGAGCACAACTCGGGTCGTTGAAAATCGTGGACTAACCCGACCGAGCAAAACCCCTAAATCTCGATCGCAAAGATTCCCCGCATATTGTCTTGCATGTATTCATAACTGGCGTAGAAATAGCCACAATCTCCGCTCCGAATACCCCAGGAATTTTTGACAATGAAGTAACCCCCTCCGGCACCATCTGGAACACCGTCGGGAAGGTCATCATTAGCAACAAACCCGATCACAAGGGATGCGTGGTAGCCCGTTTTCGAGGTGTCACCACTCGGCCTCACAATTCCATCGGCACCGGCGGCATGAAAGTTTTTCCGAGTTTTATAGCGGAAGATTAGCGGCTCACCTTCATTCAAATGCGCAATAGCGACGTTCAGCGAAAGAGAACGAGAAATATTCGGAAACGTGAGTGAAACCACATCATCTATAGTGAAATTCGCCTGTGAATTTCCAGCGGGGAACTCATACTCCCTCCAGCAAGCAAAGGGGCCAGCGCAATTCTTCTCTTCGATTGCCTGAAATGAAAAATCGGTGCACATTTGGCCGGTGTAACCTTGGCAGGAGTCTGGCCAATAATCACCGTCCCTTGGCTTACGATGATATGACGGGTTGTATTCCCAAACTGATTCGTACTGAAAGGCATAATCCTTATCCGCCAGATCCTCGAGCGCTCTCCTTGTCCGCAGACCATCTTGATACCGGGTGAAGCCGCTGCGCTCCTTTTTCGCTTTGAAAAAAGTCTTTTGCTGCGAAAAGTTGTATCGATTCTCTGACGCGATAAGCAGATGAGACTCCATCAGCGAATTGATTGAAAAGGCAACACATGTGCCACGCCTGCCCTGCTGTTTGATACATGTGTGCTTGTATTTGAGCGGAAAACTGGAATTCCAAAAGATGCTATTCGCATGGTATTCGTTATCTGCACATCTTGCGGCTCCATCACTAAGAGAAGAAGACGCACCAATTTCCTGCGCACAGCTGGCGGCCCACTGCACTGGCGGCCTGGAACTACCGTCTCCATTGTCACCTCCACCGTTGTCGCTGCCGGACCTGACAAGTCGCATTATTCGCCGCAGCGTTGACCTCGATTCCTCAGCACTCAATCTGGAAAAAGCGCCTGGCCTCGGGAAGCGCCTTCTCTCACGCTCATCAACCATCCTGAATACACGAGCATAGAGCTTCACCATCTGGCCGGGATCTTCCTGGGCAAGCAATTGATCCCCCAACTCAAGCAAGGCGACATAGGACGAATCCAGCATGATCTCGCGACCGTCCATCCGAAAAGTTGGCTGAGGGTAGTTCGCCAACCAGCGCTCAAGCGAACCTTCGTTGACCGCTTGCCTCAATGACTGGAAATCATCAGTTTCGATGTAGTCGGAAATTTTCTGTGGATTGCGGGCCAGGTAATCAAGGGCGCGTCGAAGCGTCGATTTCTCTTCTTCGGCAAGCGCGGCGTCTTCCTGACGAGTGATTTCAGATTTCCGTGTCGAACCATTCCCACTCATCGCTCTTGAGCTGGTTCGGCGGTTCTGGCTCACTGGCGTTCGAAATTGTTGTCGCGCAGCAAGCCTTTGATCGTTACCGGCCCCGCTCCAACCAGCTGCCGTGCTTGCGTCTGGAAATCCCTCAAGGACGTCGCTCGCTGTTGAATGTGAGGTTCCTATCCACAGACTGATCAATACAAAACAACAAGTATTCCGCATGTTTCTCATTTAGATATCCTTTAAATAAGGTCAAATGACTGCCAGCACACGATGCCAGTAGCAACTTAGGAAACGAGAGAATCTCGAGAACGCGACATAAGCCGGATTAGTTAGACATATGTCGTTGGTTTTTAGCGCAAGGGCAACAGTGCATGTGCGCAGCAAGCGATAGATAAAAGGAGCAGGCCCCGCGTTACGCGCTCGCGGCGCGAGACCTAACAGGCATGGCAACATCAACGGATACTGAAACGCACTAACGACATTCCACTGCACCGGTTATTCGCGTTCACCCTGGCGCCGAACCTGAAAAAATGATCTCAATTGCAGGCCGGATCAACCCGCATCTGATGCTCCGAAGGTGGGCGGCGCCTCTATGGTTTGTCTCCATTTGACAATGAGCTGAATTTTCCTGTCGCGCATTCCCTCCTTACACGTTATTTATCAAGCGCACCGGCAAACATACGGCGCGCCCAAACTTGACATGCGAACGAGAAACCGAGAGACAAAGGAGCGGACCCACATGCGAAAAAGCCTGATCTTGATGCCATTCTTGTGGCTGGCGACCACGGTCGCACTGGCGGCTCCAGTCACTTACCAGGGCCAGCTGCAGGACCCGTCTGGCCCCTTCACCGGCAATGCCGACATGACTTTCCGGCTTTATGACAGCTTGTCCGGCGGCAACTCCGTTGGTCCGCCGCTAAGCCAGTCTGATGTGCCGGTCAGCGATGGCCTGTTCCAGGTCGAACTGGATTTCGGGCCGGTGTTTGACGGGTCCAGTCTTTTTCTGGAAATCAGCGTTGAGGGCACGGTGTTGACGCCACGCCAGGCAATCACGGCAGCGCCCATGGCCCTCTATGCGATGACGCCTGCCGGTCCAGAGGGTCCAGAGGGTCCAGAGGGTCCAGAAGGTCCAGAAGGTCCAGAAGGTCCAGAAGGTCCGGAAGGTCCGGAAGGTCCGGAAGGTCCGGAAGGTCCGGAAGGTCCGGAAGGTCCGGAAGGTCCGGAAGGTCCGGAAGGTCCGGAAGGTCCAGAAGGTCCAGAAGGTCCAGAAGGTCCAGAAGGTCCAGAAGGTCCAGAAGGTCCAGAGGGTCCGGCTGGGCCTGCCGGTCCGCAAGGTCCGCCGGGGCCCGAAGGTGCATCGCCGTTTGAACTGGATGGGAGCACGGCCTTTTATCTGGCCGGGAACGTTGGCATTGGCACTGACCAGCCGGCGGCCACGTTCCATGCCGCTGGTTCGGTTGCACTCGGGTCACCAGACCATACGGTGTCGGGCATCAACGCGATAGCGGTTGGTGGGGCTCCCAACGATGCTAACGTGGCTTCGGGTGCCTGGAGTTTTGTTGCCGGAACAGGCAATGAGGCCACGGGTTCGAGAGCGTTTGTTGGAGCTGGGCGGCTGCATCAAGCCCACGGGGCCAGCACCGGCATTCTCGCAGGCAACGATAATGAGACCGACGTCTCGGCCCAGCATTCAGCCATTGCTGGCGGTGAACGGAACCTATTGACAAGCTCTAGTTCCTTCGTGGGAGGCGGCACGAGCAACGAGGTCCACGCTTCGCGCGGCACAGTAGTTGCCGGCCAGCAAAACACCATTTCCGAGAATGGTTTCCGCGGGTTCATCGGCAGCGGCTTCCAAAATCAGGTGGATGGCCCCACCAGCGGTGTCGTTTCCGGGCAACGTAATGAAGCTTTCGGAGATATAAGCTTCGTCGGTGGCGGGGGTACCAATAGGGCCCATGCGGGTCACACGGCCATCGCAGGTGGTCAGTTCAACTGGGCCACCGGCGAATACGCCCATGTTCCAGGCGGCTATCGAAATCGGGCCATGGGTGACTACGCAATGGCCGCCGGCAAGGCTGCAGGCGCACTTCACGATGGCAGCTTTGTCTGGTCAGACAGCCGAGGCGGACTGCTGGATGAATTCGCCTCGACAGCCGAAGACCAGTTCCTGATTGCCGCCGAAGGCGGCGTCGGCATCAACACCAACAGCCCGCAGGCGTTGCTGGATGTGGCCGGCGATACCCGGCTCGGAGGCGACACTGAAATTGCCGGCCGGCTTCTGGTCGATGACTCGGTAGGTATTGGCACGGCAGCACCCGCCCACCCGCTGGATGTCACCGGCACCATCCGCGGCGAGACCTTGCGTTCCAGCGGCCAGACCATCGTTGGGGGCACGATGTTCCTGCAAACCCTGGGCAACGTCAACGGGACACAGGCACTTTGCCGTGTGCCATCGACGGGGCTGGTCACGACCTGTTCTTCCAGCAGTTTGCG
>PWYW01000069.1 GCA_003567685.1 Gammaproteobacteria bacterium
ACGCCATGCCGTTGGCACAGCCGGGCATCCGGCCCATTCGCTACCAGAGTGCGTTGTTGCACGCGCTGCCGCCGGGCAGCCATGTTCGTATGCCGCTCAGCGAGGCCCTGGAGATTTCGCTGACCCATGAACGCACGATGCGCAATTCCAGCGGCAGCCGCTTTCACAGTCGAGATCAATCCGAGCCTGATCTATTGATAAGATAGAGGAATCAATTATGATACCGTATCAATCCCAACAGTCCCCCATTCAGACATCCATCAATGGAGAAAAAACCATGATCCACAAACACTACATTCAGAAAGTAACCGGCTGGCGGATGATTCCGGCAGTCGCTGTTATGTTCGCTGCGATGATATCCGGCCAGAGTTATGCACAGGATGATGCGTTAGCAGTGAGTGAGAACGGCCGTGTTGGTGTTGGCACAACGAATCCGCAGTCAACATTGCATGTTCAAAGTGGTACGAGTACCCGGCTTCAGGTCAGCAACACCGCCACTGCGGGAACCGATCAGGTGATGTTCAGACTAGAAGCGCAGGGTAACGATAAGATCCGATTTGCACTGGCAGGCTCGGGCGGAGGCAACAGTTGGACGTTCGACAACACCCCTGTGCTAAATATGTTCTCAATCTCCAAGGTGGGTACCGGGCTTAACGAGTTTACAGTCAATGCTGCTGGAAATGGCGTTTTTCGGGGCACGGTGACAGCAACGAACTTCCTGACTAGTTCCTCGCGCGAGGTTAAGACCGACATCGAGGCGCTGGACGCACGTACGGTGTTGGAGCAGGTGGTCGCGTTGCCGGTATCGCAATGGCGTTACAGGGACTCTGCAGAGGGAGATGTGCGAATCGGGCCAATGGCTGAGGACTTCCAGGCGGTGTTCGGTCTGGGTGATGGGCAGCATATCTCTTCGAGCGATGTTGGCGGTATTGCGTTGGCCTCGGTGCAGGGGCTGTACCGGGAGCTGCAGCAGCGTGATGAAACCATCGGTAAGCTGGAACAGCATAACCGCGAACTGGCGGAGCGGTTGGCGGCACTGGAGCAATTGCTGCTGGGTCGGGAAGAACTGGTACAGCGCTGATGATCTATTCACCAGCCCTGCCGAGTGGTCTGGACGGCGGGGCTTGTCTTTGACTGGCTAACTCCGCTTCGTAGGCGTCGAGTACTTCATTGATCTCACCGCAACTGCGAATTCGGCCATGATCGAGCCACAGCGCCTGATCGCAGAACCGTCGGATGATGCCTACCGAGTGGCTGGCCAGTACTAGGGTGCTGGCTGCTTTCATTAGCGCGGCAACTCGGGCGCGCGCCTTGTCCTGAAAGTCGCGATCCCCGGTACCGAAAACTTCATCGATCAACAGAATCTCTGGATTCAGAGATGTGGCGATCGCGAAGCCGAGTCGGGTTGCCATGCCGGTGGAATAGGTATGTAGAGGCAAGTCAATGAAATCGCCCAGTTCAGCGAACTCGATGATTTCCGGCTCCAATGCCTCGATTTGCGCACGGGGCAAACCCAGTACCAGGCCAGAGAGCAGGATGTTCTCGCGACCAGTGAGACGTTCGTTGATACCGATGCGGCTGGTGAACAGCGTCGAGATCTTCCCCCGCGTGATAATGTAACCTGCTGTCGGGATGTAGATGCCTGCCAGCAGGCGCAGCAGGGGGGACTTGCCAGCTCCATTACTCCCGATCAAACCGATTCGCGCCCCTCGGGGTATGGTAAGATCGATTCCGTCCAGTGCACGAACTACGGTTGATTTGCCCTTGCCGCCGCGTCGTATGATGTTTCCACCAATGCGGGCGATAGTGCCGCGAAGGTGATGTGATGTAAGTCGAAGTGGTAAATCCAGGCAGATTCCTGCAGCCCGGATCGCAGCGTTATCCGATATGGCCGTGCTCACAGCCAGAACACCAGTTGGTGCCGCATGCGATTGTAGAGGGCAAGCGTTACCAGTGGACCGATCACCGAAAAAGCCGCAACCACGCCGTAATTCGTCAAGCTCGGCAATATTCCCAGAACCGGGCCACGAACAATTTCGAGGAAATGAGCAAAGGGGTTGTAGGTGGCCAGATAATTTCGCAGCATGTCATCACCGGGTGACCAGAAGACTGGGGTCATGAAGAACATCAATCTCATAAGGGCTTCCAGGGCAAACTGCAGGTCGGGAAAACGAACCCCTAACACTGCCAGTAGGAGCGTCACCCATAAAGCATTGTACAGAAGTAACACCAAACCACCGAGTGCCATGAGTGAGTTCCAGCCGATCGGGAGACCCATGAAAGCAATGATTCCGAAGACGACAACCAATTGGGTAGCCCATCGCAAACTCGATGCAGTGTAAGCCCGGAAAACAAAAAACGATAGTGGTCTGTTGACGCTCAGGATGAGGTTTCGAGCCGCAAAAAAAATGTTCGGGCTGGATGTGACTTGTATGGCAATATACTGCCAGAATACGACACCACAGCCGATATAGGCCAGTGAATTGCCTCCTCGCTCTCCGCCGAATACCACCCACAGTCCCAGGATCCAGGAAGCCGCTTGCAAGGGCTGCCAGATGGGGCCAATCAACGTGCGACGATATAAGGCCACAACGTCGTAATAGCCTAGTGTCACCCAGCTGCGCCAATTAAACCATCCGGCGACAAAGTCGAATGTTCCCGAGTTGTTGGGCTTGTGTCGATTATTAGGATCAGAACGGGATTCATTCACAGGTAAAAACAAAGCTCGTGAGCAAAAAGGTTTTTCTTGGAGTCAGCAACGATGAGCTTGTATAAATCTTGCGCCAATTTCTATAACATGGCTGTCATCTATTTTTTCAAGCCAACATACACCAAGCTGAAGTAATGCAAATCTGAGTTTGTAGTCACCTGGAGGTAAAGTCTTGGGGGGTGTTATGATGGCATTAACTTCGATAGATTCATCAGGGAATACATTTCTATGGATGGGTGTTCTGGTTCCTTCCCATTCTAAAATTTGTCCTTCTTCATCACACCAATGGTAGGCTACCATAATCGGGTTCTGGCCAGCAGCGTTTAAGGGAATTTTGCTGGAATTTATAATATTTATTCTTACTTTGACGCTATTGTCATGAAAAACTGAAATGCACTCTTCATGAGGAGGAACCAATTTTATACCTACAATATCCGAAGATCTGATATCTTTATTATCTCCATTATCTTTTGGTCTTGTGACGGAGAAGTATCTTTTAAAAATTTCCACATCTGGTATATGCTCATACACTTCATGCTCTGAAATGCTTCTGTATAATTCGATATCTTCTTGATTTAAATCTGTAATTATGTTTTTCAGCCCTGGTTCCGACAAGATTTGCGACTGATAGTGGCGGCGTTTGGCAACATTGTGCAGCCCAAGAGAAGTGTTGGACCAATCAAATAGTTCACCCAGTCTGGAATTGAATGAGTGCAGATCTTCAAAATTGCCAACCAGAAAATTCTCTGTGGCAAGAACGTGTTTCGTGGCACTGTACTCTCTTTTCCCAGAAAGCCTGTAACATTGCATATTTCTTATCTGATTTCGAAATTCTCGGGAATATTTAATGGATTTTGACATGCTGCTCGGATCCAATCCTTTGTCAATCCAAAGCCTTCTATTTTTTTCTGGAGCACCTTCACAGAAAAAATTATACAATGAGACTGCCCGACTTACAGGTTCTCTTATAATCGATATAAACAATATTCGGTGTGGTGTACCCGCAAATTGTGCGTAACTGATATGACCACCGATGATTGAATAGTTGTCGTCCTGAGAATAAGAGCTTCTCAAGAGTTTTTCATCACTTATACCACGCCAGAATATTTTTTCAGCTCCATAGTTCTGAATCAGTAGTGCTCTTTGAGATGTACCTGCCGATTTTTCGCAATGAATGAATACTAGTTTTGCAAGCATTTTTCACCTAAAAATAAAATAATGATCGTAAAGATATATTATAAATGTACCGATATGCATAACTGGTAACTCAACCAACTTCTGTTTTACACACTATTTGACTGATTCTTTCTGCGCTTTCCTGCCATGTCAGCCAGGGCAGAGCATTAGATTTTGGATGTGCTTTTTTAGCATAGAGTTTTAGCCAATATTTTATCGACTCTGCCAAGGACTCAGGCTGGTTACCAGAAAAATAGAACGCATGTTCACCGGCGACCTCGCGGAACACAGGAATATCCCGCGCAATAATCGGTAATTTATGCTGGGCTGCTTCAATGAGCGGCAAACCGAAGCCTTCACCCTCCGAGGCAGCTATCAGACCGGCGCTGGCGGCATAGACCTTTTCTAAATATTCATCACTTACTTTTCCCAGCCAGAAAAGACGGTTTTCTTTTTCAGGATGATTTTTCAACGTATGGACAATTTCAGGAATAGTACGCCGCATGTTTTCCGGAACCCCGGTTTTCCAACCTTCTTGACCAACAATTATGAGATTGACGTCTACACCATGATTCCAAAGTTGCGTGAAGGCGGCTATCGTCTGGAGATGTCCTTTTCTCGGTTCAATGGTGCCCACCATCAGAAAACTGGGACGCTTGGCTACCTGTTTTAAAACAGAACCGGCATTTTTTGGAAAACCCTTATTCGGTGCGGAATTGGCAATATCCGCACCTAGATGAAACCAGGAAATATCAAATGACCTTTTTGAGTCATCTGCTGAAAGATTGGTTTCACGCCAAGCCGCAAGTTCGTCGGCAACGGCCTTGGAAATACATACTGCGCCGTCGAACTTAGAGATTACCTGCAACCAGTGCTCATGTGATTGATTGGCTCCTGGTGGAAAGGCTTGTGGCAGTAAGACAGGCAGCAGATCAAAGACCAGTGAGTAAAGCGCTACCCCATGATTTCGATAGTACGTGAATAACCCCGCTTGGTTCGCCCTGATTAGCATGTCTCCGGATAAGTCCAGAGCAAGCAGCACGTCACCACATTCTGGCTCCAGAATATCATCATGCAGAATCGCTGTTGGGCAATTGAGCAATTCTAACGTATAGCGTCGAGCAAAGCGATAGTACCAGCCGTTATCGATTTCGCACAAATAGACGGGCTCGACACGATACCCATCCGGAGATGCTTCCAGAAGGGCCAGCATCAGCGCCCGAGCAACCCTCTCGATGCCCGTTTTGAGATCATTGCGGCAAGTCGAAGATACATCCAGAAGCAGACGTCGAGCTGGTCGCATCAGAGGCAAAGAGGCGGAAATCGCTTTCGCAATCTGTTGACACTCGACATCATGCGGAGTGTGCCCATTCAGTCGGGCAACAGTTTGTAAAAGTGCGGGCGTCTTGGTAGCGCTCCGAGAATGGAAATGCTCGATCGCTGCCGCATAGCGCTTGGCACAGTATTCCGGGGTGTGATGGCGAACAATATAATCCCGTGCATGACGACCTAACTGTTGACGTTGTTGTGGGCAACGCCACAAGGTCTCAAGAGCTTCGATCAATTCTGCATCAGTAAAATTATCTGGTAACAGCCAAACCGTATTAGCAGCAAGTTCTGCCATTGATCCATTGGCATTGACAATAGTGGGCAAGCCATGATTTAAACAGTCGAGCATGGCTGCCGAGCTTTCACCTCGGGAATGGGTACGAAGTTGTACCGCTACATCCGTAGCAAACAAATAATTTTGAAATTCTTCGGTTGTAACAAACCCGGTTATACAGATTTTATTTTCACTGTTACTGCGGCGTATAATTCGTGACAGCTCATTACCATAGTCGCCGCTTGGGTTTTCTCCAACGAAAATCAGCTTGCAGCGAGCATCCTGAGCCAAGGTACTGGCAAGCCAGGCGTTCAGCAACCGATGATTCAGCTTGGTGTGGCCTACGAAACCAAAACTGCAAATAACAAAATCATCAGCAGCCAGTCCGAGTGAGGCGCGAGCAGTTTCACGGTTACCTTCCCGCGTTGGAGGTGAGCGAACGAGAGGAATAACTTGCCATTCCTCGGCTGCATCTTCTCCGTACCATTGTCCAGCGAGTTGTCGGGCATATTCCGAATGTACCACCACGCCTTGGGCACATTGCAGAACTTCCAGGTTGGCCGGGTAAGCCATAACTGCTGTTTCAAGGTTTCCCGCCTTGAAACGATCACGCACTGCTGGATAACCGTGAGCTGCATAAAGTGCTTTGACCAAGGTAGCATTTTGCTGTGCATGAACCTCCATCCAATTTAATAGATGGCTGATGTAGAAATCATGTAATACGACAGTTCCAGGAATTTCTCGCAACAATGCCAACATGTGTTGATGGTAGGGTGAGTTGCCAATATGGTATATAATCCGATTAATTTCACAGGCATGATCCTTGAACCACTGAAGGTCTCGCACCGTGCCGTATCGATTCATTTCTGGAAAATCCACCTGATTTTGAGCAACAATCATATTGATTTCGTAGTAATCGGCTAGAGCGGGAAGTAGTTTTGCACTGTAATCGGCTATACCAGTACGCTCGGGGGGTAGTGGAGAAATGAAGGCCAGCTTCGGACGTTTTTCATTCAATCTACTGATAATGCTGAAATCATGATTGTCGGAAAGATAATTAATCCATGTCCCAATTGCTCGATGAGCTGCGCTATCCCAGTCTGTCTCACAAAATTCAGCCTCAATGTTACAGCTTACATTAATGATTCTGTCTTCATTCAGATCGAGAACTTTTTTTGCATCTTTTTCTAGAGATTGGGAGGTTACTAGTAATACGCTTGCCTGTTCTAAACAAGTTACCTTTTGCCGATAAAACCGCTCATAACCGGGGTCGGGTTTGAGGTAGTGGTCAGGGCTGAGAAGATGTGTGAGATCGTGAAGCGAAATGCTGACCGGGGTTAACTGATCGAAAACTCCGATACTTGTCACGGCGTCATCGTTATAACCTTCAAACAGACTGGTCAAGTGTACAATGTCGGGACGGAGGCTAGCCAAAAAAGCCTCGCGGATCAGTTGTGCTACTCTTGATCGCCACTCATTGTCCGGGTCGCAGTTTCGCACTGGCCCGGTTGAATACCAGACCTTGATATTCTCCTGCGGCAACAGACCATCAAAAGCAGCGCGGATGGGTTCAATAGTTTCTGGGAAAAGTCCGCTCAAAGCCAAGATGATTTCATGCTCACCCCGGTTACGCACTACCGCTTGAGAGAAAGCCATGGTGTAACGACCGATACCGCGAAAACCGCTTTCAGTCTGCGCCCCCTGCATATCAATAACAATGCGCATCAGCCTAGTCCTCCTTTGTTCCGTTCGATGGCCGTTTTGAGGTCCGCATAGATTTGGCGGGCGCGGGGGGTGAGTGCGCTCAGTTCTGTGGGCAGCGTTTGATCCGACGATGCTGCATTTGCAGGCAGATGATTCAGCGTCGCACTCCAGTACATGCGCCGCAAGCGCGGGGTTAATCCCAACCGTTGAGCTACCCAGATAACCAAGCGTTTCAGCCTCGGACGAGCAGTCACGAAACCGGTGGCTTTACGGAATAACTTTTTGATGAAGGCTGTGCTGCGGGCTTTTGGGCCTTCTGCTTGTAGACGACGGGCTTGGGTACCTGCCCAGCGCAGAGGAGCAGTAATGCGAATGGACAGGCTGGAATGGACTTCTGCGAGGGCGCGGTGGAGATTTTGATTCTCCTGCTGAACCTGGATCATCTGCGTTTCAGCCTGCTGGACTTTGGTTTCGGCGGTGATGGCGCGTTGTTCCTGTTCGGCGGCGCGGTTTTCAGCGGTAATGGCGCGTTGTTCCTGCTCGG
>PWYW01000107.1 GCA_003567685.1 Gammaproteobacteria bacterium
ACGCTGCTGTAATCGCGCCAGCGGTCCGGATAGCCGATCTTGGGCAGGAAGGCTTCGAGCTTGGCCTGGGCTTCCACCCGGGTTTCGTCGTCCATCCATTCCAGTGTGACCAGGCGCTCGGCAAATGCCCGGCGCAGGTATTCGACCAGTTCTTCCATCTGCTCACGGTAGGCAGGCGGAAAGTGTTCCTGCACGTAAAGCTGTCCGACCAGCTCACCAAGTCGGCTGCTGACCAGGTTGATGGCGCGGCGATCACGGCTGCGCTGCTCTTCCACGCCGTTCAAACGGCGGCTGAAGAAGTCAAAATGTGCATCGGCAAACTCGTCCGACAACATCGGCGCGTGGTTGTTGATCCAGTGAAAGGCGTGCCAGGAAGCCCAATCATCGACCGAGGTTTCGGCGAACAAGGATGAATTGCTGCTGACGGCGGTGTTGGCGGTAACCACCAGCTCGTCAATGTCCCCGACTTCGCGAGTTGCCAGGAAGGTATCCCAGGGAAAACCCTCGGCCAGCGGGCCGAGTTCGGCACGCTCAATGAGTTTGTAGTTGGCCTGGCGGTCGCGTTGTTGCACGCGCGTCCAGTGGTTGGCGGCGATGGCGGTTTCCAGCGCCAGCACCTGGGCCGCTCTTTCCTCGGCTCGATCGACACCAGCGCGCTCGAAGGTGGCCGCAATGTAGGCCTGGTAAGCGTCGCGATGGGCCGGGAACGGATCGTCGGTTCGGTCGTAGTAGTCACGGTTCGGCAAGCCCAGGCCGCCCTGGCTCAAATGCACCAGGTGGCGCTGCGGATTGCCAGAGTCCTGGGTGATGTAGAGCCCGACCAGGCTGCGGGTGCCCGGGCGGGCCATCCACTCGGCGACCTCCTCGTGGGTTTCCAGCGCCAGCAACTGATCCAGCGTTTCCTGGATGGGCGCCAGACCCAGATTTTCAATCCGATCAACATCCATGAAGGCGGCAAACAGGTCACCAATCTGCTGCTCGGCCGTACCGGTTTCGCCACCGGTTTCGCGTGCCCGCTGAATAATGGCGTCGACATGCTCTTCAGCTTCGAGAGCCAGTTCGGTGAACGAGCCGAACCGGGAGAATCCGGCCGGCATGACGGCGGCTTCGATCCAACCCTCGTTGACGAAGGTGAAGAAGTCATCGCCCGGCTGAACCGACTCACTGACGTGGTGGGTTTCGATGCCCCAGTCGCCCAGGCGAGCGGCAGAGTCAGCGGCATGGGTAACGCCCGCCAGCAGCAAAGCGGCGGCGGGGGCAAGAATTCGGTATGGATTCATTCAAATCTCCGGTTCAGCGTTCTGATGTCATTATTCGTCGAATCAGGACCACGATCCAGGCAGATCGTTCCCTTCTCTAACGATGGCAGTAATGCGTAAACTTTCAAGGATAACCGGACAGGATGAACGTGACGAGGGCTCGATTCCCTTTCATCGCCAATGGCGTCCCGGATTCAGCCAGTGCCTTGATGCCTGGAATCTGTCAAAATGCCGATTCAGCCAGTGAATCTGTTGAATGAGCAACTCTTCGAAAAAGACGTCGTCATCCTCTGCCAGTGACTTCTGGCAAACGGAAATGGTGGTTCACCCGCTGGATCTCCAGGTCGGGCACTACGTGATCCGGTTGGATCGCCCCTGGCTGGAAACCCCGTTCGAACTTCAGGGTGCTGAAGTGAGCTCGCCGGAGGTCAAGCAGTGGTTCGTCGACCACTGCAAATGGGTTGTCGTCGATTATCAACGGAGTAGCAACCAGTCGCGGCCCGAACATAGCGAGCGCCTCAGTAGTGCCATGCTGGCAGCCCGTCAGGCACAGGCTGATCATCCGATCAATGCCTTGCAGGAAGTTCAACTTAACGAGGTGAGCGTCGGCCTGGCGCTCAAGGGCTACAGCCTGCTCGATGACCAGGCTCGGCGCTTGCTCAGGTCAGCAGAAAGGCATCAAACCTTCGACCCATCCGCGGCGCAGGCAGTGATTGAGGAACTCGCGGGAACGCTCAGCCGCAACCTGGCCGCGTTGGTCTGGTTGACTCGCATCAAGGATATCGATGACTACCAGGGACAACATGCCGTCAACTGCGCGATCCTTGGCATGGGGCTCGCTCGTGCGTTGGAATGGGAGCCTTCCCGGACCGAGATCAGCGGCATGGCGGGCCTGGTTCACGATATCGGCAATCTTCGGGTAGACCAGGGACTGCTGCACAAGAGTGCCCGCCTGAACGCCGATGAGTTTGCCGAACTGAAGCAACACACCGTCCATGGTCAAGCCATGCTTCTTGCCGAGAAACATCTTCCGCAAGAGTTGGCGGCTGCCGCGCTGGAACATCATGAGCGTATCGACGGTCGCGGTTACCCTGAAGGCAAGCGTGGCGACGGAATTCATCCACTGGCGCGTCTGATTTCGATCGTTGATGTATACGACGCCGTCACATCGGATCGGCCCTATCGGCGCGCGCGCTCCCATCACGACGCCTTGAGCATTCTCTGGCGTGGGCGGGGGAAAAAGTTTGATCGGCTGATGGTGGAAACTTTCATACGCTTCATGGGGTGGGTATCGCCGGGTACGCTGGTTCGCCTCAGTGATGGGCAAGCGGCCGTGGTTGAGCAGACCAACGCCAAAAAAGGCTTTCATCCGGTCGTTCGGCTGCTGACCCGCGAGGGGAATGCCTGGCAGGCCGGTTCCCGGCTGGATCTGGCGCGTTTCAATGAACAGAACGAAGACTCCTCATTGCGAGTGATCGAGGTGCTGCCCGACGGTGCTCTGGGCATTTCGGCGAAATCGCTGCTGGTGACTGCGGCGGAGCGCGGACCCGAAGAATGAGCTTTGCCCTCGGCTATAGCTTGGCGGTGCTTATCGCCATGTTGCTCCTGTTCATCAGTAATCGCTTTCGGTTGGATCTGGTTGCCCTGATGGGGCTGCTGGCCTTGTTATTGGCCGGGGTGATTGACGTCGAGCAGGCCTTGGCCGGTTTTGCCAACCCGGTGGTGATCATGATTGCGGCTCTGTTCGTGGTCGGTGCCAGTCTTTTCCAGACGGGTGTGGCCGACATCATGGGCCGCCAGGTTGAGCGTCTGGCCGGTGAGGGGTTTGTCGGGCTGCTATTGGTGATCATGCTGGTGACGGCGCTGCTGTCGGCTTTTCTGAGTTCGACAGGCACCGTGGCCGTCATGTTGCCGGTGGTGCTTGCCATCGCCCGACGTCGTCAAATCAGTCCGTCGATGCTGTTGATGCCCTTGTGTTTCGCGTCGTTGCTGGGAGGAATGACTACGCTGATTGGCACGCCGCCAAACCTGATCGTCAGCGCCCAACTGGCCGCCGCCGGGCTCGAGCCGCTGGGCTTTTTCGACTTTTCCCTGATCGGCCTGTCCATGCTGGTCATTGGCATGGTGTACATGACGTTGGTTGCGCCCCGCTTGCTGCCTGCCCGTCAGCCGACCCCGGACGGCCCGCTCAAGGCGCCAGGCTGGCAGGAGTTGTTTGCTCATTACGGCCTTGCCGCAACGATAGTCCGCCTGCAAGTGCCGGCTGATTCGCCGTTGGTTGCCGCCCAGTTCACGAGCGCGGCCTTGCGTTCAGACCATGCCGTGACGGTGCTGGCGTTAGTCAGTTATACCCGCCGAGGCCGCTGGGCTCGCCGTGCCGAAGCCAATACGTTGATTCGAGCCGGTGATGAACTGCATGTCGTCGGCAGTTCCGAGGCAATTGACGCGGTCGTGCAGCGTTTCGGATTGCAGCGAACTGGCGAGGCCGACGGGTTGCCATTCGGCATTGACCTTGTCGACGCGCTTGTCCCGCCCAGGTCAGGGCTGATTGGCCGGACGCTCCGGGAACTGAGACTGCACAGCGGTGCCGGGGTCACGGTGATCGGGCAGCGACCTGCCGGCAGCGATGGACAGGAACCTGATCTTGATCGACCACTCAAGGCTGGGGATGCTTTGCTGATGACCGGGATCCTGAAGTCGATGAAGCGGGTAGCCCGCTCGCCGCGCGACCTGGTCTTGCTGCACGAGGAGAGCGAGGATCGTGGCTGGGACCCCCGACGTGGCCCGCTGGCTATTGCCGTGTTGTTGGGCATGATGGTCGTCATGGCCATGAACCTCATGCCGAATGTTCAGGCCGTGCTGTTCGCGGCAGTCCTGCTGGTTCTGCTCGGATGTGTCAACGTCCAGGATGCCTATCGCAGCATCAATTTCGAGAGCGTGGTGTTGATTGCCGCGATCCTGCCCATGGCGACTGCCCTGGAGGTGACCGGTGGCCTCGACATGGCCAGCCAGGCATTGATGGAGCGGACGGGGGAAGCAGGTCCACTGGCACTGCTGGCCGCTCTGTTCGTGTTTACGTCAGTACTCAGCCAGATCGTTTCGAACACCGCTACGACCGTGCTGGTAGCGCCGATTGCCATATCCGCTGCGCTCGGACTTGGTATCAACCCGCAGGCCGCCGTGATCACCGTCGCCATCGCCGCTTCAGCGGCCTTTGCGACCCCGGTTGCCTCGCCAGTCAACACGCTGGTGCTGGGCGCCGGCGCTTATCGCTTCGGCGATTTTGCCCGGGTTGGTATTCCGCTGCAGCTATTGTTGCTACTGGCCACCTTGCTAATGGTGCCGATACTGTTCCCGCTTTGAATCGAATAAGCCGGACGGCCTGTCGATCGCCGTCAGCCGGGTCATTCCTGCCCGTTCAGAGGGTGCGTCGTTGGCGTCGATCCATCAGGTCGCGTGGAACTCGAGTCTCGACTTCGATTTCCTGAAAATCGCCGTCAAGCCAGAAACGAACGCGGGCCTGTTCGCCTTCGACCGCGTTGACCTGATCGAGAAAGTTCATCGGATTGTCAACTGGACGGTCGTCCACCTGGGTAATGAAGGCCCCCGGCTGCAGACCTGCCATGGCGGCCAGCCCATCGACCGCGCTGACCAGCACGCCCGCCTTCTCGGGCAGGCCGAGCGCTTCGCGCAGGGCCTCGTTGGCTTCGCCAACAGTGATGCCAAGCGCCGTAACGCGGTCATCGTCGCCCAGGCCTTCAAACGGGATGTCTTCTCCCGCATCCAGGATATCCGGGGCCACCAGAATGGGTGCACCGACCCGAACTGCCATCGCCATGGCATCGCTTGGGCGGCTGTCGATCAGCCGTTCCTCACCATTGTGTCGCACCACCAAGGCACCGAAATAGGTGCTGTCTGACAATTGATCGATCACTACCCGTTCCAGCACGCCGTCCAGGCCGTCCAGCAGGTTGATCAACAGGTCGTGGGTCATGGGGCGAGTGCTTTCCAGACCGCGTTGGGCGCTGAGAATGGCACGTGCTTCGGTGGGTCCGATGAAGATGGGCACGGTGCGTCCGCCTTCCGGATCTCGTAACAACACCACCGGCGTGCCGGTCATCGGCACGATGGCCACGGTGGCCAGCTCGACGGCGATCAGGCTGTCTTCTGGCACTGCAAGCCGGCGCTCTTCGGCCTGGGCGCTGTCGGCCAGCATCAGATTGAACACGGAAAGGCTTCCGACCGTGATGAGCAGCAACATCACGATCAGCGCTTGGAGTATGTGGCGGGGGAGGACCATGGCCGGGGCTCCATCCAGAGTGAAATTGCAGGGTAACCTTTGTTCGTGAACACCGCCAATTGTCGGATTGCTCGCCGACCGTCCTGATCAGGTACTCTTTGGGCCAACCTGTCCGGAAGTGACCATGCTTGCGCTGACCCTGCTTGTTTATATTTTCGTTCTGCTCGGAATCGGCCTGTGGGCCCAGCGGCGCATCCGTGGCAGTGAGGACTTCCATCTGGCCGGTCGACGAATGGGACCCTGGGTGGCGGCATTGAGTGCCTCGGCCTCGTCTTCATCCGCCTGGACGTTGCTCGGGATGAGTGGAGCGGCCTATGCCTGGGGGTTGCAGGCGATATGGCTGGTGCCAGCGGTGGTATCAGGATTTTTCATCAACTGGGTCTTTATTGCCCCCCGTTTGCAACCAGCCAGCCGGGCGAATCAGTCGTTGACACTGGTGGAGTTTCTGGCTGCCGACCAGCCTGAACCGGCCGAGACACGGTTGCGTGCTCTGGGTGCCGTTATCATCCTGTTCTGTTTTACGCTCTACGTGGCGTCCCAATTCCAGGCAGCCGGTACCGCCATCAGCACGGCCCTGGCCGTGCCATCAACCGCAGCCATTCTGGTTGGGGCAATTGTCATGGTGGCTTACGTATTCCTCGGCGGTTTCTGGGCTGCCAGCGTGACCGACGCCCTTCAGGGCCTGATGATGCTGCTAGTTGCCCTGGTGCTTCCGCTGGTGGTGCTGGTTGTGGTTGGCGGACCGGCTGGTTTGCTGGAAGGGTTGCGCGCCCTGGATGAGCCTTCACTTCTCAATCTGTCCAACCAGCCCAACCTCTTGTTGACCATGGTGTTTGTTGCCGGGCTTTTCGGGATTGGTCTGGGCTATCCCGGCCAACCCCACGTGGTCAACCGGTTCATGGCGCTGGAAAATGCGGAGGACATTGCGTTTGCTCGCCGCATCGCGCTGGGCTGGGCCATCCTGATTTACATCGGTATGGTGGTGCTGGGCTGGTCGGGGAGGGTGCTGATGCCCGAACTGGCCGACGCGGAGAGCGTGCTGCTGGCCCTGTCGGTTGAGTACTTGCCAGCAATCCTGGGTGGCTTGATTACCGGCGGTGTGCTGGCCGCCATCATGTCGACCTCAGATAGTCAGTTGTTGGTGGCCGGGTCGGCCGTCAGTCATGATTTACGGCGTGGTCGCTTGTCGTTGCGGGTTGATCGGCTGGTCATTGTTGTGCTGGGCGTGTTGGCCGTGGTGCTGGCACTGGCGTTTCCGGCCAGCATCTTCGACCGGGTGCTTTTCGCCTGGCAGGTGTTGGGAAATGCCTTTGGACCGCTCTTGATTGTTCTGTTGTTCCTCGGGCCGGTTCGGCCGGCCCATCGGTTGGCCGCGATGCTGCTCGGGGCCGGTCTGACCATTGCCATCAGCTTTGCGCCTCAGGCACCCGGTAACGCTATCGAGCGCCTGGTGCCATTTGTCGTGGCTTTGGCCATTGCCGCCTGGGGCAGCCGCCGGTCTGGTTGATTCCCTGCGATTTCGCCGGCGACCCGTCAATGGTCGCTGAGTCGGCAGAGATGTTGGTGAGCCGGCAGCCAATCGGGGCTGTGGGAGATCATCAGGCAGGTTCGACCGGACAGCCAACCATCCAGACGGTGGGCAATGTCCCGTGCCGTGGCCTCGTCGAGGCCGGTCGTGGGTTCATCCAGAATCACAACGCCGGGGTCGCTCAGCAACAGCCGGGCCATGGCCAGTCGCCGCCGCTGACCGCCGGACAGGTTTCCACCATCCTCCTCCAGCCAGGTTTCCAGGCCGTCAGGCAGTTGATCGACGAATGCGCTATCGAGCCCGGCGATGGCCATGGCTTCGATCAGTTCTGCATCGCTGGCTGTGGCTTTGGCCAGGCGCAGGTTGGCCGCCAGCGTGTCGCGGAAGATGACCGGGCGCTGCGGCAGCAGTCCGATGTTGGCGCGAAGCGCGTCGGGGTCAATCCGGTCAAGCGGCGTGTTGCCGAGGGTAATCTGACCCTGCTCCGGGTCCATTTCACGTAGCAGCAGTCGCGCCAGTGTCGTTTTCCCTGAACCACTTGGACCGACCAGGGCCAGCCGCTCTCCGTACGGCAGGGTAAAGGTAAAGTCCTCCAGCACCGCCGGCCGATCGCC
>PWYW01000101.1 GCA_003567685.1 Gammaproteobacteria bacterium
ACCTTTCACTTTTCACCTTTCACTTTTCACCTTTCACTTTTCACCTTCCAGCTACTGCTCAATCACCACCCGCGTTTCCCAAAGTCCATTTTCGACCTGGGTAATCCAGGTATCGCCGAGCAGGATGTGATCGTCGGCGCTCATGCGGACGTGGACGCCGGAAATGGGGTCGATGTAGTCCAGGGATTCCAGGGCCTCAACCAGGGCGTCGACCGTGAGGTCGGGGCCAGCCAGTTCCAATGCACGGGTCAGCGCGTAAGCAATGCTGTAGCCGGTCTGGGCCATGGCGTCGGGTCCATTGCCGTAGGCCTCGCGGTAGGCCTCGATGAAGGCCAGGGATTCAGGGCGATCGCGAAGGGTCTGGATATCCGGCCCGGCCGAGGCGGCCCACATGCCTTCGGTGGCCCTGCCCGGCGCAGAAGAAACGGCCGAGTGAAAGGCCGCGGTAGACGCCAGCAGTTCGACGCCGTCCCAGTTCATGTCGCGCACGCTGGAGGCAACGGAGACGGTGGCGCGTACGGCCAGCCCCAGAACGATCAGGTCACAGTTGTTGCTGCGCTTGCGCGACAGGGTGCCCGAGAAATTGGTTTCGTCGGGCCGGTGCGAGGTGGCCGATACCAGTTCCAGGCCCTCATGGCGCTCGGCCGCATCGCGTGCGGCCTGGTGCATTTCTTCGCCGAAATCCGAGGGGATATACATCACGCAGACCCGCTCGATACCGCCCTGCTCCATCAGCCAGTCGATGCCATTGCTGACGTTGTGATAGTAGGACTGGCTGAGGCTGAAGCGACGCGAGAAATCGCCGGTTTCAAGCATCGGGCGGGCCGGTGTCAGCGGGAACAGGCTGGGCACATCGTGCCGATCCATGATCGGGAAGGCGGCCAGGTTATGCGGCGTGCCCAGGGTGAGCAACTTGCCGAAGATTTCGTCCCGGGTGACCAGCTTGTTGGCGGCCTGCGCGGCACGCGGCACCTGGTAGCCGTGATCTTCGACGATGTAGCGAATGGTCCGACCGTGAATTCCACCGGCCTCGTTGACTTCACGGAAACGCAGATTGGCACCGTTCAGGGCCGGATTGGAGACGGCCGCAAAGACGCCCGAGAGATCGTGCGCGCCGCCGAAGCGGATTTCAGTATCGGTAACGCCGCGCACCCGTTCAGCGTCGCCGTCGGCGCCACACCCTACCAGCACCAGGGCCAGCACAACCGTCAACCCCATCGAAAACTGCTTCATTGTCTCTCCTTGATTTTTGTTGTTCGCGGTTGGTCGCTTCAGTACATCGCATCGATCAGATCGCGGTAGTTCTTTTCGACCTGCGCGCGCTTGAGCTTCATGGTGGCGGTCAGCTCTTCATCATCAGCGCTCAGCAAAACCTCGATGAGCCGGAAGTATTTGATCTGCTCGACCTGGGCGAACTGCTGGTTGACGTCATGAACCACGCTGCCGATCAGCTCTTGCACCGCCTCGGCCCGGCACAGTGAGCGGTAATCGGAAAACGGCACCTGGTGGCGCTGGGCCCAGGTTTCGACGTTATCACGGTCGATCATGATCAGGCAGGTCAGGTACTTGCGCTGGTCGCCAATGACCACGGCATCGGCAATGTAGGGCGAGAACTTGAGCTTGCTCTCGATCTCGGCCGGGGCGATGTTCTTGCCGCCAGCGGTAATGATGATGTCCTTGATGCGACCGGTGATGGTGAGCAAGCCATCGTCCAGCCGGCCGCTGTCGCCGGTGTGCAGCCAGCCGTCGCGCAGGTCTTCGGCGGTTTGTTCCGGGCGGTTCCAGTAGCCCTCGAAGACGTGCTGGCCGCGCACCAGGATTTCCCCGGACTCGCTGATCTTCACCTCGGTATCGGGCAGAGGCACGCCGACCGAGCCGATTCGGTGACGGCTTGGCGTGTTCAGCGAAATGATGCCGGTACTCTCGGTCATGCCGTAGCCCTCGTACAGCGGCACGCCTATGGCGTTGAACCAGCGAATCAGCTCCGGGGCAATCGGTGCCGCGCCGGTGGTGGCGCGCCGAATACGCCGCATGCCGATCAGATCGCGCAGGTTCCTGAGCACCACGGCATTCCAGAACAGGTGGGCAAGCCGCAGGCCCGCGCCGGGCTTTTCGGTGGCGTGGTAGCGATGGCCGACACTGACCGCGCGGTCAAAGGCCCAGCGGCCGAAGGCGGTGGCCTCGCGGCGCTGGTCGGTGATGGCGCTGTAGAGTTTTTCCCACAGCCGGGGGACGGCGGTAAAGGCGTGCGGCGAGATTTCGCGCAGGTTGTCGAACACGGTCTCCGGGTTCTCGGCAAAGTTGACCCGAACGCCCTTGAAGATGGGCATATCAACGGAAATGACCCGTTCGAGGATGTGACTGAGCGGCAGAAAGCACAGTTGCTCGTCGCCCTCGCGCACGTCCAGCATGCGGTTGCCGCGCTCGAGCATGAAGAGCACGTTGCGATGACTGATCATCGCGCCCTTGGGCATGCCGGTGGTGCCAGAGGTGTAGATCAGCATGCGAATGTCGTCGCTGCGACCCTCATCGATGCGCTGGTCAAACCGGCGCTCACTGTCGGCCGCGGCCCGGCCCAGTTCGATCAACTCGTCGAGGAACAGCACGTCGGGGTCGCTGAAGTCTCTCAAACCCTTGCGCTCGATGACGATCACCTTGGCCACGGTCGGCATGGCGTCGCGTTCGGCCAGGTACTTGTCGAGCTGCTCGTCGTTTTCCACCAGCAGGAAGCGCGACTGGCTGTCATCGACCAGGAAGGCCAGCTGGCGCGCGCTGTCGGTGGTGTAGATACCGTTGGTGATGCCGCCGGCACCGACGATGCCGAGGTCGGCCTGCAGCCACTCCAGCCGGTCTTCGCTGAGCACGGAGACCACCTGGCCGCGCTCCAGACCCAGCTCCATCAGGCCCAGACCAATCGCCCGGGACTGCTCGAACCAGTCCAGCCAGGAATGGCTTTGCCAGATGCCGAAGGTTTTTTCGCGATGGGCAATGGCCTCACCGCGCTCATGGCAGACCTTCCGCCACAGCTTGGCCAGCGTATCGAAGCCGTTGATGTCAGTTGTCTCGCTCATCGCTCTCTCACCGCCACGATTTGCGCTTGCGCCAGCGCCGTCGGCCACGGCTGCTTTCGGCTGCCTTGCCCAGATAAAACTCGCGGATGTCTTCCGAGGCCATCAGCCGCTCGGCCGGGCCGTCCATGACGATGCGGCCAATCTCCAGCACATAGCCGTGGTCGGCTACGTCCAGGGCGGCGCGGGCATTCTGCTCGACCAGGATCATGGTCAGGCCCTGCTCCTTGTTGAGCCGCCGGATGATGCCGAAGATCTCGCCGACCAGCACCGGCGAAAGCCCCAGCGACGGCTCGTCAAGCAGCATCAGGCTGGGCCGGGCCATCAGGCCGCGGGCAATGGCCAGCATCTGCTGCTCGCCGCCCGACAGGGTGCCGGCTTCCTGGTCACGGCGCTTGGCCAGAATCGGGAAATACTCGTGCACCATGTCCAGATCCTGGGCCAGGGCGCTGCGGTCCCGCCGAATGAATGCGCCCATGCGAAGGTTTTCGGCCACCGTCATGAACGGGAATACCTCGCGCCCTTCCGGCACATGAACAATGCCGTCGCGCACCAGGCGATCCGGCTCAAGTCCGTCGATTCGCTTGCTGCGATAGCGAACGCTGCCCTTGCGCGGGGCCAGCGCGCCGGAAAGCGTTCGCATCAGGGTGGTCTTGCCGGCGCCATTGCTGCCCAGTACGGTCACGATTTGTCCTTCCGGCACGGTCAGCGAGACGCCGCGCAGGGCCATTACCGGGCCGTAGCTGGTTTCCAGGTTGTGCACGGTGAGCAGGGGCGTCATGGCTCGTCGGCTCCACCCAGCCAGGCCCGGATGACTTCAGGATGGGCCTGGATTTCAGCCGGTGTGCCCTCGGCCAGCGGCCGGCCTTCGGCAATGGCCAGCACGCGGTTCGAAACCTGGCTGACCAGGCCCATGTCGTGCTCGACCATGACGATGGTCAGGCCCAGGTCCTTCTGCATGTCCTCGATCCACCAGGCCATGTTCTCGGTTTCTTCAACGCTGAGGCCGGCGGCCGGCTCATCCAGCAGCAACAGCCTGGGCCTTGCCACCAGCGCCTGGGCAATCTCGACCACCTTGCGCACGCCATAGGGCAACCCGAGGATCATGCGATCACGATAGGCAGCCAGATCCAGGAAGTCGATAATCTCTTCAACCTGGCGGCGATGGGCTCGCTCTTCGCGGCGCACTTTGGGCAGGAACAGCAGGTCTTCAAACCAGCGTGTCTGGCGCTGGCTGTGGCGGCCAATCAACAGGTTATCCAGCACGGTGGCGTGGTCGAACAGCTCGATGTTCTGGAAGGTGCGCGCCAGCCCCAGGCCAACCACCTCGTGCGGCTGGCAGGCCAGCAAGTCGTGACCATCGAACACGATCGACCCGCTGGCCGGCGGGTAAAAACGGCTGATCAGGTTGAACAGCGACGATTTGCCGGCACCGTTCGGGCCGACGATGGTGAACACCTCGCCTGGCTCGACCCGGAAGCTGACCCCGTCGATGGCCTTGATGCCGCCAAACGACAGGCTGACGCTGTTGACGTCCAGCAAGCTCATTTCAGGCGCTCGGTTTTCAGGTAGCTGCGGGCCCGTCGGAACAGGCCCTTGCGGTAGAGCGGAAACAGCTCGAACCAGGTTCGCACGCGAAGCCACACGCCATACAGCCCACGGGGCTCCAGCACCATCAGCACGATAATGATCAGGGCGAACACCGCCATGTCCAGCCCCGGGAAGGCCGCCACGCGAATGCCAACGTCCGACAACAGGTCACGGGCAATGGCAATACCCTGCGGTAGCACCACGATGACCACCGCGCCAAAAAACGCGCCGTGAATCGAGCCCAGGCCACCGACGATGACCTGCAACAGCAGGGCGATCGAGATGATCACCAGGAAGCTCTCGAAATTGACCGCCTGAACCAGGTGGCCATACAGCGCTCCGGCCAGGCCGGTGATGGCGCAGGAAAGGGCAAAGGCCAGCGTCTTGGTGCGAGTAACGTTCACCCCAAGGGCACGCGCCGAGATCTCGCTGTCGCGCACGGCCAGAAACGACCGCCCGGTGGGCGAGCGCAGCAAATTGGAGTAGGCCAGCGTGACCAGCACCACCAGGCTCAGGCAGAGGTAATAGAAAGCAATCGGCGTGCCGTGGCGGTCGATGGTCAAGCCGAACAGCTCGATGGGCGGGGCAATCAGTCCACGAACGCCGCCGGTTACCGGCTCGGCCACGATGGCCAGGTCTTCAACCAGAATGCCCAGCGCCAGCGTGGCAATAGCCAGGTAAATGCCGCTGAGCCGAAGAATGGGCCGGGCCAGCAGCGCACCGCTGATGCCACTGACCAGGGTAGCGGTCATCAGTGCCGGCACAAAATGCCAGCCGCGCAGCATCAGCGCCAGGTGGGTAAAGGCACCAATCGCCATGAAGGCCGCATGGCCCAGGCTGACCTGGCCGGTATGGCCGACCAGCAGCATCACGCCCATGCCGGCCATGGACCAGACCAGTACGGAACTCAGCTCACCGGTGTAGTAGCTGCCCAGCAGCCAGGGCGCGGCCAGCGCCAGGCCCAGCAACAGCAGATACTGCAATCGGTGCCCCCCGCTCTCGAAGCGGTTGATGTCGTCGTCGTAACGGGTCTTGAAACGCGGTTTGCTCATCAGCTTCAGACCTTTTTCTGGCGGACCTGGGCGAACAGTCCGCTGGGTCTTAGAATCAGCACCAGCAGCATCAAGGCATAGGGCGACACCTGGGCCACGTGGCTGGGCAAATGACGTGCAGCGAAAGGTTCCATGATGCCGATCAGCAAACCACCGGCCAGGGCACCCGGCAGCGAGCCCAGGCCACCAATCACGGCGGCCGCAAAGGCCTTGATCCCGAACACCAGCCCGGCCGAGGGCTCGACCGCGCCCTTGGCCGCAAACAGCACGCCGGCGATGGCCGCCACCACGCCCGACATGGCCCAAACCAGCGACACGACCCGTTTGACCGGAATACCCATATAGTAGGCGGCCATCTGGTTCTGGCTGCTGGCCTGCATGGCCAGCCCCAGACGGGTGCGGGCAAAAAACAGCCAAAGCAACGCGACCAGCACCACGGTGGTGGCGATGATCACTGCATCAATTACCGGAATGGCCAGCCCGCCGATATCCAGCCGCTGGCCGGCGACCGGCGTTTCCAGGCTGACCGGGTCATGCCCCCAGATGGCCCCGATGATAAAGCGCAGCACGAAGCCCAGGGCAATCGTCAGCACCACCATGGTCAACTGCGGCTGGCCGAATACCCGGCGCAGCAGCAAGGCATCAAGCAGGTAGGCAAAGAGCCCGAGACTGAGCCCGGCAATGGCCAGGCCCAGCAGGAAGGGAAGATCGGCCTGGTTGGTGTTGATCAGGGCAATGGCCAGAAAGGCGCCCAGGATCATCATGTCGCCCTGGGCGAAATTGACCGATTCGGACGCCTTGTAGATGAGCACGAAGCCCAGCGCGATCAGGCCATAGATACAGCCGTTGGCGATGCCGCTGATCAGCAGTTGCAGAGTGTCCATCGGGGGTTCGCGACTGGGTACGCCCGAAGCTTACCAAGCCGGCGATGAACACACCAGCCCGAAAAGACCGACACCCTCAGCGGTGCAGCATGGCCGGCTTCATTGGCGCCAGCAGCGCAATCACCTGGTTTTCCAGCCGGTACGGCACGCCGGTTTCACGCATTGCCAACTGGAAATCTTCGACCAGCGCGTTGAATTCACGCGAGGAGATGTTCTGGCCCACGTGAGCGCTTTCCATGTCCAGGCCTTCATAACGACAGGGTCCGCCAGCCAGCTCGCAAATCTGCTCGGTGAGATGGAATTTCAAATGATCGAGATTGGAATCAACGAAAAGCTCGGCGATTTCCGGGTTGACGACCAGACGCTCGACGCCGCGATCGACAAACTGCTCGATGGTCGAGCGGCCGCCCAATCGGTCATACAGCGAACTGCGTTCGGTACCCAGGCGCTCATACAGCGTGCGGTCGTAGTTCTTCAGGTCTGAAGGGCCGTCGGAATCATGGCTGGGCACGCTGCCGCAGGCAACCAGCATGAACAGCGAAGCAAGGATGATGGGGCGAAAAATCATGGAACTCTCTCCTGGAATCAAAAGGCAGCCTGCAGCGACAGATACGCCGCGCGTGATCTGGGCTGGAACGGCAGATTGCCCAGATCGACATAGGCTGCGGTCAGCGCAAAGGTCTTGTTCGGGAACCAGGCAATGAAGATGTCCCAGGCATCATCCTCGGCCGCCAGGTCAGGCGCACCCAGAAGGCCCAGCACCGGCTGATTGGCCAGTCGGTTGGACTGAGTACGGTATTCAGCGCCAATCACCACGTTGGGGTGCACGAACAAACCAACCGAGCCCTCGTACTCCAGGCGATAGGAATTGGATCGGTCCAGCAGTTCGCCGTCGAGCGGGTTGATGACTTCTCGCCCGAAGCCCAGCAGGCCGAAGGCATTGGCACGGGTCGCGCGAACGGTGCCGTTGACGATCAGGTTGTAGCCCATCGGTACGCCAAGAAACACCTTGGTGGCGCTCAAGTAGTAGTCGATACCGCGGCTGCTTTCGGCGCCCAGCAGGGCCGGCACGCCGACATCACCCAGGTAGGGAACCTCAACGCCGTTGTCGAAATCCCGATTGCGCTTGTACTGAACACCCAGTGCAACCTGCGGTAGCCAGGAATCCTGAGCGTAGACGGCGTCGCCAAACAAACGGACCTTGGCTCCGATAATGTCCATGTCAATGGATGTGCCGCTTGGGCTGACATCGCCGGGCGGCCCCAGGATAGGTTCCAGACCGCCGACCAGCGCACCCGCTGTCGAGGCAATGACGGTGCGATCAACGTCCAGTCGCTGCGAGGCCACCGACAATTCCAGCCGGTCGAAGAACCCCAGCTTGACACCACCGGATCGCAGCGAATAATCGTCGATGCCCATGTAGGTGAAGTGCGCCGACCCACCAATCTCGTCGGCCGTGCCGTAACCGGCAATCAAGGCCCAGGGCGTCAAACCACCGCCCCCTGCCCCTTCAAACTGGGTGACACCCCCGGTACCCAAAAGCCGACCACCCGTGGCATGACTCACTGAAGACACCAAAAGCAAAACGCAGAACAGGGCTGATCTTGTTGACAAGGCTTTCATGGCACTCACTTTGACGATGGCTAAAATCTGATACGCTCCTTTCGTCTGAATGGATGCACCGAAGCCAGGAAGCTGGCAGCCAGAGATCGTGAATTGAAGAAGCCTGACCAGCCATCAACGCCGGAAATTTGGATTACCGACATCATTCAAGGCGATGTCAGTGCACTGGAATGTTTGTTTGATCGCTTCGCCGATCATGCCTACGCCATCGCGGTCAGCATTGTTCGCAACCCTGGCGAAGCCGAGGAGATCGTCAACGACGTATTCGAAGCCGTGTGGCTCCAGGCTGGTCGTTTCGATCAGGCACGAGGGAGCGTGGCCAGCTGGATCGGCAATCATGACTCGCAGCCGAAGCCTCGACCGTTTGCGCAAGCTCAAGCGAACGGTCACTGCCGGTGCGCATCCGATCGATGACTCATCAACGTATGAATCCAAAGAATGGGACGAACCAGATTCGCAGACCGATCGGCAATCCATTCAATGCCTCGTTGAGGGCGCTTTCAAGCAGTTGAGTCCGAGCCAGGGCATGACGCTTCGACTGGCCCTTTTCGAGGAACTGAGTCATCGCGAAATTGCCCAACGCTTGAACATGCCGTTAGGCACCGTGAAATCACACTGCAAACGTGGCCTGGCAAAGCTCAAGGCTCAACTGCACGAATTGGACCGATTCTTGTTGGAATGAGTAACCCTACGGCGCATCAGAAAGCACCCGAACCGCTGACGGAGCATCGCAAGGAGTCGATGAAGCACCGGCTGCTGGCCTCGGTGGGTAAAGAGATGGAGGTGGTGCGCGGCCATGCAGCGCGCTGGGTTTCACTGTTGCCGGGCGTTCGCTACCAATTGCTGAATGCCGATCGCCGGGTTGGCGTCCAGACTGCGCTCTGGCGCATGGACCCCGGCTCGCATATCCCGGCCCACCCCCATAGCCAGGACGAAGAGTGCTTCATTTTCGAAGGTAGCGTCGAGATTCGCGGCGAGCGTTATACCGCCGGCGATTATATGTTGGCACCAGCGGGTAGCCGTCACAGCAAGATTCGCAGCAAGGAAGGCGTTCTCATGTTGATTCGAGGCGAGCGCATCACGCTGCGCGATCGCCTTCTTCTAAGAACGGCGGCCTACCTCGGCTACTAGTTGGCTCCTAGCGGTTTCTCCTGACCAGCCACCCCATGGCCATCAGCGTCAGGCCCAGCGCCAGCACCAGGACCACCCAGGGCAAAATCGGCGAACGTACCAGACGATACTCAATGGGCCCGTGCGGAACCCCCCAGGCATCCACGAGATCAACCCTCAAAACCACGTCTCCCAACCCCATGGTCACAAACTGTTCAAGGCGACCGGACTGCCAGGACGGAGAACGTTCTCCATTCGGGGTGTCTGTGCCTGTCAACGAAAAACGGACGGCGTGCGGCCGTGCACTGTCCGAGGTGCTTATCTCGATCTGGCCGCTCCGGGTGAGTAGTCCGATCGGGTTGTCTCCGGGCTGCAAGGCCAGCCCATCCAGCGTTGCCATCACGGTTGGTGCAGCGCTGCCTGCCCTGGTCTGAGGCCTCATTTGCCAGACGCCCGCAGTCGAACCCGCCCAAATCGATCCATCGCTGTCACGACGCGCAGGCCCGGTCCATTCAATTCCGTGCTCCAGGCCATCACGCGCGTCAAAGGCGGTCCATTCTCCAACCTGGTTGCGATCAAGGTGCCATCGAGCCACCCCCTCATCGTGGAAGAGGTACAAGCGTCCCTGGTCATCGCGCAACAGGGCGCGGGTCGGTGGCGGTTCATCGAAAAGACCGGCCAGGTCGATGGGCCGGCAGGCGGGATTGTCGCTGATTTCCAACACGAAAGGACCGCGGGCCGTGGCAATGGCCAGATGTAGAACTCCCTGGAACTCGACCGTCTCGGCACCGAGCACTTGACGCCCGCGAAGACATTCGGCTCCAGGCCTTGACCACTGTCCGCCAACGTATCGACCAAGCCCTTCTGAACTTACCACCCAACGCTCACGCTGGTCCTCCATCACCAGACGCCGAAACTGTTGTACCCGACCGCCCGGGAACCCGTCCGGCCGGGCGCTGACCGGCATCCATCGACCCTGTTGACCAATGAGGAGGCCGGCATCGCCGCCGATCCAGAGATCGGCACCCGCGCCACGCGCCTGATCGAATATCAACGCATTGATGGGCTGGTCGATCAAGGGCATGATCTCCTCACCAAGCCGACTGAGACCCTGCTCCGGGCTGAACACTGCCAACCCCTCATGGCCTCCAATCCACCAGCTGGTCTGGCCATCGGGCCCCGGACCAAACGCCACGGTGGCGACGCTTCGCAGCTCCTCGCCGCCGGGCATCCAGGCGTTCCAACCCGCTTCCGACCGCCGGTACAAGCCCGCGTCGGTTCCAATCCAGGCACTGGTTCGGCCATCCGGGAACTGAATTTCACCCATGCCGGTGACTGTCGCATCGGCAATCGATGAAGGCAGTGGCAGCCGCTCCCAGCGTTCAGCAGCCGGCCCGACGGTTGGCAAGACCGCGAGAAGCACGAGAAAAATCAGCCCTTGCTTGATCATCGTTGACGGTACGGCTCGCCGTGCTTGTTGGTGTGCTGGGGAACCGCCGGGCGGGTGATGTCCACTCCGAGTTCGGCTACCTCGGCTACGCCATCCAGGTTCAGGTTGATCCGCTGCAAGGGCTCTTCGGCCCGGTAGTTCCAGACCAGCAGTTGGCCCGGACCCTCGGGCAGGCCTTCCAGGTCGAATCGGCCGTCAGCATCCGGTGAAACGAAAAAAGGCGTTTCCAGCACCAGGACAAACGCTGCCATGTTCGGATGGATGTTGCAGAACAGTTCCACGACACCGCTGCCGATGAAGCGATTGCTGGCTCCCTCGCCTTCACCGTACATGCCAACATCGAACTGGTGCCCGGGCGTCAATGAAAACACGTTGTGTTCGATGGAATCCATATTGGGGAATCGAACCGAGGTGCCGGAAGTCACTGCCATGGTCTGGGGGAAGAAACGACTGCTCCGGGTAACGATCTGGCGCTCTTCCATTGGCCGGGCGGCCGGTCCGTTGTCCGGCTTCCAGGCCACTATGGTCTGGTTGAGGAACGTGGCCGCACCAGCCATCGGCCGGTTGTTCCTGGTCACGGTGATCCTGCCACCAATCGCGCCGCTGAAATCGTCAGGCTCGGCGTCTTCCGGCAGGGCTTCGGGCTCGGCTTCCCGCTCGACGGGCTCGGGCGCAAAGCGGGGTTGATCAGCAGGTGCCGGATCAATGCGGGGCTGGACGGGCGCGTCTGGCGCCGGTGCAGGCTCTTCACCCGGCAGGACAGCGGGATCAACAGACTCAACCCGCTCCTCTTCCTCCAGCGCGGGCGCGGGATCGGTTCGAGGCGGCTGTGCCGGCACCGGTGGGGCTGACGGGCCCGCCGGCTCGTCGGCCGGAGGTGGCGCGGAGTCGTCGCTCGGTCTCGGTGGAATCGGCTCTGGCGATTCCACCACGCCCGCACAGCCAACCAGCATGGCGACCATCAGGCAAATCACTGCATATTTCATCGTTAACCCCTTGGGATTATTTTTCACCGTCCTTGGGTTACGTTGAAATCAGTAATGCGGATGCACCTCTGGTCTGCCTGTATTCCTACATATTGCGCCGGTACTCCCCGCCCACTTCGTACAGCGAATGGCTGATCTGGCCCAGTGAGCAGCGCTTGACGGCTTCCATCAAGGCTTCGAAGGTGTTGCCACGTTGGCGGGCAACGTCCTGGAGTTGCCTGATGACGGTGTCTGAGTGCTCGGCATTGCGCTGCTGGTAGGCGCGCACGTTGGCGACCTGCTGCTGTTTTTCCGCTTCGGTCGAGCGGGCCAGTTCGATTTCGCCGCCCTCCTGTTCGCCGCCGTCGGGCGGCAGGAAGGTGTTGACGCCGACCAGCGGCAGCGAACCGTCGTGCTTCTTGTGCTCGTAGTAGAGCGATTCTTCCTGGATCTTTCCGCGCTGGTACATGGTGTCCATCGCACCCAGCACGCCGCCACGCTCGGAGATGCGCTCGAATTCCTGGTAGACGGCTTCTTCGACCATGTCGGTCAGGCGGTCAACGATGAAGCTGCCCTGCCAGGGGTTTTCGTTGTAGTTCAGGCCCAGTTCCTTGTTGATGATCATCTGGATGGCCACGGCACGGCGCACCGATTCCTCGGTTGGCGTGGTGATGGCCTCGTCGTAGGCATTGGTGTGCAGGCTGTTGCAGTTGTCGAAGATCGCGTACAGGGCCTGCAGCGTGGTCCGGATGTCGTTGAACTGGATTTCCTGGGCGTGCAGCGAGCGACCCGAGGTCTGGATGTGGTACTTCATCATCTGCGAGCGCTTGTCGGCGCCGTAGCGCTCGCGCATGGCTCTGGCCCAGATGCGGCGGGCCACCCGGCCAATCACGGTGTATTCCGGGTCCATGCCGTTTGAAAAGAAGAACGACAGGTTGGGCGCGAACTCGTTGATGTCCATGCCGCGTGCCAGGTAATACTCGACGATGGTGAAACCGTTCGACAGCGTGAAAGCGAGCTGGCTGATCGGGTTCGCTCCGGCTTCGGCAATGTGATAGCCGGAGATCGACACCGAGTAGAAATTCCGCACCCCGTTGTTGATGAAGTACTGCTGGATATCGCCCATCATGTGCAGGGCGAACTCGGTCGAGAAGATGCAAGTGTTCTGGGCCTGGTCTTCCTTCAGGATATCGGCCTGGACTGTGCCGCGAACCACTTTCAGGGTGTCGGCCTTGATTCTGCCGTAAGTTTCGGCATCAAGCAGCTGGTCGCCGGTCACGCCCAGCAGGCCAAGCCCCAGACCATCGTTGGTTTTCGGCAGCTGGCCGGTGTATTCGGGCAAGTCGTTGCCGAGCAGTTGGCTGCGCTTTTTCTGCGCTGCCTCCCACTGGCCGGTTTCCTTCAGGTGCTTTTCCACCTGCTGGTCGATGGCAGTGTTCATGAACATCGCCATCAGCATGGGCGCCGGGCCGTTGATGGTCATTGACACCGAGGTGGTCGGGTCGGCCAGATCGAACCCGGAATACAGTTTCTTCATGTCGTCGAGCGTGGCAATCGACACGCCCGAGTTGCCGACCTTGCCGTAGATGTCGGGGCGCTCGGCCGGGTCTTCACCGTACAGGGTGACCGAGTCGAAAGCGGTCGACAGACGCTTGGCCGGCTGGCCTTCCGAGACGTAATGGAAGCGTCGATTGGTCCGTTCCGGAGTGCCTTCGCCGGCAAACATGCGGATCGGGTCTTCGTTGGTGCGCCGATACGGGTAGACACCGCCGGTGTAGGGGTAATGACCCGGCAGGTTTTCTTTCATCAAAAAGACCAGCTGATCACCCCAGTCCGAGGTCTGCGGCGCGGCGATCTTGGGAATTTGCAGGCGCGAGAGCGACTCGCGGTAGTTGGAACCGGTGATGGTGCGGCCGCGGACTTCGTAGCTGTATTCATCGGCTTCGACCGAGGCCTTGAGCGCCGGCCAGCCCTTGAGCAGGTCGCGGGCGTGTTCGGGGATGGCCTTCAGCGCTTCGTTGTAGCGCTCGATCAGCAAGGAAGAAGGGAGTTGGTTTTCCTGCCCCTCTTCCGTCTTCCCTCTTCCGTCTTCCTTTCCAGCAATTGACAGAAGCTCCAACGGCTCCGCATCAAGACCGGGCGCCAGTTCCTTCAACACTTCAAAATAATGCTGCGCACGCCGGGCTTCTTCGGCCCAGTGCAGGACGCTTTCATTAATGCCCCGACCCTGCTCGGCAATCTCGGCGAGGTAACGCACCCGCTTGCCCGGAATCAGCACCGACGGCTTCGGATCCCTGTCCGCCAGCTCCACGTCAGGCGCAAAGTCGCACCGCGCCGTGCCGAACGCCGTCTCCCCTCTTCCCTCTTCCGTCTTCCCTCTCTGCCGCAGAATGCGGCAGAGATTAGCAAACATCCACGTCACCCCCGGATCATTGAACTGCGAGGCAATGGTCGGATAAACCGGCACGTCCTCGTCGGCCAGCTCGAATGCCATGCGGTTGCGTTTCCACTGTTTGCGAACGTCGCGCAGGGCATCCATCGAACCCTGGCGGTCGAACTTGTTCAGAATCACCAGCTCGGCAAAGTCCAGCATGTCGATTTTTTCAAGCTGGCTGGCCGCGCCGTAATCGGAGGTCATCACGTAGACCGGGAAGTCGACCAGGTCGACCACCTCGGAATCCGACTGGCCGATGCCGGCTGTCTCGAGAATGACCAGATCAAAACCGGAGGTCTTGAGCAGCGACAGGCTGTCGCCGACCACTTCGGAAACGGCCAGGTGCTGGCGGCGGGTGGCCATCGAGCGCATGAACACCCGGTCCGAACGCAGCGTATTCATGCGGATCCGGTCGCCCAGCAGCGCGCCGCCGGTGCGCCGGCGGGTCGGGTCGACGGCCAGCACACCGATTTTCATGTCAGGGAAGAACTGCAGGAAACGGTTGATGATCTCGTCGGTCACCGACGACTTGCCCGCCCCGCCGGTGCCGGTCAGACCAACGACCGGCACGCCAGAGAGCTCGCTGGCCTGCTTGCGAATGCGTGCCAGTTCGTGCTCGGAAATCGTGCCGGATTCAATCTCGGACAGCTTCAGCGCAATCTCCGGATCAACCGATACGTCCTCCCTCTCCCGTCTTCCGTCTCCCTTCTTCCCCAGGAAGCGTTCGACCCGCGCTTTTCGCGTTCTGGCCACCAGGTCCTCAATCATTTCCTTCAGGCCCATCTTCATCCCGTCGTCGGGGTGGTAGATGCGGTTGACGCCCTGCGCCTGCAGGACCTTGATTTCTTGCGGCGTAATCGTGCCGCCACCGCCGCCGAACACCTGGATGTGGGAGGCGCCCTGCTCGGCCAGCATGTCAACCATGTACTTGAAGAACTCGTTATGACCGCCCTGGTAGGAGCTGATGGCAATACCGTCCGCGTCTTCGCAAATCGCCGCGCGCACGATGTCGGCCACCGAGCGGTTGTGGCCCAGATGGACCACCTCGCAGCCCTCAGCCTGTATAAGCCGACGCATCAGGTTGATCGCGGCATCGTGGCCGTCAAAAAGGCTGGCAGCGGTGACGAATCGCAGCGGCGCGTCGTCTTGCTGGGTGACGGCGGCAGAGACGGTTTCGGCAGTCTGGCTCATGGTGGCAGCTCCGGGTTGAAATCATTCAGGGTAATTTGCCATTTTAACCTGCCAGCCGGTATTTGCCGCAAAGGCCGCAATGGTCTGACAGCAAGCCGGATTGCATAATCCGAGGGATTGTTACCATGCCCTCGGGTAGCCCATGGGCAGCAAAATTTGGTTTTCTGGAAATTATCCGGATAATAGGATCAATGAAATCTGCTCAGTTCATTGCTGCCGAAGCCAGTCATCCCCGTCCGCCTGTCGAGGAGATGGAGCGCCATGCGGGCCAGGCGGCCCAGTTTCTGAAGTTGATGGCCAACCCTCATCGACTGATGATTCTGTGCCACCTGCTGGACCAGGAATTGTCGGTCAGCGAATTGAACAAACATTTATCGATCCTGAGCCAGTCTGCTCTATCTCAGCATCTTGCGGTGCTGCGCAACAGCGGGCTGGTGGAAACCCGGCGCGAACAGCAGACGATTTACTACTCGCTGGCCAGCCCGGAAGTCCAGGCGATCATGGCAGAGCTGTATGAACAGTTCTGTCGACCCGACTCCAAGCAAGCCTGATACGGGCTCAAGACCGAGCGCGGCGGCTGCCGCGACGACGCACGAACCGCCCGACCCCCCAACTTATCGATACCAGGGCTGCCAGCCAGGCCGCCCATCGAACCCACTGTGAAAGTTCCTGACCGCCAAGATTTATCTCCGGCAGGAACAGCCGCATGCCAAGAGAGCACGTCAGCAAGGCGAAGGTAACAACCAGGGCCAGGTAATAGCCCTCCCGCCGGCGAACGGCCAGTGTTCCAAAAACCATCAAATGGACAACGAAAACCAGCAACAAGAACCACGGAAGCATGGCAATTCCATCGAAAATTTGCGCCAGGGCAAGCATAACAACCCTGCTTGCGAGCCACCGGACTTGAAGCCCTCGTCAGACTGGGCACTCCGGAGCGGACCTATGTCCAGCCAATCAGCTGATTCGCCTGAGCAATCAAGCGAGAAATCGCCACGGAATTTGTTTGATCTCGAACTGCATATACGCGTATCCTGATATTGAAGGCGGGAGGCCTGGGGGTAGATGTGTTTGATGGGAAGCACGCAGTCCAGTCGGACGCATACGTCTGGCCACCTCGTACCCGATCACACTACTACTCAAGCCCAAGGGGACCCAATGAATACACCGACAAACACCTGTACATCTTCAGCTCGAGCACTCGGCTGGGCAATCGCAGCGCTCGCCAGTTCATCGCTGGCTTCACTCGCCTGGGCAGACTGCGATTTTCCTGACAATCCGCCACCGGGTTCAATCGTGACCTGCACCGGCACCACGACCACACCCTTTGTGGTCGACGATATTCCGGGCGTCGAAGTCACCAACGTCGGCACCTGGACGGGGTCCGGCGACACGTTCCTGATGGATTTCCGCGGCGCAGATCTGACTGGTTCAAGATTGATCAACGAAGGGACAATGAACTGGGCCAGTGCGCTCAACCCCGTCAACGCCTCGCGTGGCGCGATGAGCATGTTCTTCAATACCAACCGAGCCACGGAGGCAGAAGCGGTCAATCGGGCCACGGGCGTCATCAACGTGACCGATATCCAGACGTCGAACGCTGCCATCGGCGGTATCGTCGTTCAGACGCGTGGCGCCAACAGCTCAATCATTGCCCGTAACGAGGGCGCAATCAACCTGATCACCGACTCGACCGAGCAAACGGTTTTCGGCATGATCAACAGAGCCAACAGTGACATCCTTACTGAAAACACCGGCACCATCGATATTGATCGCCCGGGCGCCTCCCAAAACGTCGCGAGCGGCATATTTGTCCAGGCACTTAACGACTCCTCTGTGCCCGTGACAACCCAAACCGTCAATTCGGGACAAATCCGGACGTCGGCTTCCGAGCAGGACGACGCATTCAGTATCGGCATGTTCGTGTCGCAGCGCTTCGAAACGCCAGTCCCGCAACCGGCCCTTCACCAGATGATCAACGAGGGCACCATTGAAACCGGCGGACTCGTTGCTTTTGGCTTGCTGTTCCGAGACAACCTGCCCAATACGACGGTCGAGGTGACCAACATCGGCGATGTCGTAGCCAACGGCGCCAACATCAGCCTGGCGTTTGCCTCGCAGGTCGTCACCGACGCGAACATCCTGATCAACAACACCGGCAATATGACCGGAGACATCCTGCTTTCCAATGGCAACGATGAAATCAACATGGTTGATGGACTCATCGACGGTGCCATTGTCCTTGAGGGCGGGGATGACGTCTTGACCATTTCCGGCGGCACCATCACGGGCGACCTGTTTTTTGGCTCAGGCTCGGACACGCTGAATGTGACGGGAGGCCAATTGCTGGGCACCTCCTTCGGAAACGAAGCCCCCCAACTGAACGGGTTGGACGCCGCAATGGCGATACTTGCAACGCTGGATGGCTCCGGAATAGGCGTGCCCGCGCCGGCTGGCGACACCGGCGCGCAACCGATGGGCGGTGATACGAATACGCTCAACTTCGACGGTTTCACGGGTGATGCGCATCCGTTTGTTGACTGGAACCTGGTCAATTTGATCAACAGCGCGACGGTCACTTTCGGCCTCGATTTTGCATCGGAACTGTTTTCGATCTTTCCCGATTCCACGGCAACATTGCTGGCCGGCCTCGAGATCGACAGTGACGTGATCAATGACGGCACGATGGATATCCAGACGCCCGACGCGTCGGGCGGGGTGATGATCATTGGAAATGTTGCCGGGTCCGGCGAACTCAGACTCGGTGTCGACGTAAGTGGAGATTTTGCCGATGTGCTGAGTGTCGTTGGCGACACCGACGGATCCAGCATGTTCATCAACCCGGTTTCTGTCAATCTCGCCGAGGCAACGGGCAATGATGTGCTGGTTGTGGAGGTGACCGGCTCGACTTCGGACGGTGATTTCACCCTTCCGAACGGATCTCTGGTGCAGGAAATCAACGGAATTACCTACACCCTGAGGTTGGTCGAGACTGACTGGTTCCTCACTGCTGAAGGCTCACCATTTGGGTCGTCACCCGTTCATTCCGTCCCGACCTTGTCGACCTGGGCGCTTGTCTTGCTGAGCGTGAGCATGATGCTCCTGGTTCTGATGCATCGCCGGCAGCAATGGCGACAGGAAAGGTGAACAGCGGGGGCGCGATAACGGTGTCAGGCAGTTGATATTGACTCGCCATCGCAAACTGTGCATACTCCATTTTAGATTTTTCTAATTTAGGAGATAGTGGTTATGAAAACCATTGCAGCCTGCATGGCAATCGTTGCCAGCCTGATTCTGTCCAGCGCCCCGGCTTTTGCTGACGAACAAAGCCCGCCGCGACTTTTCGTTCAGCTCACCGGCGAGTCCATGCAGGACCAGGCAATGCCGCTGGTCCTCGCCAACCAGGCGATGGACCAGGGTGCAGAGGTGCGTGTGTTGCTGTGCGGCGCCGGTGCCGAACTGGCCCTGGCCGACCACGCAGCACCAACGTTTGCGCCTCGTGACATCAGCGCCCAGGAGCTGCTCGGTCGCCTTCTCCAGCACGACGCCACGGTTGAGGTCTGTGCCATCTTCCTGCCCAACACCGAGCATGATGCCGAGCAACTGATCGACGGCGTTGGCGTTGCCAACCCCGGCGACGTCGCGGCCTGGATTCTGCAGCCAGGCGTTCGAACGCTGGGTCGCTGACCGCCGGCACCGAACCGGTGCGCTCCGCGCCCCGGTTACGGATTGCAAAACCGCACCGTCCATTTCCGCTAAAATACGGCCCGCCGATGGTTAACGACCGTCGGCACAGCGTCCGATGCCTTTCGGTATCGGTATCCGTTCGGCCGTGCATCTGAAAGATTCCGGGCCGACACGTGGTCGACTTTTCGGGGGTCGACCTTAACGCTCCCTGACAAGCATTCAGAACCATGGGAGCCATGGAGGAATCAATGAATTTGTTCGAAACCATCCACAAGACCGAGCACGAGCAAGTCGTCTTCTGTCACAACAAGGAAGCCGGTCTTCGCGGCATCATCGCGATCCACAACACGACGCTTGGCCCGGCCCTGGGCGGATTGAGAATGTGGCCCTACGCCACCGAGCAGGAAGCCATCGAAGACGTACTGCGGCTGTCGCGCGGCATGACCTACAAAGCGGCGGTTGCCGGGCTCAATCTGGGCGGCGGCAAGTCGGTCATCATCGGCGACCCGCGCAAGGACAAGTCCGAAGCGCTGTTCCGGGCCTTCGGCCGCTTCATCGATTCGATGAACGGCCGCTACATCACCGCCGAAGACGTCGGCATTGACGTCAACGACATGGAATACGTGTTCCAGGAAACCGACAACTGCGTTGGTGTCCACCAGGTTCACGGCGGCTCGGGCGACCCCTCGCCATTCACCGCCTTCGGCACCCTGCAGGGCATTCGCGCCTCGCTGGCTCACCACTTCAACAGCGAAGAAGTGGGCGATTTCAGCTACGCGGTTCAGGGCGTGGGCCACGTTGGTTTCGAACTGGTCAAGCTATTGCGCAATGAAGGTGCCAAGGTGTTTGTCACCGACATCAACGAAGAAGCCGTCGCCGCCGCCGTCGAGCTGGGCTGCGAAGCGGTTGGCCTGGACGAGATCTACGACGTGGACGCCGACGTGTTCTGCCCGACCGCGCTGGGCGCGATTGTCAACGAGCAGACCATTCCGCGCTTCAAGTTCAAGATCGTCTGCGGCGCCGCCAACAACCAGCTGGCCACCGAAGAATGCGGCGACGAGCTGGCCGGTCGCGGCATTCTGTATGCCCCGGACTACGCCGTGAACGCCGGCGGCCTGATGAACGTCTCGATCGAGTTCGAAGGCTACAACCGCGAGCGTGCCAAGCGCATGATGCGCACCATCTATTACAACGTGGGCAAGATCTTCCAGATTGCCGAGCGCGACGGCATTACCACCTGGAAAGCCGCCGACCGCATGGCCGAAGAGCGGATTGCCACCATCGGCAAGCTCAAACTGCCGTTCATGGGTCGCTCGCATCGCTTCCCGGGTCGCGAGCGCGGCCACAACTAAACGCCGCCGGGTCTTTCTTGACGGATACGGGGAACGGGGCTCAATGCCCCGTTCCTTGCGTTGATTTGACGGCTTTGGCCGATAATTCCAGATTCTGGACCAGGACGTTGCACCATGAAGCTTTCCGAAGATATCGAACTGTTGCGCGAAACCACGCGCCGTTTTGCCGAAGAGGCAATTGCCCCGCGCGCCGCCGAGATTGACGAATCGAACGAATTTCCCCAGGAGCTCTGGCAGCAACTGGGCGAAATGGGCCTGCTGGGCATCACCATCCCGACCGAGTATGGCGGTGCCGACATGGGCTACCTGGCTCACCTGGTGGCCATGGAAGAAATCTCCCGCGCCTCGGCCTCGGTTGGCCTGTCCTACGGGGCCCACTCCAACCTGTGCGCCGACAATCTGTGTCGTAACGGCACTGAGGCCCAGCGCCAGAAGTATGTGCCCAGGCTGGTCAGCGGCGAATGGAAGGGTGCGCTGGCCATGTCCGAACCGGGCGCCGGCTCCGACGTGGTCGGCTCGATGGCCTGCAAGGCCGAAAAGCACGGCGATGTCTGGGTCGCCAACGGCTCGAAGATGTGGATCACCAACGGCCCCGAATGCGACGTGGCCCTGGTCTACATGCGCACCGCGGGCAAGGAAGCCGGCAGCCGCTGCATGACGGCCTTCATCATCGAGAAAGACATGCCGGGCTTTTCCAAGGCGCAAAAGCTCGACAAGCTGCGCATGCGCGGCTCCAACACCTGCGAACTGGTGTTCGACAACTGCGAAATTCCGGAAGAAAACGTGCTGGGCGAGGTCAACGAAGGCGTTCGCATCCTGATGTCGGGCCTCAACTCAGAACGCCTGGTGCTGTCCGGCGGGCCCATCGGCATCATGCAGGCGGCCATGGACAACGTGCTGCCCTACGTGCGCGAGCGCAAGCAGTTTGGCCGCAAGCTGAGCGACTTTGGCCTGATGCAGGCCAAGATTGGCGACATGTACGCGCTGATGCAATCCTCGCGCGGCTTTGCTTACCAGGTGGGCATGGACTATGACCGCGGCGACAAGTCACGCATCGACGCGGCCGCCTGCCTGCTGCACAGTTCCACCAGCGCGGTGAAAGTGGCCCTGGAAGCCATCCAGGCATTGGGCGGCAACGGCTACATCAACGAATACCCTACTGGCCGCCTGCTCAGAGACGCCAAGCTTTACGACATCGGCGCCGGCACCAACGAAATCCGCCGCATGCTGATCGGTCGCGAGTTGGCCGAAGGGCGCCGATAGTTCCAGTGGCCTGTTAATGGCTTGGCACCAGGGGCTCTGAACCAGCCCCCCCGATCGCGAGGCTCGGAGTCGCGCTGAGTCCGTTGCAGACTTTTCCCCGAAAAGCGAGTTCCTGGATTGGCTTGCGGGCGCCCCTCGATGGATGGGCGCCCGTTTCGCCCGCTTAGGGAGCGGTGGGCGCATCAAGTTTGCAATTGCGCCCCATGACGCTTACGGTGAGGGCTGATTGGAGCAATTGCGCGGTATGGTCAGGCCTTCAAAAAGATCTCGTCTCACGGTGGCTCGCCGCCGGCTGTTGGATCATCTGCTCGACGAATTGCTGGAGATGGGGCCAGAGCATCGCGCCCAGAGGATGGTTGAGTTGGCACGCCGCGCGCCTCGACTGACATCCTGGCTGCATGACTTGATTGCTGCCGACGCCAATACAGAATCGCTGTTTGAAACTCTGTTCGAGCGAGTTGGCCAAGCCGCCGAGCGAGCTGGAGAGCCGCGCCAGGTCGAGCTGTTGCCCGGCACCCAGCTCGGGCCGTGGCGTTTGATCGAAGCCGCTGGCAGCGGCGGCATGGGGACGGTCTATCGTGCTGAACGTGCCGATGGTGCCTTCAGCATGATGGTTGCCATCAAGCTGATCCGACTTCAACGCAAGACCTTCGAAGAACGCCTGCGGCTGGAACGAGAGCTGCTGGCGCGTCTTGATCATCGAAACGTAGCCCGATTGATTGATGGCGGCACCAGCGTGGATGGCCAGGCCTACCTGGTCATGGAGTGGATCGAGGGTCGTGATCTTGACGGCTTTGTCGAGCAGGAACGACCCGATCTCGACGCCCGGCTGGATTTGTTCGAACAGATGGCCGAAGGCGTAGCCCATGCCCATCAGCAGGGAGTCATCCATGGTGACCTCAAGCCATCCAATGTCAGGGTGGCCGACGACGGCCGGGTTTGCCTGGTCGATTTTGGCGTGGCGCGCCTGGTGGCTGAGGAGGAAGGTGGCGATTCCGCCTCGTTCAAGGCCCTGACCCCGGCCTTCTCGGCGCCGGAGCAGTTAGCCGGCCAGGTGGCGACCACCCAATCTGATGTCTGGGCCATGGGCGTGGTGCTGAAATGGCTGGTTACCGGTCGCCTGCCGGGCAGGCATGACGAAAAGCCAGCGCCCGATCCGGGCGCAATTCCAAGGAAGGCGGACATCGAGGCGATCATCCAGCAAGCCTGTCACGCTGACCCCAACGCCAGGTATGCCGGGGTGGCGCGACTTCTCGACGATTTGCGCCGCTATCGATCAAGCTTTCCGGTTCGGGCCCTTGAAAGAACACGGTTGCGGGTCGCCAGCCGATTCGTGCAGCGAAACCGGTTGGCGGTCAGCGCCGCCAGCCTGGCCCTCCTGCTGCTTTGCGTGGCACTGGCCGGCGCGATGTGGCAGGCCCGCGAGGCGACCCTGGAGCGTGACCGGGCATCGATTGCGGCAGAGCGCGCGATGGAAGCAGAACGGGATGCCAGTCGCCTCGCCGATGAGCTTCAGGCCGTGGTCGACTTTCAGGAAGCGCAGCTGGCACAAATCGACCCGGTCAGCATGGGCCTTGGGTTTCGCCAGGGTCTGATCGACCAGCGGCGCAGAACACTGACGCGTCAGAACGCGAGCCCCGAGGAGCGCGAAGCCGCCCTCGGATTGCTCAATGAGCAACTGGCAGGGGCCAACCTGACCGACCTGGCGCGAGCCGCGCTGGACGAGAACATTCTGGTCCAGGCCCTTGCCGCGATCGATCAGCAATTTGTCGACCAGCCGCTGGTTCGAGCCAGGCTATTGCAGGCATTGGCACTTTCCGCACGCGGGCTTGGCCTGACAGAACGGGCGCTTCCAGCGCAGCTTGAGGCCCTTGCCATAAGGCGTGCCTGGCTGGGCGATGATGATCCGGCAACAATTGATTCAATCGTCCGCACGGCCTCTCTCTGGGCGGACATGGGCAAACGGGAACAGGCCCTGTCGCTCCACTACGAAGCGCTGGTGGCCGGACGTGAAGTCTATGGCGTCAACCATCCGGACTTCCTCACTGTGCTCAACAATTACGCCACTCTGATCAACGCCAATGGCGATCATGCGCGAGCAGAGAGGTATTTCCGACGGGTCCTCGAAGCGCGCCGAGAGCTGCTTGGTGATGACGACCCCGACACGATCATCGCCGCAAGCAACCTGGGCGCTGTGCTGTCCGCCCAGAATCGCCTGGAAGAGGCCTCGCCGCTATACCAGGAGGTTCTTGACCGCCGCCACCGAACCCTGGGTGAAGACCATCCGGGTACAGTCCAGGCGGTGTCCAACATGGGCCTGTTACTCGCCCGGATGGACCAGCTCGATGAGGCACTGCCCTACTACGAGGCGGCCCTGGAAGGGCGTCGCAGGCTACTGGGCAATGACCATCCTTCAACGATGCAGTCGGTCAATAACATGGCCTATCTGCTCGGTCGTCTGGACCGCCTTGAAGAGGCCGCGGTCTTCTACCGGGAAGTGGTCGAGCGCTCTCGTCAACTGCTTGGCGACCGCCACCCCAACACCCTGATCTACATCAACAACACTGGCACCTTGTACCGCAACATGGGCAGGCTGGATGAGGCCGAAGAATTGGCCGTGGAAGCCGTTACAGCGGGGCGCGAGGTACTGCCGGCCGATCACTGGCACCTCGGGGTCTTTCTCGCGGGCTACGGTCTGGTCCTGTCCGAACAATCGCGCTTTGCCGAGGCCGAAACCGCCTTGTTGGAGGCCTATGCCTTTTACGAGAATGGCCTCGGCAGTGACCACCCCCGGACGACCAGCCTGATACCCGACCTGGTCAGCCTTTACGAAAGCTGGCATTCCGAGTCGCCGGAAGGCGGGTACGAACCCGAAGCGGCAGCTTGGCGTGACCTGGACAAGAGTCACCAGCCATGATCAAACCAGGTGACTGTGCAGTGTCTGACCATGAAGTCACTCGGCTGCTGGAGGAAGTCCGTGGATGCCCGGAGCGCTTTGACCGGCTGATGCCGCTCTTGTACGACGACATGAAGCGAATCGGCCGCGCCCAGCGCCGACGCCTGGGCGGTAATCCAACCCTGCAAACCACGGCACTTGTGCATGAAGCCTTTCTCAAGCTGCGCCGCAGCGCCAGCGGCGAAATCGAGAACCGCCAGCATTTTCAACGTCTTACAGCGCGCGTCATGCGCCAGTTGATCCTGGACTATGCGCGTGAACAACTGGCGGCCAAGCGCGGGGGCAATTGGCAACGGGAAACCTGGAACGAAGCCGATCATGCGATCGACGAATCCGATCTGATTCGAATATTGGCCATTGAACAGGCACTGATCGACATGTCAGGGAGCGACTCTCGCATGGCCGAAGTCATGGCGGCGCACCTCTATGCCGGCTTGTCGGTCGAGGAGATCGGCGAGGCTTTCGGGGTGTCCAGCCGCACGGTTGTGCGCGATCTGAGAAAAGCGCGTGCCTGGCTGAAAATCGAACTGCGCGACTTTGCAGGGGATTGAAGCTTGGGCTGATTACCCTAGGAGACAAGCCAGCCGGTCAATACCATGAAGGCGCCGGCGCAACCAACCATGCCGCCGAAAAGGGCGAATTCCGTGGCATGCGCCTCGCGTTTTCTCGGCGACCGATCATCCAGCCAGGCAGCAAATCCGTCGAGGACCAGCGCGCCGTCGAGTCGGCGAATCCGACCATGAGCCCAGAGGCGGTCACCAGGACGAATCGCGCGTTCTTCAACGCCTTCCCGTTCGAACAGGTGAAATCGCAGCATTCGGGTGATTGAATCGAGTGCGCCACGCTTTTGGCCGCCCGAATCCAGAGGCGTGCCATCAAGCCGGTAGCGACGTTTTTCCAGCAATACCCAGATCTCTGAGATGCGCTTGCTGTCGATGACGACCCGCTTGCCACCTTCCTGCTCGTCAACCAGCGCGAAACGGCTGTTGTGCTTGCCAATCCGGCGAACGTGGGAGGCATTGCCGCCACTGGTTCGGAAGAAACCCTGGAAGGTTTTGAAAGCGCGCAGCCAAACGACTGGATCACCTGTTGCCGGTGACTGATCAGTTGCTTCCAGCGGCTCGACAATGCCGACCAGCGAGACATCCCTGGCCTCGTCTGCCGTTGCCGGCGAGATCGCCTCGCGACCCACAGCACGCTGGCGGTGGGAAAGATGGACCAGGGCGAATATCAGCCCAAAGATGGTCATTGGCAATCCAAGAATGATCAGAATCATGTCTTTACCTGGTCGAGTATCCGTAGGCAGATTTGTGGAGGACGCGAAATCCTGCTTGAGAGTCAAAGCGCTCACTTATCAGGACGCAATCACAACGCACTACAGGACAATCGCCTCGAAGATGGACACTGCGGAGGTCTCTGGCCCAACAATCGTGTAGGCGGAATCCAGGGACTGATGCCGTGTCTTCGCTTTCAGCGCTTCGGCGTAGTACCCAGTAAGGCCCCTTGGAAAAACTGACCCGATGCGCTACGCGTTAGCCCTCCTGCTTGCGGCCGCCCTGCCGGCAGCTCACGACGCTCAAGCTTCCTATCCGCAGGTGCTTTTTGAGCAGAAACCCAATGACAGCCCGGAGCTGGCCCAGAGTTTTCGTGGACAAAGGCAACTGATCGGGGAGATTTCTTCCAATGACCCGGCCTTCTTCTGGTGGGCGCTGGATGATGGCGAGACGGACCGGGACTGGTTATTGATACTCGAAAGCGACGGTGAGGTCCGCCTGACATTGAGTCGGCCTGAAGCCGCTGGGGACACGGCCGTAGCGACCTTTGGAGCAGAGCCGGAGCTTTCGTCGGAAAGCCGACATTTGCTGGGTTTGACGACCTCTGCCGACCAGCCGCTGGCGCGAATGGCGGGCCTGATTGTTCCCGCCGGCGAAGTGTTGATCGCGCTGGAAACGAGTGGACCCTCAGTCGATTACCAACTGAGCCTGGTCGCCGATGAGAACCTGAGAGTACGGAGGGGCCAGTTCGGAACGGATGATGGCTCCGAGCTGGTTGGTGTTGGCCCGGGCCGTGGTCGCGTCTACCAGCTCGATGGGCCGCGCCATGAGATTCCGCTGGAGCCGGCCACCGATGCGCCCGAGGGCAGCGTATGGCAACTGACCGTTAACCACGAACTGGGGTCCGCAGCCGAGGCCTGGATAGAAAATTCCGCCGCTGAGCGTGTCGGTGAGCGGTATCGCCTGCAGCCGCCTCGCCAACGTTGGTCTGCCCTATTTCTGGATGAGGGCAGCCGCCTGGTGATAGCGTCAGCCGATGAGCAGGCCATCGGACGTGTCCGGGTAAGCCTGGACGCCGATGGGCGAATCGTTGGCCAACGCGCCCAGGAGCCCAACAACAGCCTGTCAGAGGCCAACCGGGCCAACTTGAGCGAAGGGTTCAGCGGCCAGGTGGCAGGTCGGCAGTCCGACTACGTGATTTTCGAGGTGAACCCGACACAGGCTTCTGCACCCATCGACATCACGGTGGAAATCGATGGCGAGCCGATGACCGTCTGCCTCGGTGAGGTCGACGGACGCGGCGAGTTCTGTCGGACAGCTGAGGATGCCGTTCGCTTCCACGGAATCTGGCTCGATGCCGGCGAGTATTTCCTCAAACTGAATGCCGAACGCTCCCGGTTCGAGGCCGATTACATCGTGCGCATGACGCCTGGCGACCCGACGCCCGAAGGATATGCCCGAAAACCCTTCGAAGGCCAGGACTGGGCGCTGTTGCTAAGCCCCAACGAGACTGTCAAGGGATACATCGAGGGCGATTCGGAGGCCTGGTTCGAACTGAGGATCCCTTCCCATCGACAGCTTTGGTCCTTTGAAGCTCAGGGCGATGCACTGAATCGACTTCGAATCGAGCGGGCGGGCGAAAGCGGCTACGTTGCCCAGGCCGGCGCCCGGCGACCAGAACCGCAATGGAGAATCGACAATCTGCTGCTGGAACCGGGCCAGTATCGAGTCAGGGTCGCCGGCAATGATTCCGAGTTTCGCCTGAAGGCCAGGCCGATGGGCGAGCCGACGGCAGGCTATGCGCACGAACCCAACGACACCCATGAAACGGCTAACCGCCTGCGCCCTGGCCAACCCATGACGGGCCGCCTGCATGATCGCAGTGACCGCGACTATCTGCATTTTCATCTACCGGGCTGGAACCATGTCCTGCTTGACATCGCGCCCGCAACGGATGGTTCGCTCAGTGCGGTACTGGAGTGGGAGGGGGAATCGCTCATGTCAACACGCAACCTGAGCGCCCGGCAGACACTGAACCAGTACCTGCCGCCGGGTGACTACTATCTCCGGATCGATGGCACCCGGGTCGAGGCGGTCGAGTATTCAGTGGAACTCAGCCTGGCGGATCCCTGGACCTGGCATCCTGGTGTGCGATTTGCCACTATCCCTGCCCTGGCCCCGATGATTCCGCCCGGCGGTCAGATCGGTAATGATCTGAGTGAATTGGGTGGTCGTGAAACCTTGCTGCGCTTCCCAGTGCATGGGTCGAGCCGCGAGGTCACCCTGAATATTGAAGGTGACTACAGAGGACTGGAGATTCGCGATGCAGAAGGCAACGCGCTGGGCTTGCAGCCAAGCCAGGGCAACAACGTTCATGAAGCAGAACTGCCTGGCGGCCGGCAATGGTACTTACTCGTGGTTTCGAACCGCGCCTGGACAATGCAGGTTGACGATCCAGCGCTTCCGGATCTGTCGGATGAACCCCTTGAAGTCAATATGGAGATCGACGCCGATCAAGCGTCTGCCTGGTACCCCCATGCCCAGCGCCTGACCGCGAAGATCGAGCTCTTCAATCCCGGCGAGCGCCTGATCGATGCACCGCTCAGGACTCATTCAAGCCATGAAGGTTTGCAGATCGAGGAACTGCCTGATCGAGTTCAGCTGGGCCCAGGTGTCCGCGAGGTTATCAACGCCAGGTGGCGCCTGCCCGCCGAGTTGAGCGATGAACACGACTTGACGCTGTACCTTGACGTCGCTGGGCAGGTTGCCGAGATCAGCCTGGCGCTCAATGGCCACGCCCCGCCGCTGGAACCGCAGTGGGAGCCTGAATTTCCCGAACAGCTTGCCGGCTTGATCAACCTGGCCTGGCACGGGCTTGGCGCCCGTTTCATTGATCCCGAAACCGGCGAGGCGATTGGTGACCGTTATCAGGGGCATCCCCTGTATCCACACTTCCTGATTGACGGCCTGTCCATCGACGGCATATCCATCCAGGCCAACGAGCTGGGCAAGCCGCTGCCACCTCTGCGCCTGGCCGGCGACGGCGGGGAAATTCATGCCCTGACGTTCAACCATCGCTCAAGCTATGGCCCCCTGGACCGCTGGCACCAAGTGGAGATCCGCTACAGTGCCGACGGCACGGAATTCAGGCCGCTGAAGACCGTTGAACTTGCGCCGAACCCCGGCCAGCAGTATTTCTTTCTAGACGAGCCAGTCCGGGCGCGCTACCTGGAAATACGGCCAACGAGCATTCGAGGCAATCGCGCCCGTGTTCACGGTACCGGCCTGTTCAAAGCACTCGGTGTGCCGGCTGAAATCAATGCCGAAAGAACCAACCTGCTCGATCCAGACCTGGGTGGCCATTGGGTTTACTCACGACCGGACAACCGCAGGCTCTACAATTTTCCCGACCACAGCCAGGAAGGCCGCCCGCTGCCGATTACCGATCGCAGTATCGAGGTGGTTTTTGCCTTGCATCAGCATCGCGCCGCACGCGTGGAAGAAATGGTCTGGCGCGAGAACATGGAATGGGAAGGCTTGCCTGCCGAAGCCGTTCGAGTTTCAAGCGGGACGCACTCGCCGGTAGGCCCGTGGACTGAACAGGCGACCTGGACATTGGACAGGAACGACGAGGGGGTCGCCACCTTGCGTTTCGATGAACCGGTCTGGGCACGTTACCTGCGCCTGGAAATCAAATTGCCAGAGCGAGGAGACAGCCGGGAGGACGCTGTTTGGCGTCTGCCGCTGGCGATCGAAGCTTTCGAAGCCGACACGCTGGCCAGCCGCGCCTCTATTCTGGGCTATTGGGGCCACTATCGCCAGACCGGTCCGTTCGAGCGACAGTTTGAAACCCCACAACCGATTGCGCGTATCGACGACGACACCTCTCATCCTGAAGCCCCCTGGACCCTGTCCGGCCGGGTCAGGGGACAGTTGGCTCGGCCCGGGGACGTTCGCAGCTACCTGGCAAGCCTTGATGCACCCGACAACACCCTCGACTTCGTTCTTGAAGAGTCGATGCCAGAACGGTTGATGCTCTCGCTTTTCGACACCGCGGGCGAAGCGGTGCCGGTCAATTGGCGAGTCGATGAAATGGGGCGCCGAATCGGCGAAGCGGTCGGGCTGGAGCCCGGCATCTACCGCCTGGATGTGGAGGAGCCGCCACGCTCAATCATGTACATGTGGGACGAGAGCATCAGCGTCGCACTCGCTCAGCCGGCGATTCATCGTGCCCTCATGTCGGCCGGCGAAGGATTGATTCCAGGGCAGGAGGTAGGAAACTACCTGGCGCTTGGCGGACCACCGCTTATCCGTGGCTGGGCCGAGACACCTGAACAGATGATCCAGGGCATGGCCCGCTATGACCACCGATATACGAGCTCTGCTGCACACGCTGGCCTGGCAACCGTCAGCCGGCTGATGGAAGGCCGTAAAGGCGAGAAGATTGTCTTCCTGATCGCCGATGCCGAATACTTTGGCGCTTACGAGACCTTGTGGGATGAACTGGAACGGGTCAGGCCACGGATCTTCACCATCGAGGTCAGTAATGGCGGGCGCAATGACATTGCCCAGCATCTGGGCTATCAGCAGATCATGCGGTCCTGGGCCAACGTCGGCGGCGGCGAGTACACCTATGCGCTGACGGAAGAAGATATGCACCGTGCCATTCAACGGGCCATGCGTCTGGTCCGTCGCCCCAGCGCGTTCTCACTAGCGGCCCAGACGCGATTTCAGGATCCACCCGATGACGGTCAGTTGAGGGTTGTCAGTGGTGATGAACCGATCGTGGGCGCAGGCGTGATCCACCTGATTTTCGATGCTTCAGGCTCCATGCTCAGACGGATGGAGGGCGGGCGTCGTATCGACGTCGCCAAACGCATCGTGCGCGAAGTGCTCGATAACCAAATTCCGCCCCAGATACCGATTGCGCTTCGGGCCTATGGGCATACCGAGCCGCACAGCTGCGAGACCGAACGGCTGGTTCCAGCAACAACGGACAATCATGCTTCGGTGCGCGCGGCTGTCGACGGCATTGAGGCCATCAACCTGGCACGCACCCCGCTGGCCGCCTCGCTGGAAGCGGTGCTCGAGGATCTGGCGGATTTTCCGGACCACCAGCGGCTTGTGGTCATGCTGACTGACGGAGAAGAAACCTGCGATGGCGACGTTGGCCAGGCGGTCTCGGCATTGATCGACGAAGGCCTGAATGTCCGTCTGAATATCGTCGGTTTCCATATCGACGAGCCCGAGCTGCAGACCGACTTTACGCGCTATGCGGCGGCCGGCCGCGGCGAGTATTTCAATAGCCAGGATGGTGACGAACTGGTTGAAGGCCTGATCGCCGCCCTGGCGGCAAGGTTCCGAGTCGTCGACGCCACTGGCCGCCAGGTTGCGCGCGGCCGGGTCGATGGTGAGCCTTTCGACCTGGCACCCGGCAGCTACGAAGTCATCGTGGATACCAGCACTGGTGAGTATCGCGAGGCCGTCACCATCGCCCCGGGCCAGACCGTGGAAATACGATTTCCCAATGAATAGAGCTACAGGCCAGGAGGCCACAAGCATGAGAATTCCTGTTTCAACCCGTTGGCGGCGCTGGGCCCCTGCCGCATCGGTCTGGCTTGCCTTGATCGCTTCGCCATTCGGGGTGATGGCAGCGCCCTGCGAGCCTGAGCCTGTCGACCAGTACCACGCGCTGGAAATCCAGCTCAATGAATTCTATCGCGCAGTCGATGTTGCTCTGGCGGTTGCGCCGGTCGAACAATTTGATGTATCAGCGCGCCAGGCCCTGATTGGCGATGATCCGGACGCGTTGTTTGCCTGGGTTCGGGATCATACCCGGCTGCTGCCTTACCAGGGTGCGCTGCGCGGGGCGCCGGGCACACTCCTGGATCGCTCCGGCAGCCACCTGGATCGGGCTCTGCTGCTGGCGGCGCTGCTGGAAAGCGCCAATTACGAAGTGCGGCTGGCGCGAGCAACGCTCGACGAGATGGCGGTCGCACGCTTGCCTGCTGCGGCGACCGACTTGCCGGCAGAGTCAGGCCACGGCGACGCCGCTGACAGCCTGCCGCCGGTGCTGGCGAGCCAGCTGGGTGCGGACCCGCAAGACCTGCTGGCACGGATTCGGGCCAGCGAGGCCGAGGCGCAGGAGTTTGCTCGGCAGGTCGCCGACAAGGTGGCCGTTCAAAGCCAGGCGCTGGCAGCGCACATCGAGGATATCGAGGCAGCTCCGGACGACCTCGATGCCTGGTATGCGGCGCTGGCTGATCATTGGTGGGTTCAGGTCCGCAGGGGCCGCAGTTGGCAAGACCTGGATCCGTCACTGGCCGAACACGCCGCTGGCGATCGATTGGCTGCCAGTGCCATCGAGACCTTCTGGCCCGAGGAGTTGCCGGCCGAGGTTCAGCATCGGCTGACAATCGAGGTAGTTGCCGAACGCCTGGAGAATCGCCGGCTGCGCGAAGCGACCGCACTCAAACATGAGGTCGCCGTAATCGATCTTCCGGCCAAGGCTTTCCCGATAGAGCTGCATCCAATGGGCATGCCCGATGCCGCCGAAGTTTCGGCCGGCGTCAGTCAAGCGGGGCTCTGGCGGAACCTGGCCGAGGAAACCGAATGGATCCCGTTCTTGATCATTGACGGGGAGTCGATCAACGACAAGGTCATCGGCGCCGACGGCAGCGTGAGCCCGCTCGGGCTGCGTTCTGCCCAGGCCGACGCGATGGAGGAAGCCTCGGGTTTGCTCGGCCAGCTCGGTCGCGGCGCTGGTCCACGCGGTGCGTCGCCCGAACTGACCGCTGTCTTCCTGCGCCTGACCGTTGCCACGCCAGGGCGGGACAGCGAGACCTTCGAGCGCGCGTTGATGGATGTGCTCGGGCCAGACCGCCGTAGCCGCCGCAGCGTGGGCGCCGTCGATTTCAACGACAGCCTGCGTGAGACCCGGGCGTTGGCCATGTTCTCGTCCACCGAAATGCTGGTTCAGCGCAACTGGTGGCCGGCTGAATATGCAATGGGTCATCTACTGCATGACGTTGGATTGAATCGTCAGGCCGTGCTCGGCGCGATCCATTCAGCCCGGCGAAACGATCCGGAACTGCTCGGCCAGGCCGTCGAGCGCATCGCGATGGCGCCTGCCGAACTGGTACAACTCGCGTTTGCGCGCAGTGCCCTGAGTCCCCACCCCGATGCCGTAGCACTGACGCGGATCAATCTGTTGAGTACTTTTGAGAACATCACCGAATCCGAACACGGCCCGGTTCTGACCCGGGGCTTCGATATCATCGAAAACCGGGTCGACGTGATCGGCGCCAGTGGCGCTGCAGCACGTCGAATCCGCCTCGACCAGGGCGTAGCCGACACGGTGCTGGAAGCCGAGCTGCTGGCGGCCAACGGGGAAGTGGTCAATACCAGCCTGGATTATGGCCGGGCGCTGGCTGCAGGCAGGCCGTGGACAATGGTCGATCGGCGGATTGATGAGGTCCAAGGTCTGAAGCCGGATACCGCGGTGCATGTCGGCAACGCGCTGGCCTCCGGGAAGCGGGCCATTCTCCCGGTGGATCTCGAAGCGGGCTCGCCCCTGACCTGGTGGCGGGTGGACCCGGCAACCGGATCCACCCTGGGGCTTGGGCCGGCCGGCCGAGGTCAATCGATGACCGAAGCGATCCTTATCGAGTGGAAGGCGATCAATGCGGCCTACTCGGCCGTGAAATTCACCCTGTCGGTCTGGGAGTGTCTGCTCGGGGACAGACCGCCGTCAGTCATGCAGTGCTGCATCGTCCACAACTTTTCGAAATTCCTGGTTAACTGGAGCCTGGGCCAACTGTACTCAATGCAGCTGAAAATACTCGGCATGATGCCCGATTCCCCGATCTATCAGCTTGCCGTTACCGAGGCCATTGGCAAAGTCAGCGGCGCAGGCGTCGACACACTTGCACCGGGCTGCTGAGGAAGTTTCATGACCCTGACAACAATAAGCCGACAGTCGCTGCTGATGCTGTCCACCCTGATTTTTCTGCTGCCTGGTCTCGGCCGGTTGGCGGCCGCCGAGCCCCGAGCACTGAACGCTGCTGACCTCCGAACCCTCGGCGAGCCGGTCGCACTGGCGGCCGCAGGCTGCAACCGGGCGTTTCATTTTTCCATCAGCCGGGCCGAACTTCGCGCTGATTACGCAGGCCACAGCGCACCCCTTGGCCAGCGTTGGCTGGTACTGGATCTGGCCGTGGAAAATCGCATGCCGGTAGACCTGCTGTACGATCTTGACTACCCCGAAGACCTTCTGGTGGCGTCGATGAGCCGTCAGTCCTACCTGCTGATCAACGGCCTGCAGGTCGCCCGTCGCACCCTTTTCGGCAACCACGATGCCGGGGCCATGCCCAACGAGTTCGTGCTGCCGCGCTGGGGCGAAAAGGTCGAGGGCCAGATAATTTTCCCGATTCCAGAGCAAGGCATAGAGTCGCTGTCGCTGCGCTACTACCATGACCAGTACGCGCCGGTCGTGGTGAACCTTCTCGGAAACGAACCTGGCAAGCCGTATGACACCGGCCGGTCCGATGTCCTTTTTCAGGCCAACGGATTGATGGAAATGGGCGTCTTTGGTGCTGAATTTTCCGAATCGATCCAGGGCACGCCGGCTGCCGATGGCATGCAGTGGCTAACGGTGGACCTTCGCGGCCGATCGTTCTGGACCATTGAGGCCGATGCCCTGGCACTGGAGCGGCAGGCAAGCCCGACCGAGAAGGTGGACTTGCTGAAAGTCATCGAGTATGTCGAAGCGGGTGGTCTTGTCCAGGTTGTCGCTGACGGAGAACATGCCTATTTGCGCAACCATGAGTTGTCCACGTTGCCGGTCGAACCGCCCTTTCTGCCCGACGCCATGGCCGGCGGACAGGCTGTCTTTCAAGTACCCGCAAGTGCCGAGTCACTGATGCTGGAGCTGCACTTTCCGGAGTTTCGCGGTCCGGGTATCGACGAGCCGATCCCTGACTCGATGATTTTTGCTTTGCAAGGCGACGCGATTCAGCCTGTATACGACGACTTGTTTGGCGAAATCGCCGATCAACCGACGCCTCTCAGTCTCCATGGCCTTGAACGCATGAGCCAATTCGCCTCGCACCGGGCGGACGATGGGCAAATCCTTCTGATACTGGACGCCTCGATGCGAAATACCAGCCAGGTTGGCGGCATGATGAACATCAGCGAGCGGATAGATCTGATGGCCGAAGACGGCGCTGCCATCGAGTTTGTCGGCCTTTATAACCGCGGCCCGGTATTGCTGGAAGAACCCTTCTGGCTGCCGGCAGGCGGCGCACCCCGACGCTTCCGACTGGTTTATCGCCTGCCCGCCGACGACAAGCCCGTCGAGTTGATCTATCGCGGGGTGTCAATCAACCGCACGGTGGCATTGCCCAATCCGGATTGACCTGGCCTGGGAATCTGAAGCAGTGATTTCCGAAGACTCCGCTGCCTTGACCGAACCCACCGTTTTCTGCCTGCCGGGCCGGCAGCGACACCGATGGCGCAGCCGCGTCCTCGAGAACATTGGGATTCCGTAGTTCTTATCAGGCAACCTGAATAAAAAATAAACCATGATGGATATGACCACGACAAGACAGGCTCTAAGGCTTAAGGCTTTTTGCACATGCGGCTTCCTGCTGACCATGCTGGCCGGTCACGCGCTGGCTCAAACCGGTTTGGACACCGACCTTTCTGAAAACGACCCGACTCATGAAATCAGACCTTTCAGCGGCCTGCATGGCGATTTTGGCGGAGTTGACATCCAGCCGATGGATCAGCCCACCGGCAACAATATTCTGACTGTCGGCTCCGACCCCGGCATCTGCGACTATCTCGATCTACAGGCGGCGATCGACGCAGCCGGCAGCGGCGACACCATTCATTTATCGGGTTCGAGTTCGTATCACAGTGGAAATACCTATTCGATCTTTACGAAAAGCCTCGTCATCCAGGGCGGCTACTCGACCTGCTCCGCCAGCGAGCCCAGCGGCCGTACAACGCTGGATGCTGATGGCAACGGCCGTGTTTTTGACATCTGGTTACCCGCTGCCCAGAACGGCCCTCAAGAAGTCTTGCTGGAGAATCTGGTCGTAATCAATGGCAGCACTGGCGGTACCGGAGGCGGGATTCTGGTTGAAGGGCGTCCTGGGGCGTCCCGGACTACCTTGGCCAACGTGGAAATTCGAGACAACGCGAGCACAGGCAGCGGCGGGGGCGTCGGTGTGTTGATCAACGGGCCAAGAATTCAGGGTGGCGATGCAGGCGGTCTGATCCTGATCATGGACAGTGACTCTTCAATCATTTCCAACACGGCTGGCATCAACGGGGGCGGACTGGCTTGCCGAAATCCAGCCGAACATTCCATCGGCTTCAGTAACTTGATGCTTCTGGACAGAACCAGCATTCTCGGTAACCAGGCAGTCAACGGCGGTGGCCTGGCCGCTTTGAACTGTGCCACTATTCAGTACAGTTCCGGGGGCACACAGGCATTTTTATTCACTGATTCAGCGATAAGTTTCAACATCGCCAGCGAGTCCGGTGGCGGCCTGTATCTGGATCAGAGTTCGGCCAATGTCCGGGGAACTTCGGGAACGACAAACGGCATACCCTCCGGTGACGCGAACGCCGGACGCGTATTCGCCAATCAGGCCGCTAACGGGGGCGGGGCCTATGTGACCGGGCCATCGTTCGCCCGACTGCGAATTTCGGAATCAATAGTTGACAACAATGAGGCCAGTGTCGACGGGGGTGGGATTTATGCCACCAACGGGGGCCTCGTCATTGTTTCTCGATCGAACCTCGGCAACCTGACACCTTGTCAGCCGCAACAAAGCTCTGGCGGTGTAATCACCATTCCCCGCTGCAGCCGGCTTCGCGACAACTCGGCGGGCCGGGATGGTGGCGCTGCCTTCCTGGACGGCGGCGAGCTCGAGGTAGAACGCACTATCATCAGCGGTAACGTCGCGGAACGAAACGGCAGCGTCGTGACCGCTCGAGGTGAGCCCGACAATCTGGGCGAAGCCACATTCGACGACACTCTGGTTCACGGCAATTCCGGTGATCGCCTGTTTTATGCCTGGACCAACTCCGATATTCTGACGCGCTGGTCGACCATTACTGACAACGAGACGACCCACGTCTTTCGAGCCTTCACCAATACTGGCGCCGCTCGGCTTCGGGTCGCCGGAAGCGTGATCTGGGAAGATGGCGGCAACGTTCTTACTACTGACGGTTTCGGTGAGCTGGTCGCTTTTGGAGAGTGCATTATCGGTCACCAGGATTTAGCGCAGATTGATGCCAACTTCCAGCTTTACAGTACCAGCGATCCGCTATTGATCGAAAAAGACGAAACCCGGCCCTACTTCCCCGGCCCGACATCACCGGCGATTGATTTCTGTCATGGCGATTTCTACCAGGAAAATCCCGATTTGGCCGGCTCGGAACGCGGCACCCCGCATACCGGCTCTCCGCTCACCGACCCGCCGTCCTGGAGCGGCAATGGCCATTACGATATCGGTGCCTACGAGACCGATTGGGCAGAGTTGGCCGATCAACTCTTCCGGGACCGTTTCGAATCACCCTGACTCGCTTTTACTCGGCAACGTCGATTTGGCGCGGAGCCGCCCGGCTCCGCGCAGTGAGTCTGGTTGATGTCAAATAGTCTCCACCTGATCAGTCAGGCACCTCGGCTAATGTGCTGGTCGCCTGCATTGTCGACTCAGCTCGAGCATTCAGCACCTGCCAATGGCTCCGAGCATCCTGCGGCGTCAGGTTTCTTCGCAGGGGATATTGATCGTGAACTTGTGGGACGTAACCCCACCCAGCTTCGCGGCCATCAGCCGGCGGCAAGAATCCGGACCACTCCCCGGCTCTGCAATATTGGCTGGAAAAGCCATCGGTCTCGGATTGCCAGGCGGCATGTGGTAGGTCGCGCCCAACTCGTTCAGCGCCGCTTCAAGCTTTCGGGCAACACAACGATTCGCCTCAGCGCCCGAGTGCCATGCGGCAAGGGGCATCCCCGCCGAGCGACTGGCTTCTGGTATCAAATCCACCTTGAATAGGGGCAGGAAGGGCGAGTCCAATGTGGCCATGAGGTTGTTTTCAAAGATCAACCGGTCCGGAATTAGAGGGCCCGGATGCTCACTGACGTCGAAATTTTCCCTGAACAGCGTGGGGCCGCGCGCCGATCCAGGCTCCCACTGCGCGACAAACCCGCCGGTTGGCATCATCACCCCGACACCACCCAAGCGATCAACGCGAAAACTGGCGCCCGGCATGAAATCCAACCGTGTTTCCGCGGCCGCCGTGGCCAACTCATTAATCTGATTGATGATATCGGCCATCAAATGCGGGGCGAGATGAAAATCCAGCGCCGTGCCGACGGGACAGGGCGCATCGACCGCTGTAAAGGACACAGGTGATCGAGTCAAGGCATTCCCGGTCAAATCGGCCTCAACCAACAGCGCCCCAAGATCTTGAGCAAATTCTTCCCAGGCAAACCTGAGCTCGATGATGGCCTCGGCCACTGCCCGCTCGTCCGGCGACATACGGGAAAGCACGGCCCTTGGGCGCGAGTTGCCCGGCGAGACATTGAAAGCGAAGAGCTGTTCGGTCAGGTGATTGATCACGAAAACCCGCCCAATTGACTCACCGTCCGCAAAGGACGCCTTTGCCGTGGATACGGCAACCTGCTGCGCCGCTCCCTGATCCCTGCACTCTGGGCAAAAGCGCCCAACCCGGTCGCCGGCAACCGCTGCGGATGCCAGAACCATCATTGCTGCGAAGGTCAGGGCCTTGACGCCCCTGGATCGAAAAGTCGAACCGCCAACACGGCCGAGACCGCTTTGATCGTTAAAACTCACTGATTGTCTCCTACTGTCTGCCAACCCCTGAACTGCAGCTTAAACCAAAAAAACAACCTGGTAGTCTGCAGGACTGCAGAACGGTTTATAACCCCTCGAAGATCAATTCAGCGCTCGGATTGAAGATCGTCGAAAAAGGCCGATCCGTCCCGCATAAGGCCGGCGAACTCGTTCAGGTTTTCGTCATCGACCGCGGTTGCCAGGGCTTTGACCGCGCGGGCCAACAGTTCGCGCGACCACGGGCCGTGGGCGTTCAGGGACTGGATTTCGAAATACAGCGCGGGGTTTTCGGCGGCCACGTCGCGGGCGATGGCCAGTTGACGGCCGAAGGTGGTGCTGGCGGCAGCCTTGAGTTCGTCGGCACTGATGCCAGACTGGGCCAGGGCGGTGAAAAAGGCGATATTGAGCGCGTGGGACAGGCCCAGCACCAGGGCCATCAGGCGGTCGTGCTGGTCGATGGCAATTTCATGCACCTCGGCCATGGTGTCGGCAAACAGGGCGCTGGCCTGTTCGACCGCCGGGCGATGGCCCACGTCCATCAGCAACACGTTGCGGCCGGCCAGCAGCCGGGTGTCGGGGCCGAACATCGGGTGAACCGCGCAGATATTGAGGCCATTGGATGCCGCCTGGCGCAGCGGCTCGATCAGGCCAGTCTTGACCGAGGCGACTTCCAGCACCAGGCCAGGCACCTGGCGCTCGGCCAGGGCCGTGATGATGGCCGCGCTGCGGGCAATCGGGCAGGCAATCAGGATCAGTTCGACGTCCAGCGGCGCAGCGGCCCAGTCGGAATACAGGCCGTGTTCCGGTCTGGCCTCCAGCACTGGATCAGCCAGCAGAATTTCATAGCCCTGGTTGTCGAGAAAATCGGCCAGCCAGCCGCCCAGGCGGCCGGCACCGCCGATTACCAGCGCGCGCTGGCCGCGACCACGCGCCCGTCGTTGGCCCCGCTCCTGCTCCTGGCGGGTCAGCGAGGCGTCAATCAAGCGCTTGAGCAGGTCTTCGGCCAGGTCGGGATCCAGCCCGGCGGACTGGGCCCGCCTGCGAACATGGTCCAGCACCTGGCGTTCACGCCGAAAATCCCGGACCTGGCGGCCAGCACCCTCCTTCAGTTGACCAATATCAGAGACGATCTGCTGGCGTCGGGCGGCCAGCTCGATCAGTTGGGCATCGACCTGGTCGAGATCGGCACGCAGCGCATCCAGTCCGGGGAGCGTCTTCTTGCCCATTACATCCGGCTCATGAACTCGCCGGTCTCGGTGTTGACCTTGATCATTTCACCGGGCGTGATGTAGTCCGGCACCATCACGTCGATACCGGTTTCCAGGGTGGCCGGCTTGCTCGACTTGCTGGCCGTGGCGCCCTTCATGACCGGAGCGGTGTCAGCAACTTTCAGCACCACCGACTGAGGGAGTTGGATAGCCACCGGAGTATCGGCGATGATCAGGACATAAATGCCCTGCAGCCCCTCCGTGATGTAGCCCGCCGCGTCGCCCACCGCCTGTTCGGACAGCACGTACTGGCTGTAATCCTCGCTGTCCATGAACACCAGTCCGTCGGCATCGCGGTAGGAGTACTCGCTCTGGCGACGCACCAGGTCGGCGTCCCGCAGCATGTCATCACCCTTGAGGGTCAGCTCGCGCCGATCACCGCCGGGAATGGATTCGAGTTTGAAGCGGTAAAGCGTGCCGCCGCCACGGGCGGTCGGAGCGGAACGGTCGATCTGGCGGACCGCGTAGACCGTTCCGTCGTGCTCGATGACCTGACCGCGCTTGATTTCATTGGCTTTGGGCATGGTGTTACCTGACAATTTCCAGAGATTGAAGGCGGGAAGATTACCGCAAAACCCGGGACATCGGGCAAAGCCGGTCCGTCGGTGAAGATGGCGGTACCATTAGGGGAAGAGAGTCGCTGGAATATCACCGCGCGTGCAAGTCCTATTCGTTGATCACTCGAGAACGTTCCGAACCGTTTGGGAACGAATGATGACCGGTGCCGGCCATGTGCCGGCCGTGGCCTGCAATGCCGCAGACGCCATGCAACGACTCCGTTCGGAAAACTTTGGCCTGGTCTGCATTGCTTACGCGTTGCCGGATACAGACGGCATTTCCTTGACGCGGGAACTGCGAACGCTGCCGGGCTATCGGGACGTACCTGTACTGTTGATGACCAGCCAGCAACCTGAGTCACTGCACCACGAAGCATTCGGTGCCGGCGTAACCGACATTTGCATCCGAACCGGCATGCAGGAGCTGTTCAAACGCGTTCTGAACCTCGCCGAAAGGCACTCGGCCACACTTCATGGCCGTGTCCTTTACGTCGAAGACAGCCGGACCGTCACTCGCGTCATGGTTCAGTTGCTTGAAAGCCTGGGGCTGTCGGTGGATCACTTCGCTCGTGCCGATCGCGCCCTGGAGGCCTTCGACGAGCGCTACCACGACCTGGTCATCAGCGACCTGCTGGTTGAAGGAGAGCTTAGCGGGGTTGGACTGGTGCGCGAACTCCGTCAACGGCAACCCGACCCGGTAAGGCTGCCATTGCTGGCGATCTCCGGGCTTGACGACGCCGCGCGCCGGGTGGAGTTGTTTCGACTGGGCATCAACGACTTCATCTCCAAACCGGTCGTCAGGGAAGAAGCGGCGGCACGGATCCGCAACTTGGTCACTCAGAAACAACTGTTCGAGCAGGTTCAACAACAGCGAGAGCAGCTCTACCAGATGGCCATGACCGACCCGCTGACCGGTCTGTTCAATCGCCATTCGCTGGACAAGGTGGGCAGCAAGATCTCCGCCGCCGCCAATCGCCATGACCTCTCGTTGAGTGTCATCGTCATTGACCTCGACCACTTCAAGGCCATCAACGATCAACACGGCCACCTGGCCGGTGACCGGGTGCTGGTCAGCGTTGCCGATCTACTGCGCAAGAGTTGTCGCGAGGAGGATTTCGCGGTTCGTCTGGGCGGCGAGGAACTCATGCTGATCCTTCCGCGCTGCTCGCTCGGGAACGCCGAACGCCGTGCCGAGGAATTGAGACAGGCAATCGCCAGTCTTGAGCCCGCCGGCATTTCCGTGACCGGAAGTTTCGGCGTCAGCTATCGGCCGAAGGGAAGTATGATCGACCTCGAATCTCTGATCAATGACGCTGATCAGGCCGTCTATGCCGCCAAGGCCTCTGGTCGTAACACCGTCGTCAGCAGCGTCTGGCAGGCCCAAATCCCCAAACAGCAACAAGGCTGATCTCCTCGCCCATGAATCGCGTACTCATTCGAAGTTTCTGGATCAGTCTGATCACCGTCATTGCGTTGGGCCTTGCCGTCTGGTTCGGCGGGCGAGCCTGGATGGCCGGGTCGCAAATGAGCTACCAGGGCATTGAGTCACTTGATGGGCTCACCGACACCGTTGAAATCCTGTTCGACGACCGCGGCATCCCACGCCTTTATGGTCAGACTGACCGCGACGTCATCAAGGCCCTGGGCTGGCTTCACGCCGGAGAACGCCTGTTCCAGATGGAACTGCTTCGTCGCCTGGCTGGCGGTGAACTGGCTGAACTGTTTGGCCCGGCAGCGCTTGAAATCGACATCAATAACCGGGCCATGGGCTTCGCGAGGCGCGTCAAGGACGACCCACCCGCACTCACCGATGACAACCGCCAGCTGCTCGAGGCCTATGTCAGCGGCATCAATCAGCGCCTTGGCAACCTTGATCGCCTGCCATTCGAATTCGGTCTTTTGCGCGTCGAACCGGCCCTCTGGACCGTCGATGACGTGCTCGCCGTCGCCTACTACCAGAGTTTTTATGCCAGCTCGTTGGTCCAGCACTTCAACGAGGTCTACCGGGAAACCGTGGCCCAGTTCGGCCCTGAAGCCAGCCATTGGCTGGGCAGCTTTCACGACTGGATGGAGCCGACCATTCCCCACTTCCGAGTCAGCGAGGCGTCGAATACCTGGGTTGTAGCGCCGTCGCGCTCATCCAGCGGCGCCGCCCTCCATGCGGCCGATCCCCACCTGGACATTCACGTCGCGCCGGGCACCTGGTACCTGGCCGGGCTGCATAGCGAACAAGGCCTCAACGTACTCGGTGCTACCGCACCGGGCCTGCCCTGGGTAAACATGGGTCATAACGGTGAGATTGCCTGGGCCTTCACCGTGGCTCCGGTGGATGTTTGGGAGCTCTGGCAGCAGCCCGTGGACCCGCAACAGCCCGACCAGGCGCTCGGCGACCAGGGCCCCGAACCGATTCTCGTGCGCGAGGAGTCATTCGAGGTTCGTGGACTGCCCCAGCCTCACCGAGAAACCTTTCGCTACACGCCACGCGGGCGTGTCCTGGAGACCGGCGATGACCAGTTGCTGGTGATGCAGTGGGCCGGCTTTGAATTGCCCGTTGAAGAAATGGTGGAAAACGCGATGGCCCTCAATCGCGCCCACAATTTCGATGGTTTCCGTCGTGCGGCCAGCCAGGTGGGGCCGCTGTCGGTCAACTGGAGCTACTCCGATCGCGAAGGCAATATTGGCTACGTCCTGTCGACCGCCATCCCGCGTCGGCGCGAGCAAACCGCTTTCTCCCTGCTGGACGCGACCAACCCGGCGCACGGCTGGGACGGTTTCGTTGCCCCGGAAGAGCGCCCCTATGCGCTCAATCCCGCCCGGGGCTGGCTGGCCAATGCCAACAACCACCCGCTCGGCAACGAGATGGGAGAGTCGATTCCGGGCTTCTACGACCCGCTACGTATTCGGCGTATCGCGGCATTATTGGACGATGACCGGATGTTCGGCGCTGAGGACATGCATGCCTTTCAGCTTTCGCGGCTTTCCGACCGCGCGCTAAGCTGGAAAGGCTGGCTGGCCGATCTGGCGGAACGCAGCGGTCGCGAGCGTCTCGCCGGCGAATTGCGCGCCTGGGACGGCACCATGCGCACCGATTCCGAAATGGCCGGTCTGTTCATTCGCTGGTGGAGCTTCCTGCCGGAAGCGCTGTTTGGCGAACTGGAAGAGATGGATCATCGTGCCCTGCGCCTGGTCACCGACCAGTGGCTGCACACGCCAGAAGTCGCCGTTGCCAATGAACGCATTGACCGCGAAGCCGCCGGACAGCAAGCATTGGAGCGAGCCCTGTTGGCTGGAGCCTGGCCGCTCGGCGCCATTCAAGAGCTGACCATTCAACACCCGCTGGCCGAGAACCCGCTGCTTGACCGTTGGCTGAGACTCTCGCGGGGGCCCATCCCGATCGGCGGCGATGGGGCCTCGCTCAACGTCATTTTTTCCCGTTTCAACCCGGAAACGGCCACCCTTCAGGGACGAGCAGGCGCGTCGATGCGCTACGTACTGGACTGGTCAGACCTTGACGCCTTCAGCATCAATCTGACGTTTGGTCAATCGGGTCACCCATCCAGCCCCCATTTTGACGATTTCCTGCCGGATTTTGTCGGTGGCGAGCGCTGGACTGTTCCCTGGAGCCGCGACCGCGTCGAGGCTCGCGCTGCCAACCGAATTCTCCTTGAACCCTGACCTGCAACCTGCCATGCCCCTGAAACTATCCCTTTCCCCGCTCTTGCTGGCCTTGTTCGGCTTGTCGCTGCCATTGACTGCCTCCCCGACACGAGCATACGCTGCTGAACTGACCATTGAGCGCATTTTCGCCAGCCCGGATCTCTCCGGCCCCTCTCTGCGCCAGGCCGAGCTGTCGCCGGCCGGCGACCGGGTCACCTTCATCCGCGGCCGCGAGGACGATCGCGAACTGATGGATCTGTGGGAATACCACATCGACGACGGCGTGTCGCGGCGCCTGGTTGCCGCCGATCAGGTCGTCCCTGATGAGGGCGAGTTGTCCGCCGAGGAACAGGCCAGGCGCGAACGGGCTCGCATTGCCGGGCTGCGCGGCATCGTCGAATATCGCTGGTCCGGGGACGGGCGCTTTCTGATCTTTCCGCTGGGCGGCAATATTTTCGTGCTGGATCTGGCCGATGAGGCCGGTGAAGTGCGCCAGGTCACCGCCAGCGAAGACTTCGATACCGATCCCCAGCTATCGCCCGATGGCGCCCATGTCGCCTTCGTGCGCAACCAGAACCTGATGCTGGCCAATGTCGCCACTGGGGAGGAAACCGCACTGACCAGTGACGGCGGCGGCGTGATCTCCAACGGCATGGCCGAGTTCATCGCCCAGGAAGAAATGGGACGCTCGACTGGCTTCTGGTGGTCTCCCGACAGCCAGCGCATTGCCTTTCTGCAGGTGGACGAAAGCCCGATCGAGCCGACCTTGCGCTACGAGATCGAGGCCGGCTCCATCACCATCATCGAACAACGCTATCCGTTCACCGGCACGCCCAACGTGCACTACCGGCTCGGCGTGATTGACCTGGCCAAAGACCGCACCGACTGGATTGACCTGGGCGACAACGAGGATATCTACATCCCGCGGGTGAATTGGCTGCCCGACGGCCAGACGCTGTCGTTTCAGCGCCAGAGCCGCGACCAGAAAACGCTTGAATTGGTTGTTGTAAACCCAAGCCAGGGCAACCCGACGGTGGTGCTGACCGAAACGGCCGATACCTGGATCAATCTGCATGACGACCTGCATTTCCTCCGCGAACTGCCGGCCTTCATCTGGTCGTCCGAGCGTGACGGCTACAACCATCTCTACCTGTTCTCCAACGACGGCGAGTTGATTCGCCAGCTGACCGGCGGCGAATGGGACGTCGATGCACTGAAGGGCGTGGACGAGGAACTCGGGCTGATCTACTTCACCGCCGCCGAGGCCTCGCCGCAGGAAAAACAGCTGTACCGGCAATCACTGGTCACCCGAACGCCGGAATCCGTCAGTCGCATCAGCCGCCGTAGCGGCTGGCACAACATCCGAATGGACGCCAGCGCGCGGGTATTCGTCAACCAGTTTTCCAGCAGTGAGCAGCCCCCGCAACTGTCGCTGCATGCTGCCGACGGCGAGCGAATCGCCTGGCTGGTCGAAAACCGCATCGACCGCGACCATCCCTACCATGCCTTCCGCGCCGGCCATCGACCCAGTGAGTTTGGCCATCTGGTCGGTCCCGATGAACAGCGCCTGTATTACCGGCTGATTCGGCCGGCCGATTTCGACCCGGAAAAACGCTACCCGGTGTTTTTCCATCCTTATGGCGGCCCTACCCATCGCCTGGCTACCAACAGCTGGGGTCGACGCGCGCTGATCGACCAGTACTTTGCCCGCAAGGGGTATGTGGTGTTCACCCTGGACAACCGCGGCATCGTCCGTCAGGGCAAGGCATTTCAGGACGCCGCCTACCTGAACCTCGGGCGGATTGAAATCATCGACCAGATGGTTGGCCTGGATTGGCTGCGAAGCCAGAGCTTCATCGACCCCGAGCGCATCGGCATTTTCGGCTGGAGCTACGGCGGCTATCTGGCCTTGATGGCCGCGGCCCGCCACCCTGGTGATTTCGCCGCCTCGGTCGCCGTCGCCCCGGTGACCGACTGGGCGCTGTATGACACTCACTACACCGAACGTTACCTGGGCACACCGCAGGACCAGCCCGAGACCTACGAACAAGGCAACGTGCTGACGTTCGCCGAGCAAATCAGCGACCCACTGTTGCTGATCCACCCGATGGCCGACGACAACGTGCTGTTCACCCACTCCACCTTGCTGATGCAGGCACTTCAGGAGGCCCGGATCCCGTTCGATCTGATGACCTACCCGGGCGAGAAACACGCTATCGCCGGAACCAGCCAGCGTGTCCACGTCTACGAAATGATCAGCCGGTTTTTCGACCTGCACCTGCGGCCGGAAAAGTAAGCCGCATCAGCCGGCGGGCATGGCCGGTAGCGCGTCGATGATCTTTCGGTAGCTGGCCACGTCATCAATCAGTGCCGGCAGCCGCTCGCTCAGCGGACGGCCGCCGATGATCAGGTGATTGACATCGGGGAACTGGCGCAGGCCAACGCTCTTGAGCGCGCCAATCCGTTTCCCGCCATCGTCGAGCGGCAAGGTCAGGTACAACGAATCGTACTTGAGGGCCAACTGAAAACGGACACCACCCAGCGCGTTCTCCCCCAGCGATTCATGCAGCGCCAGTACCGCCGCCTGCCACTCGCGCGGGAACAGCTGATTGATGCCTGCCTCGCCGAGATCCGTGCCATCGTCGGGACCGACCAGAAACTTTTCATCAAAAGGCGTATTGCCAGTGGCGATCGAACGGCGGCTGAATAACTTGAACAATTCGCCGCCGTTAGGCCTGACGATCAGGCCTGGCTGGATGTCCAGCGCGGTCTGGATGCGAAACAACAGGCCGCTGAATACCCGCTCCTCGCTGCTGTTCTTTCCGCCGGTGTACAACCGCAAATCGGCAAAAGCCATCTGGAAGCGGCGACCACCGCGTTTGCCATGAACCTGGTGAGTCAGGCCGCCCCGGTTCCAGCGCTTGATCATTTCCAGTTCGACGAACGGCTTGGCCAGGCTCTGGTCAGCCCGGGCCTGATACTCGACCGGATCGCCAAGCGCCTCACAAATGGCTGGCACCAGCCTGGCACCCACCCGCGCACGCCAGCGCTTCTGCTGGTGGGCTACCCGCAGCAGCACAATCACGACGGCAGGTAACAGGGCGAAAGTAAGCAGGCTAGGGAACCCGATGACGATGCCAATGATCAAGGCCAGCACCAGTGCCGCGGCAACGGCAACCGAATATCGAATGATCAGTCGCTTGCGCTCGGACTCACGCCATCGCTCAAGCGCCTCCACTTCCGGCATCAGCCGCTCGGCGATGGCGTTCTTGTCAACGGTTGTTTTTTGCCCCATCTCGCGAAGTGAGGTTCCAGCGGCGGGCTCGCTGGCGTGCTCAATGCGGTTACTCATGGACTTAAAAGACCTCACTCGTCCCATTGCTTGAAGATATGGCTGTCGGCGCGACCGGTCTGGCGCACCCTGGCCTCGGTTTCGACCTTTTCCCGGTGCTCATGCACGTGGGTGACCAGGTCGGTAAACGTCTTGAGTACCACCAGCAGCACCAGGGCCAGCAGCGGCTCACCGAACAGACTGATCAACCAGCCGCCGCCGACTACCGTCAAATGCATGATGATGACCCGCCGATAGGGCGCCATCATGGCATCTTCGCTTTTCATGCCCCGGTACTCCTGGCCACGCAGGAAATTTCCGACAAACGACACCCCATGACTGATCACCAGGGCCAGGAACGGCACCCAAATAGCCAGAAGCACCGGGGTTTCCGGGCCACCCTCCGGACGGAAATAGCCCATGACGAAAGCGCCATGGATCAGCGTGAAAAAGCCGAAGTGAACGCAGAAAAAGGGAATGGTGAACAACACCCGCCCATCGCCATTGCGGGTGTAGAGCGTGACCATGCGGGCTACCGTATACGTGCCGATGATCAGGTTTTCGGCCCAGAACAGCAGCAGCAGTTCATAAACCGTCCAGTCGAAAAACAGGACACCGGCCAGCGGCACCACGTTGGCCGCCACCAGGGCCAGGCTTGTCATCAGTACGCGTGAATGCATTAATCGGTTCTGCTGGAAAACTCGTAGCCATTAACGCAAATCACGAGCGTATTCTGCCAGCCAGCCGGCGGCTCCCTGCGGTTACACTGTATCAAGGGTATTGGCTGGAAGGATCTGGCATGAGCACGATTGGAACACCACTTTCTCCTGCGGCGCGGCGAGTGATGTTGCTGGGCAGTGGCGAGTTGGGCAAGGAAGTCGCCATAGAGCTGCAGCGTTACGGCTGCGAGGTCATCGCCGTGGACCGGTATCCGGACGCGCCAGCCATGCAGGTAGCGCATCGCTCGCACGTGATCAACATGCTTGATGGCCAAGCCCTGCACGGGCTGGTCGAACTGGAGCGACCGCATCTGATCGTGCCCGAAATCGAGGCCATCGCAACGGATACGCTGCTGCTACTGGAGCAGGAACACTACACGGTGGTGCCGACCGCCCGAGCCGCCCACCTGACCATGAACCGCGAAGGCATACGCCGTTTGGCTGCCGAAGAATTGGAACTACCCACCTCGCCGTACCGTTTCACTGACACCTGGGAGGGCTTCCAACAGGCCATCGACGACATCGGCCTTCCCTGCGTCGTCAAGCCCGTCATGTCCTCATCAGGCAAGGGCCAAAGCCTGGTCAGGGACAAAAACGCCATCGAGTCCGCCTGGGAATACGCGCAATCAGGTGGCCGAGCGGGTCGCGGACGGGTGATCGTTGAGGGGTTCATCGAGTTTGACTATGAAATCACCCTGCTCACGGTTCGCCACGCCGGCGGCACCTCTTTCTGCTCACCCATCGGTCATACCCAGGAGGACGGCGACTACCGCGAATCCTGGCAGCCTCAAGCAATGAGTGAGCTGGCCCGTCTTGAGGCCGAGCGGATTGCAGGCACCGTGACATCGGCGCTGGGCGGTTATGGCGTGTTCGGCGTGGAGCTTTTCATCAAGGGCGACCAGGTGTGGTTCAGCGAAGTCTCGCCCAGGCCGCACGACACCGGATTGGTGACGCTGGTTTCGCAAAACCTGTCGGAGTTCGCCCTGCATGCCCGCGCCATCCTGGGCCTGCCAATCCCTCGTGTCATTGATTTCGGGCCCAGCGCCTCGGCGGCGCTGTTGGTCGAGGGCGAATCCGACCGAGTGGCATTCGGTGGGCTGGATCGGGCGCTGGCCGAACCGGATACCGAGTTGCGCCTGTTCGGCAAGCCTGTGGTTCAGGGTCGCAGACGAATGGGCGTCGCACTGGCCCGAGCTGAAACCGTGGATGAGGCGCGCCAGAAGGCTCGCAATGCCCGCGACGCAATTGTTTGCCAGTTGAATTAAGCGATTTCTTCGACGATTTACCCAATCAAGCCTTAGCAGGAAGCTCATGAACGAACCCTCCGACCACGGATCATCGGACCAGGAAAACCCTTTTCGTCCCCCAGAGGCCGAGATAGACCCGGTGTTTGACGGCTCCGGCTGGCAGCAAGGCGAGCTTCAGGAACCGCGGGCATTGCCGGCCAACCGGGGCTGGGGCTGGTTCGCCGATAGTTGGCCGCTGTTCATGGCCAACCCCTGGCTGTGGATCGGCCTGTTACTGGTCGCCGGCTTGTGCTTTATCGCGATAAGCATGGTGCCGGTAGTCAGTCTGTTCGGCGGCTGGCTGGTGCCCATGTTCATGGGTGGCTGGGTGGTTTGTTGCCATCGGCTTGTCACTGAAGGCGAGTTCAAATTTGAAGACCTCTTCGCGCCGTTCAGTCAGCAATTCAAGCCCATGGCCATTCTCAGCCTGATCTACATGGGGCTTAACCTGCTTGTCACCGTCATTGCCTTTGCCGTCGGCGCCGGTATTGGCCTGGCCCTCGGCTTCGGCTTTGGCGCAGCCGGTGGCGGGGAGTTTGGCGCCTTCATGCTGGCCGCTCTGGTTGGTTTCCTGATTGGCATGGCATTGTTCGTCCCGCTGCTGATGGCCATCTGGTTTGCGCCGGCACTGGTGATGCTGCATCAGGTTCAGCCGATCGAGGCGATGAAGATAAGCGTCATCGCTTGCTGGCGAAACATCGTGCCTTTTCTTCTCTATGGTCTGGTCGGCACGGGCCTGCTGATCATCGGAGCCATCCCATTGCTGCTCGGTTGGCTGGTGGTTTATCCGCTGATGTTCAATTCGGTCTACGTGGCCTATCGCGAAATCTTCCTGGCCGAGAACGATTGAACATGCTTGCCCCAAACGCGCTGGATACCCGATGCGCGCTGGATACCCGATGCGCGCTGGAAACACCGGATGGCGTTGAACTGATCCTGGTGCCTGCCGGGCCGGTTATTCGCGGCGTTGCCTGGGGCATTGATGCGGCCATTCGCGGTGGAATACTGGTCGGGTTGGCAACTGTTTTAGGGCTACTGGAGGCGGTCGGCATGGCAATCTTGCTGCTGGCCTTTTTTCTCATCAACTGGTGGTACCCCGTGCTGTTCGAAGTGCTTTCCCAGGGCAGCACGCCAGGCAAGAAATCCGTGGGGCTTCGGGTCGTGATGCAAGACGGCGCACCGATTGGCTGGAGCGCATCGATCGTTCGCAACCTGCTTCGCCAGGTTGATTTCCTTCCTGCGCTGTACGCCACTGGTCTGGTATCCATGATGTGTAATCGCCGCTTTCAGAGGCTGGGCGACCTGGCTGCTGCCACCATGGTGGTCTACCAGGACCGTCAAACCGGCCTGGGGATGAACCTTCCGCCTGGCGAGTCTGAACGGCCGCCGGTGCCGCTGCGCCCCGCTGAACAGCGCGCACTGCTGGCCTTTGCTGAACGAAGCCAGGGACTCAACCCGGAGCGCGCGGCCGAATTGGCCAACCTGCTTGAACCGATCAGCGGCGAAACCGGAGCGGAAGGCGTGGAGCAGGCCCTGCGCTGGGCCAGGGCATTGAGAGGCGAAAACCAATGAACCAGGCCGATTTCATCCGCCAGCGCCAGGCCCGATGGGACCATTTCGACCAATTGTTGCGGCGGCTGGCCGGACAGCGAGAAAAGGAAACATCGCTGGTCGACTTTCCGGCCGAATACCGGCGGCTGTGCAGCGACCTTGCGTTGGCCCGAAGCCGCGGCTACAGCTTGAGCCTGATTGATTCGTTGCAGCGCCGGGTGATTGACGGTCATCGTTTCCTGTATCGTCCCCGCAATGCCCTGGGTCGAGAATTGATCACGTTCATTGCCCGTGACTTCCCGGCCCAGGTGCGGCAGGAGTGGCGCCTGACGCTTTGGTGCACGCTGCTGCTGTTCGGACCCATGATCTGGTTGTTCGCGCAGATCGGTTCCAGCCCGGAGTTCGTCTACCGCGTCCTCTCTCCGGAGAGCATCGACCAATACGAGGCGATGTATGGCGGTGACGAAGGGCTATCGCGCGGAGCTGGCGGCGACGTGGTGATGTTTGCCTTCTACATCATGAACAACATAGGGGTCGCGCTGCGGACGTTCGCCGGCGGCCTGATCTTTGGTCTGGGCAGCTTTCTCATCCTGCTGTTCAACGGCGTCCAGATCGGCGCGGTGGCGGCCCATCTGAGCTTCGCCGGCTACAACGAAAACTTCTGGACCTTCGTGATCGGTCATGGCGCCCTGGAATTGCCAGCCATTGTCCTGGCCGGTGTCGCCGGCTCCCGGTTGGGGCTTGCCCTGATGTTTCCCGGGCAATACACCCGTCTGGCCTCGCTGCGCCGGGCATCAAAGGGCGCGGTGCGCTTGCTCTACGGCGTCATTTTGATGTTGTTCCTCGCGGCCGGTCTCGAAGCATTCTGGTCGGCCAGCCCGGTTCCGGCATTGGGCAAATACCTGATCGGCGGCGTCCTCTGGTTACTGGTAGGCCTGTATTTCCTGCTCGCCGGCCGGCGCAGCACCGCATGAAAACCGACCGCATTGTCATGCGACCAAGAAGCACGGCCGAGGCCATCGACCTGGGCTTTGCGCTGGTTCGCGCCAATTACAAGACGATGCTCGGCTTAAGCCTGACCTGGATGTTGGTGCTTTTGCCGGCCGTCGCCGCGATCACGCTGTGGCTCCCTCTCGGCGGGCTGTTATTGCTCTGGTGGTTCAAGCCCCTGCTGGACCGTATGCTTCTCCAGGCACTGGCACTGGACCTGCTGGGTCAAAAAAGCGGGCCCCTGCTGACCCTGCGAAGCCGATGGCTGGGAAATGGCATGGTGGCAGGCCTCAGTTTTTGGCGATTCCACCCTGCTCGCTCGTTTCTTTTGCCGGTCTGGCAGCTGGAAGGCCAACGGGGAAAGCAGCGTCGCCGACGTCAACGCAGCCTGTCGCACGGCAATGGCGGCAGTGGGTTCGGTCTGACGCTGGCGTTTTTGGGCCTGGAACTGGCTATCCTCTCCGGCTGGCTGGTCCTCGGCAATCTGTTGCTGCCCCTGGATTTTTCCTGGCTTCAGTGGGGTAGTTCACTGGACTGGTCCAGCAGCCAGGGCCGCTGGCTGGTTGCCTGGTTCCTGGGCAGCTATGCGCTGACCGTACTGCTGACCGAGCCGTTCTACCTCGGAGCCGGGCTGGGTCTTTACCTCAACCAGCGTTGTCGCCTGGAATGCTGGGACCTCGAGCCGGATCTGGCTGCCCTTGGGCAACGCCATGCCGGCCGGCGATCGCTCTCATGAATCCTGCACCGCGCCTTGTCTGGCTGATTGCCCTGCCCTGGCTGATGTGGACCTGCGCGCAGGCCGTCGAGAATACCGAAGAATCAGCGCGAGACCTATGGGAGGATCGCCTTCCTACGCCCTATGCCTGCGAGGCATGGCAGGACAAAATTGCCGAAATGGCCAAGTCGGCTGACTCGCTGACCCGCGAACTGGCCGAATTTTATGCCGATGAAGAGCACCAGTGGTGCCAGAGCCGACGCCGGCGGGTTCCGGAAGAACGCGAACCCTGGTTTAATTTCGACTTCAGCAACGCCGATGTGATTGCCGAAATCGCCCGCTGGCTGGCCATTTCCCTGTTGATGATCCTGGTGCTATGGGCTGGCTGGCGCTGGCGCAGGCAACTGGCCCGCTGGCTGCCCAGGCTTGATACGGGAAAACGGGAGCAATACCAGACCGTCGCCAGTCGCAGCGCCTTGAGTTCAGACTCGTTATCTCAACCGATTGATCCGGTCGCCGAAGCCCGCCGCTTGTGGCATGACGGCCAGACCCGCGACGCCCTCGCCCTGCTCTACCGTGGCATGCTTCAGCATTATCTCGGCCATCAGCCGTCGACAGGATCGCTGACCGAGCGAGAGGCATTGCGTGCTCTTCGCCAATGCAAGCTGCAGGACGAGCGTCTGGCATGGTGTCGCCAGCTCACCGAGGCCTGGCTAAACACGGCCTGGGGGCATCAACCGCTGGAAACATCGGGCTTTGAGGCACTGCTGGGTCAGTGGCCAACGGACGCGGCTGGCTATCGGCCCGATCCACCTGGGGAGCCATCACGATGAGTCGCGAACGCATCGCCATCGCCCTGCTGATGATCGGCCTGCTACTGGGCGCCGTCTGGTGGTATTTCGATGCTGAATTCGAAGACCGCCTGATTGTCCGGCCGGTCAGCGCCCAACTCAACACTGAACGTTACTTTCTGGCCGCTCGCTGGCTCGAACAGCAAGGTACCGTTACGCGCAACCAGAACCGGATTGACCAACTAGAGGGGCTGGGTTTCGGTCAGCAACTGCTGGCACACAGCCCGCTGGACCAGTACGAAGACCTCGCACTGGATGCCCTGACCGAATGGGTCTTCGCCGGTGGTGCGTTGGTCGTCATGGCGCCGCGTCAGCTCGGCGGCAGCATGACCAACCACCCGCTGAATCCGGACGGGTTGACGTCGCGTTGGCAAACGGCTTCCCCGCGGGAAAATTGCATCGCCGACAAGGAGGATCCGGGCGATGATCACGCCGAGGGCCATCGGTCACCGTCTGGCAATGGTGTACCGCATCGGGCCAATCCCGACAGCGATTGCCCGCGCTCGACGGTCGAGCCGGATACCCTTGAGCTTTACGATGGGAAAGTCATCGACCTGTGGAACGTCAGACATCTGGAAGGCACGCCCAGCGCTGCCGTGTACACCTGGCGCAATCAACAGGGGGAAGCACTACTGGCTCACTATGCCGTCGGCGACGGCCGGGTGACGCTGCTGGCCGATAGCGGCTGGTTCAGCAATGCCCAACTGATTCATCCGGGCCACGTGCAACTGCTTGAAGCGTTGCTGGCAATCGACCATTCCGCGCTGGTCCTGCTGGAACAACGCCGCGAAAGCGGCAGCTTGCTTGGCTGGTTGTGGAGACTTGCGCCGTGGCTATGGCTGCTGTTGCTGGCCTGGACCGCGCTATGGCTCTGGTCGCGTCTGCCTCGCCTTGGAACCGTTATGGACTTGCCAGATGACAATGCGCGACAAATGCGTGAGCAACTGCTGGCCACCGCGCGCTTCGACTGGCGACACCGAAAAGGCCAGGCCCTGATCAAAGCCCTGCACGAGGAAGGCCGGCAGCGACTGCAACGACGCTACCCCGACTGGAACCGACTCGATTCTGCCCAGCAACTGCAGCGGCTCAGCCTGCTGCTGCCGGAGTTTGAGAAAGCCGATCTTGCCCGCTGGCTGATCCCGCCGCGTCAGCCTGATCCCGACCAATTCATCGACTACGTCCGCCTGCATCAAACCGTGATGCACCTGCTTTGACAAGGAACTGCCATGAACGAGAACGCTATGACCCAAAGCCGTCAGACCATCGACGCTCTGCTTGACCAGCTCAACCAGGTCGTTATTGGACAGTCGGCGGTCACGGAGCAGTTCGTCACTGCGCTTCTAGCCGGTGGCCACGTAATGATCGAAGGCGTGCCCGGCCTGGCCAAAACCCTGTTGGCGCAGTGCCTCGCCGCTTCCATCGGTGGTGCGTTTTCGCGCATTCAGTTCACGCCGGACCTGATGCCAGCCGACATTACCGGCCATGCCCTGTACGACATGAAAACCGAGCGTTTCCGGCTGCGGCGCGGGCCGATCTTCTGCAACGTACTGCTGGCTGATGAAATCAACCGTGCGCCAGCCAAAACTCAGGCCGCGCTACTCGAAGTCATGCAGGAGCGCCAGGTCACCATCGAGGGCAAATCCCTGCCGGTGCCCGAACCATTCATGGTGCTGGCCACGCAAAACCCGATTGAGCATGAAGGCACTTACCAGTTACCGGAGGCACAGCTTGATCGTTTCATCATGAAAGTCCTGATCGACTACCCCAGCGCGGAGAACGAACTGCAGATAGCCATCCAACAGGCCGGCCAGCCAGCCGATTTGATGTCCAGCGCGCAGGACCTGGCCCCGGTGATGACCACCGAACAACTGATCGCGCTGCGCCAGGCCACGCGGCAGGTCAGCATCGACACGGAAATTGCCACCTGGGCAGTCAACCTGGTGCGAGCCACTCGAGACTGGCCGGGCATGGCCATCGGTGCGGGTCCACGAGCCAGCATCGCCTTGCTTCGCGTCGGCCAGGCAGCCGCCCTGATGGCCGGGCGCGACTACGTCATTCCCGACGATATCAAGCCCAACGCCGTTGCCTGCCTGCGGCACCGGATCATGCTGACACCGGATGTTCAGATGGAAGGCCTGAGCGGCGATCATCTGCTCAATGAACTGATCAATGCGCAAGCCGCCCCGCGCCAGTGAGACCGTCGCCGTGAGTCAGCGCCCGACACGAACCCCTACCCGGCCCGCTGCCTGGCCAGCCAGACGGCTGTTGCAAATCACGGGACTCTGGGTGGCGATTGCCACGGTGCTGTTGGTCACTGGCCAGGCCGGCACGCTTGGCGGCTGGGTCGTACTCGGCATTTTGCTGGCCACCCTGGCCTTGCTCGACCTGGCCGTCCTGTGGCGAGAGCGACCGGCGTTTTCGCTCAACCGGAGCGTGCCGGGACGGTGGCCTGTCCAGCGCCCCGTTGACATCCAATTGTCCCTCGGCCATCGGCTGGCCCGAAGACTGAAACTGCGCCTGCATGAAATCATTCCCGACGGCATCGACAGTGACCATCTGCCGCTGGTGTTTGCCTTGCCGGGTCAACAGAAAATCCAGCTTCGCTGGGAGGCACGGGCCCACCAGCGTGGGCGGTTTCACATGAATGCCTGTCATGTCGCCTGGCAAAGCCGACTGGGCTTCTGGTGGCGACGCACAACCCTGGAACAGGCCACGCCCTTCAAGGTGTATCCCGACTTCAACCTGATTGTTCGTTACGGGCGGTTGGCGGGCGACCGACGCTTGAATGAAATCGGCATCCACAGCCAACAGCGCCGGGGCAGCGGGACCGACTTTGACCAGCTACGCGACTATCGTGACGGCGACAGCCTGCGCCAGATCGACTGGCACGCCACGGCCCGAATGCAGCGATTGATTACCAAGTCCTACCAGGAAGAACGCAGCCAGCGGGTAGTGTTCCTGCAAGACTGCAGCCGCCGGCTGCGGGCCATGGATGGCCAGCACAGCCATTTCGACCAGAGCCTGAATGCCTTGTTGCTGCTGGCCCATGTCGCCCTTCGCCAGGGCGATGAAATTGCCCTGGAGACCGTGGGTCAGGCAGCCGAGCAGCCTAGTGCCCTGGGCAGTGGCCGTGGCCAACGCCAATTCGCTCACCTGCTGGAAACGGTTTTTGATCTGGCACCCGCGAACACCACACCGGACTTTGCCGAGGCTGCAGGGCGTTTGATGAGCCGACACCGTCGACGTAGCCTGGTTGTCATTCTGACCAACCTGCGCGATGAGGATCATCAGGAACTGGATCCGGCACTCAAGATGCTGCGCCAACGACACCTGGTGGTACTGGCCGACCTGCGCGAAGTGGTGGACCTGGAAAGCACCGCTCGGCACGGGCACGAGCAATTTGATCAGGCGCTATTGGAAGCCGCCCTGCGCCTGTATCGACAACAGCGACGCGCCGCAACCCGGCAGTTACGCCAACTGGGCGTGGTGCACCTGGATCTGGAACCTGCAGCCCTGCCGGCCGCGCTGGTCAGCCAATACCGCCAGCTCAAAGCCAGCGGGGCGTTCTGATCAAGGGTCAGAACGGACCGGCGACAACCAGGGCCGCCACGGCGCCCAGGCCTGCCAGAGTAATCAGCGACCACTTGAGAAGGACTTTGCGCATCTCCGCCTCGCCATCACTCTGCAGATGCTGAATTTCCTCCGGACTTAGGGCGCTTGTTACCCGATGGTCGGGGTTGGCCAATAAGGCCCGGGCATCCTCGTACTGGTCTTCGAAGACCACCCACAAACCGGCACGAAACTGGCCCTGATGAGCGAGGTTCAGGCGCATCGCCGTCATGTCGGAGACGTGGGTCGCTATGCCGTTGGCCTGGAGAAACGCTGCGCGTTCCATTGCCTCACTTCGAGAGGCATACCGTTCAATCATGCGCATGGATCAAGCCTCCCCGGAAGGCTCGTCGGATATCGGCCAGGCAGCCCAGGCCAACAACAGCCAGGCAACCATCAGCGTCGTACCGCCCACGGGGGTTGCCCAGGTCAATTTGTCGATCCCGGTCAGCGCGGCGAAGTAGATACTGAAAGAAAACAGCACGGTACCAAGGACAAGCACCCAGGCCGAGCGGCGAAGACGCGCAGCACGGATCGCCGTCAATGGCGCGAACAAGGCAAGGCCAATAGCGGTCACCGCAAGGGCGCCCACCTGGTGATACCGGATGGCAGTCATCACCCAGCGAAAGACTTCGTCACTGACCCGTGGCTGCAGGACATGTTCCGCAGAGGCCCCGATGGCCACCGAGAGAAATCCGAGCAACGCGCCTGCAATCAACACGTTATTACGCACGGCTGCTTGCCTTGTCGAGCGTGTCGAAAGCCTCACGCGTGAAATTTATCGGCGTTGACTCGGTGACCAGCACGTTGTCCTCGATCCGGATACCGCCAAACGGCAACAGGCTGTCAATCGCCGCCCAGTCGACGGCGTCCTTGTAGGGACTCTGTCGCAGCTTTTCCAGCAACATCGGGATGAAGTACAAACCAGGCTCAACGGTAACCACATTGCCGGGAACCAATGTGCGGGTAAGACGCAGGAAAGGATAGGCCTCCGGGGGCGGCAAGGGCTTGCCATCGGGGCTGATCTGGCCCGCTACATCGTGAACCTGGCAACCGATGAAATGGCCCAGGCCATGCGGAAGGAAATAGCCACTGACGCCCGACTCGACCTGATCGGCAGCGCTCATTCGAACCAGGCCGGACTGTTCGAGAATAGCCGCCATGGCCAGGTGGGCCTGGCGATGCAATTTGACATAATCACTGCCAGCCCGCATCTCATCACAAAGGGTAAGCTGTGCCCGCTCCACCGCCTCGATCAGGTCGTCGAAGTCGGTGTGCTCGGGGCGGGTCCATGTGCGGGTAATGTCAGCGGCATAGCCCAGATGGTCGGCGCCGGCATCGATCAGGAAACTGTGACGCCGGGCGGGGCTGGCCGCCGAGCGATGCTGGTAGTGGAGCACTGCCGCATGCTCGTTCAGGGCCACGATACTGTTATAGGGAAGATGCTCCTGGTCCTGGTCTGCGCCGGCCAGATAGGCCAGGTGCATTTCCAGTTCGCTGGCGCCGGAATCGAATGCCTGTGCAGCCGCCAGGTGGGCGCGCGCGGCGCGCAGATTGGCCTGGCGGAGACATTCACGCTCCCATTCGGTCTTGACGGTTCGCACCTCATTCATGCCGCGCAGCAACGCTTCGGGATTCAGGTCGGCCCGGTCGGGCAAGGGTCCGAGATCACGCTCCCGACCGATCACGGCCAGCGCGCAAGTCTGGGCCAGGCGATCCTGCCACCCGGCAGCGCTGTCGACAATCCGCAAATCGAAGCAGTCGGCCCACCAAGCGGCCGGCTGCTCGGGGGAGACGTGCCAGAAATCTCTTGGCTGGCTGAACCAGAGGATGGGTTTCTGACCCGGCCGCAACTCCAGCAGACTGTCACTGCTGAACGGCTCGGGCACCCAGGCAACAAACGGCGCATGCGCCCGGAACGGGGGGTGCTGGTCGTCGAACAGACGCATTTCAGGGCGGCCTGAGTGAATCAGCAAACTGTCATAGCCAGCCTCAGTCAACAGATCGTCGAATTGACGGCAGCGATCTTCGACGTGACGGGCAAACAGCAGTGGTTGGGGCTTGGGCATAAACAGGCATCCGATGAGTTAAACTTTCAGGTCGATTGCTCGACCGATTTCATTGTATCGCGCCCACGTCATGTCCTTGAGCCCATGCCCATTCGTCTTTACAACACGCTGAACCGTCAAAAAGAAGAGTTCGTTCCGCTGGACCCGAACCGGGTCACGCTTTATGCCTGCGGGCCAACGGTTTACAACTACGCGCATATCGGCAATGCCCGACCAGCAGTCATCTTCGATCTGCTCTATCGCGTCCTTTCTTCACGCTTCGACAATGTCATTTACGCGCGGAACATCACCGACGTGGACGACAAGATCAATCAGGCGGCCGCCGATCAGGGCGTGGGCATCGAAGAAATTTCTCGGCGCTACGCCGACGCCTACCATGCCGACATGGCCGCTCTGGGCGTTGGTCGTCCCACGGTGGAGCCTCGAGCCACTGAGCACATCAGCGAAATCATCGCCATGGTCGAGCGGTTGATCGACAAGGGCTTTGCCTACGCGGCCGAAGGTCACGTGCTGTTCGATGTCGACGCCTTCCCCGACTACGGCCAGCTGTCGCGGCGAAACCAGCGCGAGATGATTGCCGGTGCGCGTGTTGAAGTGGCACCCTACAAGCGAAACCCGGGTGACTTCGTGCTGTGGAAGCCTTCCACCGAGCAGCAGCCGGGTTGGGACAGCCCTTGGGGTCGTGGCCGGCCAGGTTGGCATATCGAGTGCTCGGCAATGAGTGCCGCACACCTCGGCGAGGTGATCGACATCCATGCAGGTGGCCAGGACCTGGTATTCCCCCATCACGAAAACGAGATCGCCCAGAGCCGCTGCGCCCATGGCGAGTCCGTCTTTGCGCGCTACTGGATGCACAACGGCTTCGTGACCGTCGAGAAGCGCAAGATGTCCAAGAGCCTGGGCAACACGCTGATTGTTCATGAGTTGCTCAAGCAGTGGCCCGGTGAGGCCCTGCGGTACTTGTTGCTATCGGCCCATTATCGCCAGCCGCTGGATTGGTCGGAACGGGCACTGGAACAGGCAGTCGCCACGCTGGACCGACTCTATGGTTTGCTGGATTCCGCGACGGGGCAGCTGCCCGATGCCGAGGCCGATGCCGCAGTCGTCGAGGCTTTGGAGGATGACCTGAATACCCCAACGGCACTGGCGGCACTGAGTCAGATAGCCCGCGATGCCCAGCAAAGCGACGCGCCCGCAGCACGGACAACTGCCCTGGCCCGACTCAAGGCCTCAGCCAGCCGCCTCGGGCTCCTGCAGCAAGACCCTGCTGAGTGGCGTGCCCAAAGACAGGTTGACGTTGGGTTGGATGACGCCACGATACTATCCCGGATTGCTGATCGTCAGCAGGCGCGCGCCGATCGTGATTTTGCCCTGGCTGATCGAATTCGCGATGAGCTGGCCGAGCAAGGCATCCTGATCAAGGATGGTCCCGAAGGCACCGTATGGGAGAAAGCCGCCAAATGAGCATCAACGACGCGCAACAATCGATCATCGACGAGTTTGAATTCTTCGACGATTGGATGGAGCGCTACCAGTACCTTATCGACCTGGGCAAACAGCTGCCCGCGCTGGCTGAGGCCGACAAGACCGATGACCGTCTGCTGGCCGGTTGCCAGTCTCAAGTGTGGTTCATTGGCGAAGGCAACGCCGACAAGTTGACTTTTCGGGCCCAGTCGGATGCCGCTATCGTATCGGGCCTGATCGCGTTGTTGCTGCGGGTCTATGACGGGCGCAGCGCCGACGAGGTACTGGCGGCCGAGCCGTATTTCATTGATCGGATTGGCCTGAGCCAGCACCTGTCGCCAACGCGGGCCAACGGCCTCAACGCCATGCTCCAGGCCATTCGCAATGTTGCCCGATCCGAGCTGGAGCACCACTGATCAGGCCTGGAAATCCGCAGTCAAAAAAGCCGGCCCAGTAGGCCGGCTTTTTCATTTCAGCAACGGAAAACCGCCGGCTGAATCAGTGGTCGTTTCGCTCGATCACAACCAGTTCGACGCGACGATTCTCCTGGCGGTTCGAGTCCGACGTGTTGGGCACCTTCGGCTGATCTTCACCGTAACCACGAACACGCAGGCGATCGGCGCTGACGCCATTCTCGACCAGGAAATCGCGCACTGCCTGGGCACGACGCTCGGACAGGCCCTGGTTGTGGGCAGCCGGACCGAGATCGCAGGTATGGCCTGCAACTTCGACAACTTCCAGCTCGTCATGCAGGTTCAGCAGCGCAACGGCTTCGTTCAGCTGGGCGATGGCCTCCGGACGCAGGCGGGCCGAATCGAAATCAAAGGTCACCATGGCATCAAATTCAAAAATGACCTCCGGTTCCGGAGCGGGCTCTGGCTCTGGCGGCGGCGGAGGCGGCGGGGCCGGTGCCGGCGGCGGGGCAGGAGCAGGCGCTGGCGCGGCCGGCAAGTCGCCAATATTGAAGTTGAAGCCAAGCGTTGCAATCACATCAAGGAAACCGCTACTGCGGTTGAAGGTCGCCCGATCATTGTCGTAGCGGCCTTCCAGCTCGAAGCGGGCACTGAAACGATCGTTGTAGCGCTGGAACATGCCAACGCCAAGCGACCCATAAACGTCCCGGCCGTTGTTGAAGACACTGTTGTGGTCCTGGATACCCGTCGCCAGCATCACGTAAGGGCGCGTGTCGCCTTCGCGGAAATGGTAACGACCAACCAGACCATACGACTCAAGGCGGAACGACTCGCTTGGCCCCGGGGTCAGCTCGGAAAAGTCAAGCTTGTAACGGTCAAGGCGCAGGTCAAGGCTGAACGACGGGCTGAAAAAGCGGCCGACGCTCAGGCTCAGGTAGGAATCGAAACTGTCTTCAGTGCCGCGTTCATTGTCGGGAAAGACCACACCTGGGCCAAAGCCGACGTACCAGCGGTCGTCAAAGTCGCTTTGTTGCGCCATTCCCACGGATGCGGTGGTGACGGCGCCGGCAAGCACGAGCGTTCTGATGAGGGACATGATGGTTTCCTCTTGGTGCCTATGGGCAAAATACTTAACGGTTCACGCGGCCATTAGCCACGCCAGACTGTCCATGATTGGCCAATCGCCGCGCTTAGACCGCAAAAGCAGATCAAGTTCACATTATCACACCGCTGGCGAACGTCAACCGAGCATCAACCGCTACTCATCCAATGGTCAGCGGCTGTCGCGCATCTGCTTTTGCTTCAATTCCCAACGCTCCTGGGCATCCAGGCAGAGCGTCGCAATCGGTCGGGCATCCAGACGCGCCAGGCCAATTTCTTCACCCGTTTCTTCGCAGTAGCCGTAGGAGCCATCGTCAACACGACCGAGCGCCTGATCAATCTTGCCAAGCAGCTTGCGATAACGGTCGCGAGTGCGAAGCTCGAGGCTGTTTTCCGTTTCCCGACTGGCTCGCTCGGCCTCATCACCGACGTCACGGACTTCGCCACGGAGATTATTGATGGTCTCCTGCGACTCTTCAATCAGCTCATTGCGCCAGGTGAGCAGTTTCTGGCGAAAGTACTCCAGGTGCTCAGGGCACATGTACGTCTCGTTTTCCGAGGGCTTGTAGCCTTTCGGCAGTTCAACGGTCTTGCTGGGCATGGGATGTTCAGCCTCGCCAGTGGGTTGTTGATAAACCCGCGATTATATATGCTACGGGGGCGCTCGGAGCAAGCCCTCATGCAAACCCTGTTTCTCGCGTTGATTCGCGCCTACCGGTATCTCCTGTCGCCCCTCCTCGGGCAGAACTGTCGATACACACCCAGCTGCTCTCGCTACGCCATGCAAGCGATCGAGTTGTACGGCCCGTGGCGGGGCAGTTGGCTGGCCATCAAGCGAATCCTGCGCTGCCACCCTTTCTGTCGGGGCGGCCACGACCCGGTGCCAGGCCACGAGGACGCCGAGCCTGGATTTGATCAGGCACCGACCAGGCGGGAGCCCTGAAACGTGCCGATACATCCTGAAAGCGACTTCGGCTGTCTGGTCAGAGAGCGACAATCACCATGACCCCGATCGAGGCCAGGGTGACGCCCAGTACGCGACGCCAATTCATCTCCTCGCCCAGGAAAAGCCAGGCGAACACCACAATGAATCCGGCCGCGGTTTCATTCAGTACCGCCGCAACCGAAGCTTGCGTCAGCTTATAGCCAGCCAACCAGAAAATCATCGAGATGTAGCTACCAAGCAACGACGCAACGACCACGGTGGCCCAGGGCTGGGGAGACCGGTAATGGAGCCAGACCCGCTGCCAGCCGCGGCTTAACCACACCACCAGCAACATACCCACCGCTCCGGCGGCGAGGCGAACGCCGACCGTCCACATGAACTCGTGGGTTTCCAGAATGGGCTTGACCATCAGAATGCCGACGGCCATGAGAAACACGCTGCCAATAGCGAGCATCGCCCCGCTGCGGAAGGCCCTGGAGCTGATTTCCTGTCGATTGCGTCGCCAGACGACCAGCAAAATGCCCAGCAACACCAGTAAAAGGCCCAGCACCTGCCAAACGCCGAGTGATTCCGACAAAAACAGAATGGACATCAGGATGACAAACGGCGAATAAAGCATGCCAATAACGCCTGTCCGGCTGGCACCCAGCAGGTTGAGCGCACGCAGATACCAGGTGTCGGCAACGGCAATTCCCAACAGGCCCGACACGATGACGATCAGCCACTCCTGCCCGCTGTAGCCGGGCCCCGAAAACCCGTGGAACAGGAGGACGGTTGGAATCATCAGGCCGGTTGCCAACACATTCTTGAACAGATTGAGTTCGAATGCCGGCAAACTCTCGCCCGATCGGCGGAACAGAATCACCGCCATTGCCCAGCAGGCGGCACAAGCAACGGAAAAAAACTCACCCATGCCGATCGGGCACCAGAAACAATCGTGAATGGGTGGTCAACGTCGAGAATCCTGCGGGAAAACGCTGCATTCTAAATGAGGCAAACCATGAACAGGTGCCAGCAGCGTGTGGAAAAGGTCAGGCGAACGGGGCCGTCGGGGTTGCTATCATGCCAGTGATCTTGCGCATGAGGATTCGCTGATGATGGTGGAATCGAGCGTTACCACCCTCGCCTTTATGGTGGCCATTGTTGTCTTGGCATGCCTGGCATGGTGGATATTCCCCACCCCTTTCGCACGACTTTTTCTACGCCTGGATCGCCAGGCCGGCCGGTTGAAGTCGAGACGGCTGCACAGCGGCGGGCTCGATTGGCATTACCTTGAGGGCGGTCGTGGCGAACCACTGGTGCTGCTGCATGGCTTCAATGCCGATGCTTACCACTTCTGTCGTGTCGGCCGGCACTTGAGTGCCCACTTCCGCATCATTGCACCCGACCTTCCCGGCTTTGGCGAGACCACCACTGGCGACGGCGTCAGCTACCGCATTCAGGATATTGCCGACCAGGTCCTTGAGTTTCTGGATGATCTTGGGGTGCACACAATCTATCTTGGCGGGAATTCCATGGGCGGATACATCGCCGCTGCCATGGCACGGCGGGCACCCGATCGGGTTCGCGGACTCTGGCTGCTGGCACCCGGCGGCCTGCACAGCGCCCCGATTGCCCCGGTGCTGGCAGAGGTCGCCGAGGATCGCCACAATCCCCTGGTCATCCGCAATGTCTCCGACTTTCGACGGCTGACGGGCTATTGCTTTGTCCGCCCGCCCTGGATTCCGGGCCCGGTCGTTCGTTTTCTGGCGGCGCGAACTGCCCGGCATTCCGTTCGCGCCCAGCGCATCTTCGACGCCATGCGGTTTGATTCCACGCCACTTGAAGAGATCGCGGATGGGCTGGAAGTGCCAACCCTGATCATCTGGGGACACTCCGATCAGGTACTGAGTGCCGAGGGGGGGCACTTGTTGACGAAGTTGATGCCGGATGCAGAGTTCATTGGCCTGCCCGACATTGGGCATTTGCCAATGCTGGAAGCGCCACGGCGCAGTGCCGAAACCTGGTTGGCATTCACCGAATCACGTGCTCGCCGCGAACAGGAAACTCGCTGATCAACGGCGCGCAGCCGCTTGAATACCGGTCACGCCAGCTTGACTTTACCGGTCAAATGGCCGAAAAAGGGATGGAGGGTTGGCGAGACCGGCCGACCAGCCTGTGTCTGACCCTCCAGGGGATTCGACTGAGGAGGGTGATATGGCCAGTGGCAAGCTACCTGCCGAAGAACTGCGCTGGCGCGCCGATGAACACAGCCTGAAGAACGCAGCACCACGACGCATTCAGGGTAGAACGGTGGTGGTCGGGCAACCGCGCGCCAGGGTTGCCTTGCGGACCGCGCTGAATCTTCCGGGACAACGTTCGCATGTTTTTCTTCGAGGCCCTTCCGGCAGCGGCCGTCGCAGCCTTGTTCGCAGTGTCCTCGAAGAGCTCAAGCCGCGCCCCAGTCGCTCACTCGATTTTTGCTACGTCCATCATTTTGCCAACCCCGATCGTCCCCGCCTGATCATCCTGCCAGGCGGGCAGGGACGGCATTTCCAACAGGCAATGATGCGCATTGCCCTGTTCATCCGCGACCGCCTTCCGAATATCCTGGATAGCGACCCGATCCGCTCACGACGTGATGCCCGAATGGAAACGGCAGAGCGGGAGGTCCGTCTTAAAGTCGCTCCGCTGGAAAGTCGGCTGGCGAAACAGGGTCTGGCACTGGTTCGTTCCCAGACAGGCCCGAGCACTCGGATCAGCATTTACGCCGTGGTCATGGGCAAGGCCGTTTCGCCAGAGGAGTATCGCAACCTGGTCACTCAAAACCAGGCACATGAACGCGACCGGTTGGCGGCCATCGAGCAGATTCGTGAATGGCAAGGAGAAGTCAACAGCGTCGCTCGCGACATCAGCCAGATATGGCAACAGGCACTCGCCCATGTTGACCAGATCAACGCCAGCGAAGCCGCGCGCATCATGGCTGATCTCACTTCGGATGTCAGCCAGCGCTTCCAGACCGACGGGCTGGATCAATTCTTCCGCGAACTGATTGACGATGTGGTCGAGAAACGACTCGGCAGCGACACCAGGCACCTGGCCGATCCGACGCTGATCTACGGGGTCAACGTGCTGACCGCCCGCGACGATCGCCAGAACGCCCCGGTCGTCTGGGCGAACCAACCCTCGGTATCAAGTCTCTTCGGGTCGATTGATCCGGCATGGACACAAGGTGGGCGGGCCATCAGTTCCTTTCGCGGTATCCGCACCGGTGGCCTGCTCGACGCTGACGGTGGTTTCCTGGTAATGGATGCACGCCATCTTCTCGAGGAACCCAATGCCTGGCCCCGGTTGGCAAGAACCCTGAGGACCCGTCAGGTGGAAGTCGTACCGCCAAGCCTTGGCTGGCCATCAAATGCGCTGTCGTTGCGCCCGGAAGCCATTCCGGTCAATGTCCAGGTTATTTTGATCGGCGATGACGAGGTCTACCACCAGCTGCTTGAGCAGGGGCCAGCGTTTGGCGATTTGTTCGGCATGCTGGTCGATTTCGAACACAGCATCGAGCGCAACCAGGATGGCCTCGGTGCCTATGCCAGTTTCATCGGCCAGTTGCACGAGCGGGAAGCCTTGCTGCCCTTCTCCAGCGATGCGACGCTGGCACTGGTCGAGCAAGGCGCCAGGCTGAGCGAAGATATCGGACGGTTGAGCGCCCAGTTTGGCCTGCTGGCCGAGCTGGCCCGGGAAGCCAGTGGACGGGCAAAAGATGATGATCGCAATACGGTCTCCGGCCAGGATGTGATCCAGGCTGTTCAGCAACGGCACGCCCGGTCGGCGCTGCCTCAAATCCGCATGAAACGACTGCTTGCACAAGGTTGCCTGCGGATGACGTTTGCCGGCCAACGACATTCTTCGATCAACAGCGTTCACTTGCTGCGCGCCGGAAGCTTTCCGCTGGCCCAACCGCTGGCCCTTCAGGCCATTGTGAACCGAAGCTCGGAGGCGTGCTTACTGATTGAAACCCTGCCGGACGAGTTCGGTCGCCTTGACACGCTGGCGCAACTTTTGCGGTGCCCTGCGTATCCGGCGATACGCGCCCTGGTTGCCTGTCTGCCGACACCTCAGACGCCCCTGAACGCCGCCGAGCTTGGGCTTGCCACGATGTCCCTGTTATTGTGCACGCTTGCCGATGTGCCGATGCGCCAGGGGGTCGCGGTGATTGGCGGGGTAGACAGTCATGGATTTGCTCTGCCCGTGCGAGCAATCAATGAACGCATCGAAGCGTTTTTCGATATCTGCCAGGCAGCCGGTGCGGCAAGCGAACAGGGCGTGATCATTCCGTCTGCCTGCAAAAGCGGTCTCATGCTCAATGAGAAAGTGGTCAAGGCCTGTGAACAGGAGCGTTTCAACGTCTGGGTTGTCGAGCGTGTCGAGCAAACCCTGCCCTTGCTCACTGGAGTTGCAGCAGGGCGCTGGAAAGAGGGACGCTTCGAAGACGATAGCGTGATGGCACGAGCACGCGGCTTCCTGACCGAGGCCGAGACCCGGCCCGGCTAAGGAACCTATGAACAATTATGCTCGGAGCGCGTTTCAGTCGGAGAAGCCGCAGATCGTGCGGTGCGACGCGAGTGACAGTAGCCGTCGCTACGACCGAGTGGCGCAACGTGCGAGATGCGGCTTCTCCGG
>PWYW01000028.1 GCA_003567685.1 Gammaproteobacteria bacterium
ACTTCCGCACCCACGGCCACATCAACCCGCCCCAACCCGTGCTCAAGGCCTTCAAAAACATCGAATGCCGCGACGCCGTCCTGGCCTACGACCGCCAGGAATACCAACTGTACGAACATGGCCGCCCCATCATGCGCTGGGACGGCAAAACCTACAAAAAAAGCCCCACCACCGGCGAAGACATCCCGGATGAAAGCGCCCAGCTGCCGGTGGAGGTGTATATCAACCCGAGGAAGGCGGTGTGGCCGGAGGCGGATTATGTTGTGGGGAATCCGCCGTTTATCGGTGCGAAGCGAATCCGTGCAGCGCTCGGCGACGGCTACGCCGAAGCTTTAAGGAGCGTTTGGTCAGAAGTACCAGAATCCGCAGATTTCGTCATGTACTGGTGGAACAAAGCCGCCGACCTGGCCCGCGCCGGCCAGATCAAACAGTTCGGCCTGATTACCACCAATAGCCTGCGACAGACCTTCAACCGCCGCATCATCGAACGGCACATGAAGGAAAAACAGCCGCTATCGCTGATGTTTGCGATTCCGGATCATCCGTGGGTGGATGGTGCGGACGGCGCGGCGGTTCGAATTGCGATGACCGTGGGGACTGCTGGCACCAAAGAAGGTACCGTCGGCGTGCTCGCGAACGAGAGAAAGTCTGGTCAGGATACTCGCAGTTTTGAACTGCGTTCACGTCATGGAAAGTTGAATAGCAATCTGACGATCGGAGCAGACACCGACTCAGCCAAGGCGCTGCAAGCCAACGGCGGAATCAGCTCACCCGGCGTCAAACTTCATGGCTCGGGATTCATCGTCACGCCAGAAGCCGCCCAAAGCCTCGGCTTCAGCGTCGATCCCCAAGTCTCTGCCGTAATAAGGGAATACCGCAATGGCCGTGATCTTACTCAATCCGCACGCCATGCTTTGATCATTGATTTTCATGGGCTGCCCTTAGAGCACGTTCGCAGTAGAACGCCATCGCTATATCAGTGGCTTCTCGAACGGGTAAAACCGGAAAGAGATGCCAAAGCGCACACTAAAGATGGCGCAGAGTACGCAAAAAACTGGTGGCTATTCGGGAAGTCAAGACCGGAATGGAGACGTATCGCCTCAGGACTTGAACGGTACTTAGCTACGGCGGTAACGGCAAAGCATCGCTTGTTCCAAGCGTTGGGCGCCGAAATTTTGCCGGATGACGCGCTCATTTGCATCGGCTTAACTCGCTTCGAGTATCTAGGGGTGCTTTCGAGCAGACTACACATCACTTGGTCGAACAAACTGGGCAGCACACTGGAAGATCGCCCCAGGTACATAAAAACCCGTTGCTTCGAAACCTTCCCCTTCCCCCAGCCAGACGAAGCCACCGCCACGCGCATCGCCACCCTGGCCGAACAACTCGACGCCCACCGCAAGCGCCAGCAAAAACAACACCCCGGCCTCACCATGACCGGCATGTACAACGTCCTCGAACGCCTGCGCCGCCAGTCCGTCCCCGGCAACGACGAACCACCCCTGACCGCCAAGGAAAGAGAAATCCACGAACAAGGCCTGGTCTCCGTCCTGCGCGAACTCCACGACGACCTCGACCGCGCCGTCTTCCAGGCCTACGGCTGGCAAGACCTCGGAGAAAAACTCATCGGCCGCCCCGGCGCCACCACCCCCTGGCCCGAAAAACCCGAAGACCAGCAACAAGCCGAAGAAGAACTCCTCCAGCGCCTCGTCGACCTGAACCACCAACGCGCCGCCGAAGAAGCCCAAGGCAAAATCCGCTGGCTCCGCCCCGACTACCAGGCCCCAGAACAAACCGCCACCCAAGGCGAACTGCCCACCAACCAGCCCGAAAGTGCCGCGAAGCGGCATCCCGGACTTGATCCGGGACCTCCCAAGAAAATGCCGTGGCCAAAGACCCTACAAGACCAAGTCCGCTCCGTCCGCGACCACCTGGCAACCAGCCCAATGGACGCCAAAACCCTGGCCAGTCACTACAAACGCAACCCCGAAAAATCCGTCACGCAGGTCCTGGAAGCCCTGACGGAACTGGGAATGGTCAGGCAAAACGAAGGCGGCTCCTACCGCCTCCGTGAAAATTGATAGGCGTCCACTTGAGTTGACAAGGGTTAACCCATAGGTTAAAAATGAGAGTTCGGGTACTTTGCCAAGGCAGCTGGAGGCTGGTCGAGAAGTGCGACGGGCAAGGAACCGGAGAGATATCGGGGTTCCTCGCAGATCTTGTCCCAAATCGAAGCAGAGAGGTTACCCGGATGTTAGCGCTGATTGACCGTGTTGCCGCACAAGGTACTCGCCTTGGTGCGGCTAAATGTCATCAGATCCAGGGTGATATCTGGGAATTGATTCACGGGTCGATAAGGATACTTTTTGCGCATGATGGAGATCGCCTGATTTTGTGCACCGGTGGGTTTGTGAAAAAGTCCCAAAAAACGCCTAAGCCAGAAATTGATAAAGCAAAGCAAGTTCTCAAGAATTTTCGCAAGGCCAGGAAAGAAAATCGCCTTGAGTGGATCCAAGACAACCAGGGGAGTGAGTGATGAGCACAAAGCAGTCCAACGTTCTTGACAGTCTCCGCGACACGCTGGACTACGAGCTGGCCAACGTGGAAATGGACTTCACCGACTCGCTTGAGACACTCATGCAGCGACGAGGGGTCAACAAAAGCGAGCTGGCCCGGAGAATTGAAACCAGCCCGGCCTACATCACCAAAATCCTGCGTGGCAGCACCAACTTCACTCTGGAAACCATGGTGAAGCTCGTGCGGGCCCTCGACGGAAAGCTACACGTTCGCGCCTTCGCAGAGGAGGACAAGGCGAAATGGTTCCACGTGGTCCAGTGTGCCCCAGCGAATGTTGACTCAACAAGAGTTCGACGCAACATTACCAATCGCAGGCAGTACCGGATTTCAGGAGCCGAAGAGGTCGACAATGAACTCGCCGCTACAGCTTGAGCATTACTTCTTCGAACGCATGGAATGCGTTGCGAATCCCAATATCACGGCAGAAGAAGTCTCTGCCTGGCATCAAGCAGATGAAAGCCGATTCGGCCTGCGCGTAGAGTTGGGGACCAACCCGGAATCAGACCGCGAATGGCAAGTCGTGGTCGAATTCTTCACCGACCCTGACTACCAGCCCAACTCGCCATACGAGCTGTCATTTTCAGCGGTCGGAATGTTCGTGGTCGACGAACAATTTGAACACAATGATCTTGAGCGCCTGATCCGAGTCAATGGCGCTTCCGTCCTCTATTCCGCCATGCGTGAGTTTGTAGCCCTGTTCACCTCACGCGGCCCGTGGGGTGCCGTGAAGCTACCTACTGTGAATTTTCGGCTGCTTGCGCCTCAGTAACACGATTTTAGATGGGGCTTCAGCGCGAGCGAGAAACCTATGCCCTCTTCGGAAACCTGATTCGGCGATTGAGAACAATTCGATGCATTCTTCTGGGTTCCACCTGAATGTCTGCCTGCTTCCAGAGCCTTTCAGCGATAGGCAGAGTTTCCAAGCGCTCGTACGCAAAGAAATTGGAATACTGCGATCATGCATTCTGTATGCGGACCACCTGACCGTAAATAGCCTTTGCCTCCAGGCCGTCGAGTCATTTCAACGACTTATAAAGCAGCCAAGATTCGAATCCGAGTATAAAAACTGCTTGAGGGCAATTCCTAGATTATCCGCAATCATCGTCGATCAAAATGAAGCAAGGCGAATTGAAGGAGAGTGCTCAAAAGCACTCGCAAAGCCTACACTTTCCAGAAGTGACAAGAGGAAAATCGATTCCTTACTGGTCGCGTTCCGGCCGATTGCCAAAAGCCTGATTGGTGAAACCAACGCAAGCGATCTCATCATTGCCCGAAAAAATGGATTAATTGCCTTCCATGAAAGCCCCCTCACCGGCGATTTCGAGCAGCGCACTGACATCTTTCTTTCGCACGTCCTCAACGCGCTAGGCGACGCTAAGAGCTTCCCCTACCTTAACGACCAGCTCCTGGATGCCTTATTTCGAAACGCAGCACCGAATTCAATAGTCACCGATGATCTAGAGAGTAGGCTCCAGCACTCAGCGGTTGCACTGGACTTCATGGGCCGTCTGCCAAACCTGAGCTGCGTGCCCTTAAAGAAAATTGTGCAACTGAAAAAGAAGCTTGCTGGCCCACTGATCAGATTCAGGGGCGGGGTTCAGAAAATCTCAGCAAGCATGGAGTCTCGGCTGCTTGGGCAAGACATTACTGTTGAGCTGAACGAGATATACGAGTTCACGGTCAGGCCGGCTGTTGAAGAAATCCGAAGTGGCTTGGAGCAGGAGGGTTTGATGAAATCAATGTGGCAAGGGACCGCAGTAAATCCTCCGTTTTTGTCAAAAGTTGCCTATCCAGGTGTGGCTTTCGGTGCCATAACGCTGCCAGAAGAGGCGTTGATAGCAGGTTTGAGCGCTGTAACAGGCCTTACATCCGGCGTCATCACGGGCCTTATTGATCATCAAAAATCAGTCAATAGATGGAATGCAAAAGACATGTACTTCTATTTCCGAGCGTCAAATTTGTAAAAGGTTTCTTTGTGTGTACCGCTTTCCCACACGGAAGAGTCAGGGAGGCAGGCCTTGGCTACATTGTCAAGCTCCTTGGCCAATTGCGCCAGGGAAGGTATCCTCTTGGTGCTCTGCGACACTGTGGTCATCGTGCGGTTTCCTTCAGTGGCTACTTGTTGGGTATCAACAAGTCTACCGGGGGCCCCGGTGGCGCCTCTGACTGGTCCTCAGCAGGGGCGACTGTCGGAAAAACACTCAACCGCTAAATGAATGCTTATCCACAAACGGCCGAGCGTTTTTCTGACTCGTCTGGCGTGTCAGCCTGGGCTTCCTGCAGTCTCTCTCTGGCATAGCGCTTGAGTTCAGCGTCTACGAATCGCTCCAGAACCTGCTTCATGAGCGGCTGATACCCAAGGCCCTCTCTTTTGGCAATTAGCTTGAGGTCGCTGATTAAAGATTCCTTCATGCGAATTGAAATCAGCTTGAGCTTCAGGCTATCGTCAATCAACGCTTCCAGCTCATGGGAATTTTCGTCAGCCTTGGCGAATTCTTCCTCTCTTCCAAGCGTACCGTCTTCCCACGCTTCATCCGTACTCGGGATTCTCTGCTTGGCCATTTTCTTGCTCCTGGTCATTTAATTTCGCTTAGCTTGCGTATATACAAAACATCAGGTGAGTCTGGTGTAAATTTTGATTTCATGAGGGTTTGCTTCGTACGCGGTTCTAATGCGGATCTTGCCGTCAATTGGGATGAATACGACTTTCAGGCACCTCCCTCGATTGGTTTGCGCCACAAACCATCGGGTATCAGGCTCTGTCTTGTGTTCTGCTCGGGTGTCCAGCAGAAAGCCCGCAGTTCTATTGGCAAAACATTCAATAATCTCCGCTTCGGTAACGCCATGCTTTTTCGCCAGTTTTTCGGCGACTTTTGATGAGATTTGCATTTCCAACGCTGCGCCCCTGTCCGATCTGCGCGAGCTTCAATTGTATATACAAAGGCTTCACAGTGCAACAAGTGCCTGGAAACTGGCGGGAAATATGAAAAGGGGAATTCTGGAAACGTATGATCCGCAGCAGCTCATCGCGGTGTCTCAGCGTGACCCCGGTGACAACTATCCTGATAGATAGGGTGGAGCGGTAGCGCGATCATCGCTGCCAAGCGCGGCAGGCCCTTGGACGATCGCCCTTCAGTCGCGTTGTGAGGCGCAGTCTACCGGCCCCTCAGCGTCATGCGAAACGTCTTCTCAATACGGCTCATGTCGGAGGGGTTAACCTCGGCCTCCTCCGCGAAGGCACGCCAACGACCCACGGCGTCGGCCACTTCCTTGATGGTCCGCTTCGCCCTCGCGGCCTTTACGCCCACGTTGGAGGCAAACGCCAGCAGGTCCTCATGGGTGAAGTCGTTGCGTTTCCCCGCCAGGCTCATTTGGTGATCGCGGGTCCAGATGCCCGACGGGTTGTAGGCATAGGCCACGTCATAGGCTGGCGACAGGCGCCAGGTGCCGGACCGGTCCATCAGGAAGGCGATGTTCTTGACGTGGTCATCCTGGTTGCGGGCGATGACGTTGAAGATGGCGCGACGGACTTGTTGTTCCACCACATCCATGCCCAGCCCGAGATCCCGAATCGTCAGGGCCGCCTGTTCGTAGGAATAGGCCGCCGGGTCGTTGAAATCGAAGTGCTGCATCGCACCGAGTGACTGCATGTGCAGCTTCCGGCCGCGCCCATCGCGGTCGAACCGCCGGGTCATGAAGTGGCTGCGGCCGCCTTCGTGGTGAAGCCTGCATTCCGACATGTCGATGCCGGCTGCCGTCGCCATCAGGTGATAGGCATATTCGATTTTGCCGAAGCCCTGCGGGTCGGCCAGTTCCTTGTCGCGGTTGTTTGACACCCCGTCGAACTTCAGAATCCAGTGCTCGTAGCCCTCGTCCACCTTGACCTGGCCGGATCGGAACTCGCCCGTTTGCCGGTTCCAGGCGAGCACAGCCTTGGCGCGCGCGCCACCGGCCGAGGTGCCGACGCTCAGGATGTCTTCCAGCGCCTGGGCATCGTTGTCGCCACCCAGCCTGCCAGCAAGGTTTTCGCGCTCGCTGAGCACCCTGTTGGCCAGGTCCACCAATTCAGCCACTTCCAGCGTCTTCGATCGGGTGGCCTTGCGCAGGGTGGGCTCGAACTCCAATGCGCCAATCCCGCGGTTGCCGATATAGCAAAGCCGGTCGACAGGGTTGAACCGGTCTGCGCTTCGACCCGTTTCCGCCAGCCACGCATCGATGAGCCGATGACCAAACTTGTCCGGCAGCGCGTCGGCCAGCATGCCCGGCAAACCCCTGAAGGTTTCTTTCCGAAGCGCGGGAAACTCGTAGGGCGCTTCCCTGACGGGCATCTTCAATGGCGCGACCTCGATACCCGCGCCCACGAAGTCTGGATCATACTGAAAGATCCCCAGCGCACGCGCCTCGTCCCAACTGACGGCACCGATGCGCCGACCCCACAAGATGACGCTGGCGTCAGTCATCTGCGTCATCACCCCATTGCCAGGTTGATTCCTTGGGGCGTTCAGCCGCCGGGCTGGCCCTTTTGCGCTCGCTCCCCTTCTGCGATACCCGTTCAATGGGCCGGATATCGCCCTCTGGTAATGCGGAGAGGATGGCATCGTCCAGGCCAAGCACTGCCGCTACGCGAAGGAACGTGTCCAGCGTTGACGGTTGCCCCGCCTCCAGGCGACGCAGTGTGCGAACCCCGATGCCGGCGCTCTCGGCGAGTTTGGCCTGGGTTACGTTGCGGGCAAGGCGCAGCCGCGCGAGACGCTGCCCTATTTCCCGTTCGATTTGCCGAGATGTCGCCATGTTTCCCTTAGAGGCCTTTTAATGCCGATAATGGGCATTTCTTATAAAGCACAGGCCAAGTATGGCCCTTAGTATAAGGGTTAGTCAATAGGCCACATTAGGCCTCCTGGGGTGAAGAAATGCAACAAAAGGTAATATTCGGCCTTTTGCGGCGCCTTTGGCTTGCGACGCTTGCATCGAATCCAGGTCAGCCATTGTCTGACGTTTCTGGCTTGAGCCCAGTTATAACGAGGGTTATAATCAAGACTGATCGCAAAGCAGGAGAACCACAACATGACTCGCAAGCTCAAGCTCACCACCATTGGCAATTCCACTGGCGTGGTGCTGCCCAAGGAACTGCTGGAAAAGCTGCGCGTGCAGCGCGGGGATGAGTTGATGGTGCTGGAAACGCCCGACGGCATCAAGCTGACACCGTTCGACCCAGTGTTTGCCCAGCAGATGGAAGTGGCTGAGCGGGTGATGCGAAAGCGTCGCAATCTGCTTAAAAAACTTGCCGAGTGATCGGAGGGGTCTATGACGGACTGGATCTGGATTACCACTGAGTTGGCCGAAGCCATTCATGAAAGGCAGTTGGCCGAATATGGCGGGCCGAGCGGCCTGCGTGACCACGGCTTGCTAGAGTCGGCCATCGCTCGCCCGCAGCAAATGGCAGCTTATGGTGGTCCCGAAGTGGACGCGCCGGCCTTGGCTGCAGCGTATGCCTTTGGCATGGCGCGCAACCACCCTTTTATTGATGGAAACAAGCGCACCGCTGCAGTCCTTTGTGAAGTGTTTCTCGAGCTTAATGACTTTCTGCTCGTGGCCGAAGATGCTCAGCTTTACCCGATATTCCTGGGCCTTGCCGAAGGCAGTGTCGGGGAAGAGGATTTGGCTGCCTGGCTTCGCAGCCATTGCCGCCCAGCCCAGGTGAGTGAGGCAAGCGCAAGCTACCGCTGAGCCCCAAGGAGCGCCGAAGTCCGGCCCTGGATGCGCCAACGATGGCGTCTCCAAACAAGTTGTTTGGTTCTGGCTGCAGAAAGGGTTCAACCCTGGAAAATTTCGGTCTGACTTGTCTTTTGGCACCTTTGCAGTGCACACTCGGGCATTGGTTTTTGGCGTTATTGGCAGTAGGAATATCCGCATGATCAACCAGAAACAGCGGTTGAGGGGCCGCTTTGCCTTTCATGGTGCATTGCTGGTGACGCTCACCGGCCTGACCGCCTCGCTCGCACCGGCGTTCGCCGGGTCGGCGCCTGCGGCGCAGCTTGGTTCATCCATCGAAAGATCGGCAGCAATCGATCGCTCAAGTGTTGTGGTTCTTGATCGTGAAGCTATCGAGTCCTCCGGCAAAACCTCGCTTGCCGATTTGTTGCGTGACGTGCCCTTCAATAGCACTGGTTCACCACGCCCCGAAGCGGGCGGTGAGGCTCAGTCCTTTGCGGGGTTGTCGCTGCGCGGGCTCGGCGTTGGCCGCACGCTGGTTCTGCTGGATGGCCGCCGGCTTCCGGTTGCAGCCGACACAGGGGAGGGCCAGAATCTCAATGCCGTTCCGCTGGCGATGGTCGAGCGCATTGAGGTCCTGGCGCAGGGGGCTTCGGCCATTTACGGCAGTGATGCCATTGGCGGTGTGGTCAACATAGTTACGCGCAAGGCTTTTACCGGGGTTGAGGTGGCGGGTGGAATCTCCAGGCCCAGCCGTGCCGGTGGGGATACTGAAGAAGGCTCGATTATTGTTGGGGCGGCTGGTGAGCAAGCCCGCATTGTGGTTGGTGCTGCCTACAATTCGCGCGACATTGTTTTCCGGCGCGACCGTGATTGGTCGCGCGACGGCGCCTCGGTATTCTCGAACAATTTTCTCAACGCCAATCTCAGTTTTTTCGAGCATCCGGAATTCGGTTCAACCAACCTGACTGGCTGCCAGGAACCCGGCTTCTCGCTGGCCGGTCAGGGATCAGATACGCGCTGCCTGTATGATTTTTGGCGGTTCTCTGCCGACGAGATCGCGACGCGCAATGAATCGCTGTTTGCCAGGTCCAGTTATGTCGTCAACAACGGCTGGACGCTGCTTGCCAACGCCGGCGTTGGCCGGGTCAAGTCCTTCGGGCGGGCTCCCCCGGCGGTTTCCTTCAGACCTTCGACGGCGGACTGGCCGCCTTCCCCTGCAGTCTGGCTTGAGTTAGCGCCGGGCTCGCCGAATCACCCGGCGACGCCGCCGGAGCAGGGTGGGCTGAACCCTGACTGGGCCTCCTACCAGGAGTCGGCCGGGGATGAACTGTTCCTGGCCTATCGTTTTGCTGGAAATGGTCCGGTCGAAACCCATGGCGAGGGGGTGGATTATCACCTTGATCTCGGCATGCGGGGCCGCGTTGGTCAGTTCGATATTGACTTGGGCGTCAGCCGTGCCGAGTCGGACTATATCGAGCTCAGAAGCAAGAATGTGATTCTGGCCCTCGCGCAACCGCAGTTCGACAGCGGTGCCTACAACATCTACCAGCCGCAGGCGGTGCCGGAGGATGTTCGCCAGTCATTCGGGGTAACCACCTCTCGCGATGCTCGATCGATACAACGCATGGCCCATGTACGAGCCAGCACCGAATTGCCGTTCAGTCCCGGTGCCGGTCCGATCGGAATTGCCTTCGGTGTCGAGTACCGCAATGAAGACTACCGCGACCGCCTTGACCCGATGGTGGTCAGCGGCAACGTCGTGGGCACCGACCGCAGCCCGGTTTCCATCGATCGCTCCACCTGGTCGGTGTTCGGGGAGGCGTTGGTGCCGCTGGCCGATACGGTTGATCTAAGTGGCGCCGTTCGCTACGTGGACAACTCGCAGGCGGGTACGACAACGGCCAGTCAGGTGGCGCTGTCGTGGCAGCCAACCGGGCGATTTTCGGTGCGCGCCTCGGCAGGAACCCACTTCAGAGCGCCACCGCTGGCCGTGCTCGGCGCAGAAAACATACTGCCTGATGGTGCAGTGCAGGAAGGAACTTTTAATTTCGGCACCATTGCACCCGTGTTCATTGTTGCGAACAACGATATCGGGTTTGAACAAGCCCGCGAATATCGACTGGGCATGGACTTCGAGCCTTTCTCCTGGCTGAGCGCCACGCTCGACCTTTGGGATTCCGAAGTTGATGATCGTATTGCTCTCATTGATGGGCGGCTGATTTTCGACTGCCTCGGCGATCGCGAGGAACGATGTCCATCAGGCCTGCGCGAAATATCAGTGACCGGTCGCTCTCCCGACCCGGCGCTGGGCCTGGGCGTGGCGCGGGATCCGGCCACCGACATATTGCAGTTTGTCCAGACGGGTTTCGGGAATTTCGGGAAGATCGAAACCCGGGGTGTGGATCTTCGGCTCAATTCAAGCGCTGATCTTGGCTCCGGCCGGCTGACGGCTGATCTGCTGGCCAGCTATCTCAATCGCTACCGAATGGATGGTGGTGAGAACACCATCGGCGAGGCCGGCCTTCCCGATTGGCGCGGACAGCTCGGCTTTCGCTACCGTATCGAAGACTTTGCGTTTGCCTGGACGGTCAATCACATTGCCGGCCAATCCACATCGCTGGGCTCGGGCGCCGAAGGATCATTGGCCTCGTGGACCACGCATGATGTTCAGGCCAACTGGTATGCCCCGTGGAACGGGCGCCTGACGCTGGGCATTGACAACTTCACCGACAAAGACCCGGTGCTCGACTCCGGCGAACCGCGCAGTTTCAACTTTGACCTTTACGACGGCTATGGCCGCATGGTCTACCTGCGCTACCGACAGAGCTTGTAGTGCATGAAGTGAGGCATGACAGGCCTTGGACGACATGCCGGCTGCAAAGATGCCGTCTGCCTGACCGGCACTTGACTTAAAGGGTTGCCTTGCTCAGTTCGAACTCCGGATTTCCGAACTCGGTGCAGGTTTCCAGGACGACGGCGAGCGTGGTTGGGTTGGTGGCCAGCTCGATGTCTGGTTCATCGCGATAGGCAATCTCCGTGCAGTCCTGCACCAGTCCGGTTTCGGGCAGGTAGACGCGGACGGGCTGGCCGGTGCTGGATGCGCCAATGAGGGTGTCTCCAAACGAGTTTCCTGGATCTCGCTCCAGGTAGTAGCGTGCGCCATCGGCCGGTGCGGTGATCCAGGCAACCGCGTTGGAAACCTCTGGTTGATCGGGCAGGTTGTTCAGCCAAGCGGTGAGGTTGGGCAAATCATAGGCTGGAAGGCCATCAGGCAGAACCAGGGCGGTGGATCCACTGCTCTGCGGGTGCAGCTGGATTTTGAATGTGCCGGGGCGCTCCGGGATATACAGGCGGTCGTAATCGGCGATGGCCAATTCAATGGCCTTCATGCTGGTATGAGTGACGAGAATCCACCCTTGCGCCGGTTTGAAGTCCGGATCGATCAAATTGTCGTTTTCGACTCCGACCAGTTCGTTCGACCCTGCTTTGGCCGCTTTTTCCAGTCGTGCCAGACTGGCCTCGTCAACCTCTCTCATCGAAATCGCGGACTGGGTATAGTTGCCGTAGCCTCCGAGGTTCTGAAGGCGCTTGTCTTGCGGCGGCGCATCGCTTATCCCGAGGATGATGATGTAACCCAACGGCCCGAAAACAGGAATCAGCAGAAGCGCACTGAAAGCAAGTTTGCTCTTTACCGGATCAGAGCGACGCCACACAACAATCAGAAGCAAAGCGGACATCGCCCCTGATGCCAATAGCGCAATCAGCAGATCATCCATGGTAGTCACGCGCTGTTCCAGCCATTACGAAGGTCATAGTAATTTACCCATGCTTCACCCTAATTTGAAATTCCCAATGACAGCAGTGTAATCCAACCAATCAAGGTGGAGTTTCTCTGTCAGGTTGACTCTGGCTCGGCCAGTCCCTCATGATCGAACGCCCACTTCCTGGAGCAGAGATCCATGTATTCCAAGGCATTCGGCAAGACGGCGCTGTGCGGCTTTATCGCAGGGGCGCTGGCGTTTCTCATTTTCCATCAAGGTTCGTTCTGGGTACTGACCCAGACCGGGGTGATGCAGGTCAATACGTGGTCGATGGCGCCGACGCAACCGTTTGGTGTCCCGCAGGTGTTCTCTTTCATCTTCTGGACGGGCTTGTGGGGTGTTCTGGGGGCCTTGCTGGTTCCCAAACTGCCCACACCGCGCTGGCTGGGTTGGATGCTGTTTGCCGCGATTGTGGTCACGCTGGTCAACTGGTTCATCGTGCTGCCACTGAAGGGCGCGCCAATTGGCGGTGGCTTCCGGATGCCCGGCGTAATCATTGCGCCGCTGGTCTACAGTTTCTGGGGGCTGGGCATGTGGCTGATCTATCGCGCTCTACAAGGGGCGTTGGGTGTGCCTAGCCATCACAGGCATTGACTTCGGGCAAAGAGTTTGAAGTGGAAGCAAGGCAAAACTGCCTCGACTTCTGGGCCTCGAAGACGCTGTCAGCGCCGTTCTTTCTGCTTGGCTACCCACTCCACGTGCCGCTGCACGGCCTCGTCGGCCTGGAGTTTTTCCAGCGCGTTCAGCCGGGTGGCCAGGGTCATTTCGTTGTAGAGCTTGTGCAGGCCTCGGTGGCACAGGCGGCAGATCATGATGCCGGCCTGGCGCTGCTCTTCGGTGAGGTGTTTCTTGAAGCGGGCTCGGCGATGGACCTTGCGCGGGATCAGGTGGTGAAAAGTCAGCGCCACCGTTCGCCCGCATAACTCGCAGGGCGGTGTGCTGTCCGGATTTTTTCTGCGATTAGCCACCCTGACAGCTTGGCATAAGCGGAATGATGGCAGCGTCTGTAGCCGAGACCCTCGGGGTGCGCGTCATCCATCCAGATGCTACGCTCAACAACGTACCAGAGAACTGTTAACTCGCGACATCTGGCAGGGAGAACAGCGTGACCACCGGACTTGAAACACTCAGCCCGATGCGCCAACGCGCCGTCGATCAACTGTTGATTGAATACCTGGAGCTGCCTGAGCAGGCCCAGGCGGCTTGGTTGCGGCAGACCGTCCAACGTTTGCCTCGCCTGGGGCGATGGCTGGACCGACTGGTTGCAGAAAGCAATACGGTGACATTTCTGGACGACTCAGTCCGCCGCTTGGCAGGCGAGTCGGTTGATCGCCTGGAGATTAACATTCGTCGGCTTGCGCCCGGCGATCGGCTCGGACCCTGGGAAGTGATTGCCGAAGTCGGCCAGGGCGGTATGGGCCGTGTCTATCGCGGTCGGCGTGCCGACGGCGCTTTCGACATGGAAGTGGCGATCAAGCAAATTGGCCGGCGCCGCCGTGGCCTGGCCGAGCTCCTGCAGCGCGAGTGCCGCCTGCTGGCTCGGCTCGATCACCCATCCGTTACCCGCCTGGTTGATGCCGGTCTGGATGATCAGGCCGGCCCGTTTCTGGTCATGGAATGGGTGGCGGGTGAAAATCTCACGGACTGGATCAAACGAGAAGACACCGATCAGGAAACTCGCCTCAAGCTTTTCCAGCATATTGCCGAGGCCGTTGCTCACGCTCACCAGCGTTTGATTGTCCATGGCGATATCAAGCCAGACAATATTCGCATCCGGGATGATGGCGTGGTCAAACTTATGGACTTTGGCGTGGCTCGATTGCTGGAGTCCGGGCAGCTCGATCAGCCAGGGCCGCGCGCGCTGACGCCGGCCTTCGCCGCGCCTGAGCAACGTGCGGGCGAGGAAATTACACCGGCCAGCGACATCTGGTCCCTCGGGGCATTGCTCCAGTGGTTGCTGTACGGACCCCAGCGCTCCCACGAGGGCAGGGCCGGATTGCGTGCCAGGGAGCTGGCAGCCATTGCCGACAAGGCTTGTGAAGACGAGCCCGAACGGCGTTATTCATCGGTCGACGCCTTGTTGACTGATCTGAACAGATTCAGGACTGCACTTCCCGTTGAAGCCCTGGCCGGTGGCCGCCTTTACCGGGCAAGGCGCTTCATTCGCCGCCACGGGTTGGCAACGACGCTGTCAGCCATGGTGGTTCTGGCCTTGTCGGCAGGCGCCGTTGTTTCCTTGTGGCAAGCCCAGTTTGCCCGGGCTGAAGCTGACCGGGCCGAGGCCGTTGGGAGCTTCCTGGCCGATATGTTCACGGCCGCCGATCCATTCCAGACACCGGGAGAATCGCTGACGGTCGAGTCGCTGCTGGCGCAGAATGTCCAGCGGATACGAACGCAGTTCGTGGATCAGCCGCAGATCGCGCTGGAATTGCTTGACATCATCGGCCAGGCCCAGAAATCGCTGGCCCGATTGGACGATGCCCAGGAGACCTTCCGAGCCGCGCTGCAGGTTGTCGACGCTTGGGAATCCCGCGATGCCGAGTTCGCACAGGCCATGTTTACTTACAATCTTGCCAGCGCCATCGGATCTCCGGAGGATCGCTTCGAGCTGTTGACCGAGGCCGAGCGTTTGGTCGAGAGCCAGTTGCATCGGGGCTGGGAGGCACGTCGACTGAATGCCCATATCAATGACCTCATTGGCGTCACCTTCTACCATCAAGGAGATCTTGCAACAGCGTTGAAACGATCGGTTGCGGCTTCCGATGTTCTTTGCACGGACTGGGCCATCGAACAGGATCCGGCCGATTGCAACTCGGTGCTGAGCGATCAGTTCTATTTGTGGAGAAGCGCTGACGAAGACGAGAAGGCGCTTGGTGCTGCGAGTCAAGCCTATGATCTTTCCAGCTTGATTGCCAGGCAAGGCGGGGGGCAATACGGGGTGTTCACCACGGGAATGGCCTACGGCATAGCCTTGGTTGAAGACAATCGTCACGAGGAGGGAATTGACATCCTCCTTGAGACCAGGGATATGCTGGACGCCTACGCGCCTGAGCATCCGACGGTTGCCTCTTTTCTGGACTATCGCCTGGCCTGGGCCCATGCCTACACCGGCCAGACGGATCTTGCCATTGAAACCTGGCGCGATGCGCTTACCAATGTGTACCGGCACGACCCGGAAGACATCGGCGTTCAGGTGCAACTGGAGTTGAAGGTTGACGAACTCATTGAGCTTTGGCGTCTCGACGATGCTAGAACCGCCTACGAGAACTACCCCCACAATGAACCGGATCAAGTTCCGCCATTTGCCCGGTTCGGAAGGCGCTTCAATCACAAACGGATTGTCCTTCACGAAAGCCCGGACACTCAAGTTTCTCCCCAGACATGGAATGAATGGCTGGGGGAGGCGTCCGAAGTGTACCCGACGCTCAAACCCTGGATCAGGCGTGAGGCACTCGAACACGCACTGAACACGGGTGATATCGACGCGGCCGCTGTATGGGCGCAGACCCTGGCATCGGATGAGGCTGCGTTGAAAGGAAGCGTGGCCATGTCGATCGCCAAGGCGAGGTTCCACCTGGCGGCAGGAACGCTTGATCAGGCCAGCCACTTTGCTGAACGAGCGAAGGAATTGGTCAACGCCCGATCCATCCAGCAGGGACCATTCCTGGCCAGGCTGACCGCCATCCTGGCCGGCATCAGCTGCCACTCCGGTGATCTTGAAAGCGGTCAGCGTTCCCTGACCGAGGCCACGACTCTGTGGTCAGCAAGCGGAGGCCATCCGGACGGTATCCGCCAATTGCTGTCGATGGGTGAGGGCTGTTAGCGCGGTTTGTCACGGATTCCGACGTTTTCTCGTTCTATAGGTATCGGAAGACGAGTCCAGAGGGTCCCAATGTTTACCAACACCAGTCAATTCATGTCTCGCATCGCGCTTCCCCTGGCGCTGCTGTTGTCATTCGCCTTGGCGTTCGCCGATGATCCTGTTCCTGCGTCGCTCTCCGGCACCGTCACGGCAGCCGGTTCCGGCCAGCCGCTGGAGGGCATTACCGTCGCCATCGGTGACATCAACCAGCATTTTTTGTCACCGCCAGCTGCGGAGACGACCACGGATTCGGCCGGCGAATGGACCGTGGAGGTCGATTTTTTCATCGATCCGGAGCGCGTCATCGTCGTCGAAGCTGCCGGGCCCGAGCATGCGCCGGGCCGCCACGGTGCTGTGGAAGCGATCAACTGCTTTTTTAATTGCGGTGGCGCTGATGGTGCCTTCACGATCGTGGCCGGCGACAGCCTGACCGATCTGGACATCGCGTTGGAGCCGGGCGGGCGATTCAGCGGCACTGTGACCCGCGCCAGTGATGGCGCAGCGCTTGAGTCTGCCCGGGTCCAACCGATTCCGGCGGAATTCGCATGGGTGCGCTTCAGTCCTCAGTTTCATGGTCTGAGCGACGAATCCGGTCAATACGAGTCGCCGCTTGCGATTGCGCCGGGCGACTATCACCTGACAGCGCAACCTGGCCCGGGTGAGAACTATGTTGTCCACGCATGGCAGGATTATTCCTGCCAATTCGAGCGGTGCCCCATCTCCGACACGGATACCGTTGAAATCATGCCGGCGGCAATTTCCGGTGAGCTGGACTTTGCCCTGCCTGCGGGAGCCACGCTCTCGGGCACTCTGACACCGGATGATATTGGACGCGTAGTCCGACTTTGGGATGGCAGCGGTTTCATGCTGAGCGACTTTTTCTTCCTTCCCTGGGATCCTCCCGGAGAGGACTCATGGCAGTTCACCGGCTTGGCCGGCGGCAGCTACTATGTCGAACTCGGCCCTTTGTCCTCAGTCGAGCCCTGGCTAAGAGTGCTGCACAATGGTTTGCTCTGTCCTTTTTCCGGCTGCGAACGGGCCACGGGCGATCCCCTGGTGATACCGCCCGGAGCCTCCCTGACCCTGCCTGAAGTCAGCCTGCAACCCGGGGGGCAGATCGAAGGCAAGCTGGTTGATGCCAACACGGGCGATGCCCCTTCCGTTGTTGGCGCAACGTTTCTCAGGACCTACGACATCGTTTCCGAGGACGGCACCGTTGTCGGTGGCGGCGGCATCAATGTGATCGACGGTGAAGTGCTGCTTGCACCCTCTGCCGCCCTGCCGGACGGTGAGTACTATGTACGCACCTTCAATGCGTTTCTTGGCGACGGGATCGGGTTTCAGCGACTGGCGGGCGATACGAGTACCGGCTACCTGCCAGGCTACATCGACGGCATGTATCCGGATGTCGTTTGTGCCGGCGTGAAGTGCGATTTGTCCGAGGCGCAACCGGTTTCGGTAGTCAGTGGCGAAATCACGGCCATCACCATCGAGCTTTCCACGGGAGGAAGCCTGGAGGGGAGCGTCATTGATGATGACACCGGCGAGCCGATTCCTGGCGCCATCGCCCGCGTGCTCTCGGCGGACAACGAGATCCTGGCCAGCGCGATCACCGATGGCGATGGTCAGTTCCGCATCGGTGCCTTCCCTGACGGCGCGTATTACCTGAGAACGTCAATGTCCGGGTCAACAGGGTTCGGTGACTTCGGCGTTCAACTGCGCTACTTCGATCATTTGCATGGTAGTGATACGCAGTGCTCCGAAAGGCTGTGCGACCCTGCCGACGGAACCGCGATTGTGATTGATGGCAGTGATGTCGGCCCCTTCGAGTTGCGCGTGGAACCTGGCCCGGTCATCAGCGGACGCATCATCGCCCAGCCCATTGGGTTGCAACTGAGCAACGGAAGGGTCGAAGTGTTCGACAGCAGCGGCGCGTTTGTGGGCAGTTACCGTATCAACCCCAATACCGGGCAGTACCAGACCACCGCACTGCCTCCCGGTGACTACACCCTGGTTCCCGTCGTCTCGCCGGCCTATTCGGCCGTAACGACCGGAGATTTTAATCCAAGAATGATGCCCGGCCCGCTTAGCTCAGTCGGTTTCGTGATCACGATCGGCACTGAAGACGTCAGCGCCGACATCCCGGTTATCGATACGGGAGCCGATCGAATTTTCCGGAACCGCTTCGAATCCGAATAGACAAGACGCCGACCGCGATGCACTTTCGTCGGCATGAATAGGGTGACTTGATGTAACCGGCGGCAAGTGCCGCCGGGCCATCAACGGGCCGTCAAGCCACCCTTAACGACCGCTGCTCGCCCACGCCCAGCGTTTCCAGCATGCTCTTGGCGGCTTCGCGGCCTTCGAACACGGCGGTGACCACCAGGTCCGAGCCGCGCACCATGTCGCCGCCAGCGAAGATTTTCGGGTGGCTGGTCTGGAAGCTGGCCTGGCCGTTCTCGCCCACTTGCAGGCGGCCGTCCTCGTGGCAGGTCACGCCAAGTTTGGTCAACCACTCGGGCGGGTCGGGGCGGAAGCCGAAGGCGATGATGACTGAATCGGCCTCGACCACGTGTTCCGAGCCGGGCACGGTTTCGGGCCGGCGGCGGCCGCGCTCGTCGGGCGGGCCCAAACGCGTTTCCACCAGTTTTATGCCGGTCACGCCGTTGTCGTCGCCGAGGATTTCCACCGGCTGGCGGTTGAACAGGAACTCGACGCCTTCTTCCTTGGCGTTGCCCACTTCGCGGCGGCTGCCGGGCATGTTTTCCTCATCGCGCCGGTAGGCGCAGGCCACCGAGGTGGCGCCCTGGCGTATGGAGGTGCGAACGCAATCCATGGCGGTATCGCCGCCGCCCAGCACCACTACGCGCTTGCCGCTGACATCAATCGGTTCGAAGCCCTCCATGGGTTCGTTCAGCACGCGGCTGATATTGCCGACCAGGAAGGGCAGGGCCTCGTGCACGCCGGGCAGGTTCTCGCCGTCGAAGCCGCCGCGCACGTAGCGGTAGGTGCCCATGCCCAGGAAGACGGCGTCGAACTCGTCGAGCAGTTGGTCGAGCGTGCGGTCGCGGCCGATCTCCACGCCCAGATGAAACTTAACGCCCATGCCTTCCATCAGCTCGCGGCGGGTTTCGACCACGTCCTTGTCGAGCTTGAAGGGCGGAATGCCGTAGGTGAGCAGGCCGCCAATGCGCGGGTACTTGTCGAACACGTGGGCCTCGACGCCGTTGCGCACCAGGATGTCGGCGGCACCCAGCCCGGCCGGACCAGCGCCGATGATGGCGACTTTGCGCCCGGTGGGTTTGATGCCGGACATGTCCGGGCGCCAACCCTGTTTGACGGCTTCATCGGTGATGTATTTCTCGATTGAGCCAATGGTGACCGCACCCAGGCCGTCGTTCAGCGTGCAGGCGCCTTCGCAGAGACGGTCCTGCGGGCAGATGCGACCGCAGATTTCCGGCAGGGAGTTGGTCTGGTGAGACAGCTCGGCGGCCTCGAACAGTCGTCCCTGGCGCACCAGGCGCAGCCAGTCGGGGATGAAGTTGTGAACCGGACATTCCCATTCGCAGTAAGGATTGCCACAGTTGATGCAGCGCGAGGATTGGTCTGCCGCCCCTTTCGACTCGTACTGACCATAAATCTCCTGCCAGCCTTCGACGCGGATCTTGACGGGAACCACCTCGGGATCCTTGCGCGGACTGTTGAGAAAATGCAGCGGATCAGGCTTGGCCATGGGTATCTCCGGGTTGCGTCTGGACAGGGGAGGGCTTGTTCATGCGGCATCCCTCAAGCGCGAAATCAGCTCGTCCAGGTCACTGGCCTTGGGTTTGATCAGCCAGAACTTGGGCAGCAGGCGGCGGAAGTCGTCGAGGACGTCGGCGGCCTGGTCGCTGCCGGTCAACTCCAGGTGCTGCTGAACCAGGTTTCGTAAATGATGAACATGGTTTTCCATGTTGTCGGGTTCGATATGGTGGATGTCGATCAATTCGTGGTTGTAGCGATCCACGAACACCCGGTCGATGTCCAGCACGTAGGCAAAGCCGCCGGTCATGCCGGCACCGAAGTTGATGCCAGTGCGGCCCAGCACCACCACCACGCCGCCGGTCATGTATTCACAGGCGTGGTCGCCGGTGCCTTCCACCACGGCCACCGCGCCGGAGTTGCGAACGGCAAAGCGCTCGCCAGCGGTGCCTGCGGCGAACAACTGTCCGCCGGTAGCGCCATACAGGCAGGTGTTGCCCATGATGGGGGTGGTTTCGGGGCGGTAGCGCACGCCCGAGGGCGGCTTCAGGACGATTCGTCCACCGGCCATGCCCTTGCCGACGTAGTCGTTGGCTTCGCCGTTCAGCTTCAGGTGCAGGCCGCCGGCGTTGAAGGCGCCCAGGCTCTGGCCGGCGGTGCCGGTCAGCTCCAGTTCGATGGGGTTGTCGGCCATGCCCTGGTTGCCCCAGCGCCGGGCAATCTCGCCCGACAGCCGCGCGCCAATCGAGCGGTCGCGGTTACGAATGGGGTAGGCGAAGTAGCCGCCGCTGCCGCTGGTGACGGTGTCGATCACCTCGTGGTGGATGCGCTCGGCCAGCTCGCCACGGTCGTGCGGCGGGTTGCGCTCGGCCAGGCAGTAGCGGGCGGTATCCGTCGCCAGGCCCTCGTTGGCCAGCAGTGGCGAGAGATCCAGCTTGTTCTGTCGTTGAGTGAGCCCTTCGATGCGCTCCAGGTATTCGGTGCGGCCAATCAGGTCTTCCAGCCGTTTCACGCCCAGGCTGGCCAGGATCTCCCGGGTTTCGCGGGCAACGAAGCGGAAGTAGTTCATCACCATCTCCGGCAGGCCGATGAAATGCTGGGTTCTCAGCGTTTCGTTCTGGGTGGCCACGCCGGTGGCGCAGTTGTTCAGGTGGCAGATGCGCAGGTACTTGCAGCCCAGGGCAATCATCGGAGCGGTGCCGAAGCCGAAGCTTTCGGCCCCCAGGATGGCCGCCTTGATCACGTCCAGGCCGGTTTTCAGGCCGCCGTCGGCCTGCAGCCGCACCTGGCCCCTAAGGCCGGTGGCCATCAGCACCTGGCGCACTTCGCTGACGCCCAGTTCCCACGGCACGCCGGCGTACTTGACCGAGGTGAGCGGGCTGGCACCAGTACCGCCGTCGTAGCCGGACACGGTAATCAGGTCGGCATAGGCCTTGACCACGCCGGCGGTGATGGTGCCGATGCCGGGCTCGGCCACCAGCTTGACCGAGATCAGAGCCTCGGGGTTGACCTGTTTCAGGTCGAAGATCAACTGGGCCAAGTCTTCAATCGAGTAGATATCGTGGTGCGGCGGCGGCGAGATCAGGCCCACGCCGGGGCTGGCGTAGCGCAGCCGGGCAATCAGTTTGTCGACCTTGTGGCCGGGCAGCTGGCCGCCTTCGCCGGGCTTGGCACCCTGGGCAATCTTGATCTGGATGACCTCGGCGTTGACCAGGTACTCGGGGGTGACGCCGAATCGGCCGGATGCCACCTGCTTGATCTTCGACATCTTTTCGGTGCCGTAGCGGGCCGGGTCTTCGCCGCCTTCGCCGGAGTTCGAGCGCCCGCCCAGCCGGTTCATGGCAATGGCCAGGGCCTCGTGGGCTTCGGGCGACAGGGCGCCCAGGCTCATGCCGGCCGAGTCGAAGCGCTTGAGGATGGTGTCTTCCGGCTCGACATCGTCCACGTCGATGGCCGGGTGTTTCGAGACCGGCTTGAGCAGGTCGCGCAGGCTCATCGGCTCGCGCTCGTTGACCAACCGGGCAAAGGCCTGGTAGTCGGCGTAGTCGCCGGTCTTGACCGCCTTTTGCAGCGTCTTGACCACGTCGGGGTTGTAGGCGTGGTATTCGCCGCCGTTGACGTAGCGGTACTGGCCGCCGTGCTCGATGGGGATCTGGCGGTTCCAGGCCCAGCGGGCCAGCGAGGTCTGGTCCTGGTGCAGGTCGTTGAAATCCGCCCCTTCGATGCGGCTGACCGCGCCCGGGAAGCACAGGTCGACCACTTCGTTGGACAGGCCCACCAGCTCGAACAGCTGGGCGCCGCGGTAGGCGCCGATCGTGGAAATGCCCATCTTGGACAGGATCTTGAACAGGCCCTTGCGGATGCCGCGCCGGTAGCTGCGGCCCAGTTCCAGGGCCCGGCCTTCGGGGTCGATCTCGCCGTTTTCGGCCATGGCGTGCAGGGTCTGATACACCAGGTAGGGGTAAACCGCCGTGGCGCCAAAGCCAATCAGACAGGCGAAGTGATGCGGGTCCCGAGCCGTGCCGGTTTCGATGATCAGGTTGCACAAGGGTCGCTGACCGGTTTCCAGAAGATGGTGGTGAATGGCGCTGGTCGCCAGCAGGGCGTGCACCGGCAGAAAGCCGGGTTTCAGGTAGCGATCGGAAATCAGCAGTACCAGCTTGCCGTCGGCCACCGCATGCTCGGATTGCAGACACAAGCTCCGGATGGCTTCGTCCAGCGGCTGGTCCTCGGGCACGTTCAGGTCGATGAACGCCGAGGGCACGCCGATTTGCGGCGAGTTGATCAACTGGCGCAGCTTGCGCTGGCTAAGCACGGGTGAGTTCAGTACCCCCCGTTCGGCCAGGTCCGGCCCGGGTTTGAAGATATTGCCCTTGCGGCCCACCGCTGTTTCCAGCGACATCACGATGCGCTCTCTCAGCGAATCAATCGGCGGGTTGGTGACCTGGGCGAACTGCTGGCGGCAGCAGTCGAAAAGCGAGCGAATGCGCGTCGACAGCACCGGCATGGGCGTGTCATCACCCATCGAGCCGACCGCCTCGGCCTGGGTTTCGGCCAGCACCTGAACCACCTCGCGGCGTTCCTCGCGCGAGAGGTTGAACATTTTTTGATAGGTCGCCAGCGTGTCGGCATCGAACGGCTCGGCGGCCATGTGCACGTCGACCAGCTCGGAATCCAGGTATTTGATGCCCTGCTTCAGCCAGTCCTGCCAGGGGTGCAGGGTTTTCAGGCCGTTGTCGATTTGCTCGGAATCCAGCAGGCGGCCGGTTTGCAGATCGGCCACCAGCAGTTGGCCGGGGCCGAGGCGGCCGCGCGCCAGTACGGCCTGCGGGTCGACGTCGACCACGCCGGTTTCCGAGGCCACGATCAGCTTGCGCTGGTCGGTCAGCGTCCAGCGGGCGGGCCTAAGACCGTTACGGTCCAGCGCGCAAACGGCGTAGCGACCGTCACACATCACCAGGCCGGCCGGGCCGTCCCAGGCTTCCTGGTGGAAGTTGAAGAATTCATAGAAGGCACGCAGATCGCTATCGAGGTTGTCAGCGGTCTGCCAGGCCGGTGGAATCAGGATACGCACGGCCTGCGGCAGCGACATACCGCCGGTGACCAGCAATTCCAGCATGTTGTCCAGCGACGAGGAATCCGAGCCGGTCATCCCGACGGGCGGGTCGATGTCGCCCAGCCGCGAGAGCATCGGTGAGGCCAGCAGCTTGCGCCGCGCGCGGGTCCAGTTGCGGTTGCCGCGAATGGTGTTGATTTCACCGTTGTGGGCCAGCAGTCGGAACGGCTGGGCCAGTTGCCACTGGGGCAGGGTGTTGGTGGAAAAGCGCTGGTGGAAAACCGCGGCCGAGGTTTCCAACTCGTGGTCGGCCAGGTCGGGGTAGAAACTGGCCAGGTACTCGGGCATCACCATGCCCTTGTAGCTGATGGTGGTGGCCGACAGGCTGGCCACGTAAAAGTCGCTGCCTTCGCCGAATTTGGTCTCGGTCAGCCGGCGGGCCAGGTACAGGGCACGCTCCCAGCTGGTCTGGTCCATGTGGCTGGCGGCGTTGACGAAGACTTGCTCAATGCGCGGCTGGGTGTCCTGGGCGCGCTCGCCGCAGGCATCGGGGTTGGTCGGCACGTCGCGCCAGCCGGCCACCTGGATAGCCTGGTCGGCCAACTGGGCTTCGAAACGGGCCTTTTGCTGTTCGGCAATCTTGGTGTCGCGGCTGAAAAACACCGCGCCGACGGTGAAGCGCTCGGCCAGTTCAAAGCCGTGTTGCCCGGCAATGCGCCGGAAAAAGCGTTCGGGGAGTTTCAGCAACAGGCCGCAGCCGTCACCGGTTTTGCCGTCGGGGGCTACGGCGCCACGGTGGGTAAGGCGGCGCAGGGCGTCGAGGGCGTCAGTCAGGATGGTGTGGCTGGGCTGGTCGTCCAGTTGGGCAACCAGGCCAAAGCCGCAGGCATCTCGTTCAAATTCAGGTCGGTGCAGGGTTTTCAATCGCGCTTGCTCTCGGTTTTCATGAGACTATTTTGGGCTATTCAGCCACTGTCTGACATATTAGCGTTTCCATGTTAAACCAATGCAGTGGTGATTCACTGGTTTTGAATCAAATCGCCCGGTTTCGCTGCAATTACCGGCAAGCTAAAGGAAATTATCGGCATGGCCCGCAAGAAAAGCGCTCATAAAAACCCCCGCACCCCCTCGCGTCTCGCTCGTTCGCCCGATTGGCCAGTGCTGGTTCTGGCCGTCTTTGGCATTGCCATTACGGTCTATCTCAGTGTGGTCAGCCTATCGTCGGCGGCGCTGGCGGGCTGTGCCAGCGGCTCGAGTTGTGACCTGGTGCAACAGAGCCAGTGGTCAACGCTGTTTGGCCTTCCTGTGTCGATATGGGGTTTGGGGCTTTACCTGGTGCTGGCCGTTGTGTCGTTTGTTGCCCGTCCGGGCCCAAAACGCTGGCAAGTGCTGTGGTGGTTGTCGCTCTTTGGCCTGGCGTTTAGCGTCTATCTGGGTCTTGTCGCATGGATTGCGTTGGAGGCGGTGTGCGCCTGGTGCACGGCCTCACTGCTGGTGTTGCTGGTCTTGTTCGTTTACCTGAGTCTGCGTCGTCCAGCGTCCGAGGGTGGCGAGCCCTGGTTGACTTTCCTGGCGTCGCGATCGGCCGTGGTCCTGGTCGCCATATTGGCCCTGCACGGCGTATACGCGGGCTGGTTCCAGACCGCCGAGGACCCGCGCCTGAAAGCGCTGGCCCAGCACCTGGAGCGTGTGGGCGCAACTTACTACGGAGCCTCGTGGTGCCCGGTATGCCAACAGCAGGGCGCTGCGTTCGGCCGCTCCATCGAACGATTGCCCTACGTTGAATGCTCGCCCGAGGGTCGAAATGGACCCGTGAACTTCGAATGCATTGCCGCTGAAGTTCGCTCCTACCCAACCTGGGTCATCGGTTCACGACGCTTCGAGCGCAAGCTGGAGCCTCGGGAATTGGCCGAATTGACTCGCTTTGACTGGGACGGCTTTGAAAGCGATTAGCGGGCGGCTGAGGGTTAATTGATTAGCCTCATGGCCTACTAGCCCGACACCTTGCCGAGTGCCATGCCCGCTTGGGGTAGACTGCTCCGGCGAAAAAACACGAGAGATTGCCATGCGCTACCTGCTGTTGCTGACCTTGCTGCCGTTCCATCTGGCCCTGGCCGATACGCCGTACCCCGACCCGACGCCGTCGCCGCTGGCTGGCCTTGAGTACGGGATTGATCTGTTCCCGTCAGGGCATGATCACGACCCGGCCATCCCGACGCCGGATGCGCTGTTGGGTTTCCCGGTCGGCCAGCGCGTGGCTACGTCGGCCCAGATTGATGCCTACGCCCGCCAGTTGGCCGAGGCCTCGGATCGAGTCGAGCTGGTTGAGTATGGGTTCAGCTATGAAGGCCGGCCGCTGGTTTACCTGGTCATTTCCTCGCCGGACAATCTGGCTCGCCAGGACGAGATCAAGGACGGCATGGCCCGTCTGGCTGACCCGCGTGGCCTGGCCGCCAGCGACCGCAACCGGCTGCTTGACGAGCTGCCCGGCGTGGCCTGGCTGGCGTATTCGATTCACGGCAATGAAAGCTCCGGCTCGGATGCGGCGCTGGGCGTGATGTACCACCTGGCGGCTGATCGCTCCGAGGCCACCCAGGCCTGGCTGGATGAGCTGGTCATCATTGTTGACCCGAACATGAACCCGGACGGCCGCGAGCGTTTCGTCAACGGCGTGGTGCAGACGCGCGGCGCGCAGCCCAATGTCGATGACCAGTCGCTGGTGCATGCCGGCTACTGGCCCTATGGCCGCGGCAATCATTACCTGTTCGATCTGAACCGCGACTGGATTTACGCCCGCCATCCGGAAACCCGTGGTCGCATTCCTCACATCAGCGCCTGGCGCCCGTTGCTGTTTGTCGACGCCCACGAGATGGGTGCGCAGGACACGTATTTGTTCTCGCCGGCGCGTGAGCCGCACAACCCGCACCTGCCGCCTTATCGCCACAGCATGGGCAATGTCTTCGCCGATGACATGGCCGACGCCTTCGACGAATTTGGCTACCCCTATTATTCCGGCGAATGGCACGAAGACTGGTACCCCGGCTACACCGACGCCTGGGCGTCGCTGCGCGGGGCCCAGGGCATCCTGTATGAGCAGGCCCGACTGGCCGAAGACGGTGTGCAGCGCCACACCCACCTGATCAGCTATCGCCAGTCGGTGCATCACCAGATGCTGGCCAGCTTTGCCAACCTGAACACGCTCAAGCGCGAGCGCGGCGCCCTGCTGAGCGCCTTCGCCGAAGACCGCGCGGCATCCGTGGGCAACAGCGGGCCGTATGCCAATCGAAGCTTCGTCATTCTGCCCACGGCCAACCAGAGCCGCCTGAATGACCTGAAGGATCTGTTGACAATCCAGGAATTCGAGTTCTACCGGGTGCCCAGCGACCAGCGGCTGTCGCGCGCTACCGACCAGTTGGGACGCGAGCAGCGCAACGTGACCCTGCCGGCCGGCAGCCTGGTGATTCCGAACCGTCAGCCCGAGGCCCGTTTGCTGGCCGCGATGTTCGAGTTTGATCCGCAAATGAGCCGGGCCGCCCTGCGCGCCGAGCGCGAGCGCCTGCTCAAGGAAGGCCGCAGCACGCTGTACGACACTACCGGCTGGAACATCAGCATGATGTTTGGCCTGGACGCCTGGACCGTGCCGGAGCACCTGGTCAGCGGGCTGGACCGCGTTGAATGGACGGCCGATGAACCGGCACCGTCATTCCCCTCCACCGACCGCGCCGTGGCCCTGGTGGCCAGTGGCGCCGACGACCGCAGCGTCGCCCTGGCAGCCCGGCTGCTTGAACGCGGCCTGCAGGTGCGCGCGGCACGCAGCGCATCGGCCCTGGACGGCGTGGATTTGCCGGTCGGTTCGATTGCCATCACCCTGGACGACAACCGTGACCACGCCGACTGGATTGCCACCGTGCAGCAGGTGGCTGAAGAACTCGGTATTCGCATTCATGCCATTGGCCACGGACGCGCGCCCGGAGACCTGGCCGACCTGGGCGGTCGCGAATGGCGCGTGTTGCCCAAGCCCAACGTCGCGCTGCTCTCGCGCGGCGGCAACAACATGCTGGATTTCGGTGCCGTCTGGTACCTGATGGACCATCGTCTGGGCATTCGCCATTCCCACCTGGATGAAAACCGCGTTCGCGGTGCCGATCTGCGCCGCTACAACGTGATTTACCTGCCGGATCGCTGGACCTGGGGCGGTGGCGGCAATCTGCCGCCGGGCCTGGAGTCGCAATTGATGGACTGGGTGGCTCAGGGCGGCACGCTGGTGGCCGTTGGAGGCTCGGCCCGCAGCCTGCTGCATGACGACAGTGACCTTGGCACCCGCCGTCTGGAGCAGCTGCTGGGTGAGGACCTTGCCCCCTGGCAGGATGCCATCCACCGCGAGTGGCTGGCCCAGGCTCAGCCGCTGCCTGATGCCGACGCCATCTGGGGCCATGAAGCGACCGGCGATAGCGTTTTCCCCTGGACTGACCAGCCTGGTCTTCCCGGCGTCGATGAGCGCAAGCGCCGTGATGCCTGGCAGTCGAAATTCATGCCGTCCGGCGCCCTGGTCGCGCTGCGGGCCGATACCGACCACTGGCTGAATGCCGGCGGTCGCGACCAGCTCACCGCGCTTTTTTCCAACTCGCCGGTGATGATGGCGCGCCTGCCGGTAGAAGCGCCGTTCCGTGTTGGCGTGTTCGGCGACAATGGCTCGTCCGACGACAACGGCGCCGGCCTGGTGGGCTGGTCGCCGGTGCCCGAAGGTCAGACCCTGCATGTTCGTGCCGGTGGCCTTTTGTGGCCCGAGGCGCGCGACCGCATTGCCTCGGCCGCCTATGTAACGCGGCAGTCGCACGGGCGCGGGCAGGTGATCCTGTTTGCCCATCCGCCGGCGTTCCGCGCGGCCCAGCTGGGTACAATGCGGGTGCTGGAGAATGCCCTGATCCTGGGGCCCGGCATGGGCATCAATCAGCCCATCCAGCTTCCCTGAAGCCCTATTCAAGTTTTGACGACGGAGCGTTTCCAAGTGCAGATCAAAGGCGTTTTTACCGCCCTGGTAACCCCTTTCACCGACGCAGGTGAGGTTCACTTCGACCGGCTGGGCGAGCTGCTGGAGAAACAGATTGCCGCGGGCGTCACCGGCGTGGTGCCCATGGGAACCACCGGTGAATCGCCCACCATGTTCAATGCAGAGCATGATGATGTGGTGCGCTACACCGTCGAGAAGGTGGCCGGTCGGGTGCAGGTGTGGGCTGGTACCGGCTCGAACAACACCCAACAGGCCATCCGCACCACCCGCGAGGCGCAGAAGGAGGGTGCTGATGGCGCGCTTGTTGTCACGCCGTATTACAACAAGCCGTCGCAGGCCGGTCTGACGCGGTATTTCCACGATATTGCCGAGGCCTGCGATCTGCCGATCATCGTCTACAACATCCAGGGCCGCACCGGGGTCAACATCGAAACCGACACGCTGGTCGAGATTGCCGCGTTGCCGTCAGTGGTGGCGGTCAAGGAAGCCTCGGGCGACATCGGCCAGATGACCGATGTGCTGGTCCGTATCGGCAATGGGCTGGAGGAGAACTTCAGCGTGTTGTCGGGTGATGACGGGCTGACCCTGCCGTTGATGAGCCTGGGTGGCCACGGGGTGGTGTCGGTGGTGTCGAACCTGGTGCCCGAACGCATGGTGACGCTGGTCAAGGCGGTGGAGCAGGGCGATTATGCCGAAGCCCGGCGCATCCACTTCGAGCTGCTGCCGTTGTTCAAGGCTTCGTTCATCGAAACCAACCCGGTGCCGATCAAGGCCGCGATGGCCCTGTGCGGCCTGGACGTGGGCAGCGTCCGCAGCCCGCTGGCCCCGCTGACCGAGGCCAGCCAGCAGCGACTGGAAGGCATCTTACGCGGCCTGGGAATGCTGAAGAACTGAGCATTGCCGGTTGATTGATTGCCAAGCGGCGCCCGTCTATATGGTCGGGCCAGTTCAGGCAACCGTCCCTGTCGATAGCTCAGAGCATCCGGTGGCGCCAGGTGCTTCGGGCCGACCGGGGCGTTCGGCTTGCCTGCCAGGTGCAGGTTCATGGGAGCTTGGGTGACCTCGAGATCACACTGTCCGAGCGGATGGCTCACGACCTCCTTGAACTTCGATCCAGCTCATAGAGGCTGAGAGCTACCTGGAAGCGTCCGCGCCCCGGCCGGCCCGAAGCACCCAACGCCCCCCGATGCAGCAGGCTGAAAGATCGCAGGGGACTGTGGTCGAACCTACCCTTTCCTCCTAACTTTCAGCGGGGAGTGGTGTTGGCTGATGGCGAGCGCTGGCGCGCGGCGGCGGGCACCGTGTTTCAGCCCTTTCAGGCGCCCCGGAGCCAACCTGAAGCCGCAAACCGCTCAATTGTCGTGATGGTATTCGTTGGCATCCAGGCTCCCTTGAACCCGCAGAATTGGCACCGCCGGATAGCGCCAGCGCTCGCCAGCTGCCGGCGCCGCTCGCCGCCTGCCACCTCAACTCCCACTTTCCGCACCAATGGCTGAGCTATCCGCTTAATCAGGTTAAGGCTTGATTTGCAGCTCCGCGGCAGATGCTGCCGCCAGCGGCAGCAAGCCAGACCCCAAGTCCTATTCGGCTCGCGCAAGCAGACGAAATCTCACCAACACTTCGTCGGTGACGGCCAGGCGGCCGCCCAGGGCGCTGAATGGTTCCATGCCGAAGTCGCTTTGGCGAAAGCGGAACTGGCCGATGGCGATCAGCGTAGTCTCGGTGTGGTCAAGCGCGATGGGCACGGTCACTTCGCGGCGCTCGCCGCGCAATTTGATGCTCAGCTCGATGTCGGGTTGCCAGGCCGGGCCGGAGATCGACAGTGAATCGATGCGGATCTCTGGAAAGCGCTCGGCATCCAGCACCTGGTCGGAAAACAGATTTTCTCGGGTGCCCTCAATGGCCGAATCGGACAGTTCCGGATCAAAGCCCTCGTCCACTCGCCAGGCCGGGCGGTCGACGTCCATGGCGGATATATCGATCACCAGACTTAAACCCGATGCGTCAAATGGCTCGGCAGCGACGACCGTGCCCGACACCACGGCGCCGCCAATCACGTGGGGATGGCCAAAGCGCGCCAGGGTGCCGCCGGGGTAAACCACGATGCGAACTTCGCTGGCCTGCTCGTCGATGCGGTAGCGCGTACCCTCGGGCAGGGCAATCTCCTGGTCGCTGGCCGGGCGCACTTCACCAACGCCGCTGGGCCTCGGCACGGCTTGGCAGCCGGTTAGCAGCACGATCAAAAACAGGGTCGATAACAGGGTTTTCATCAGCCCGACTATAGTGTGACCTTGTCGCGTCGGAATGAGTAGCCACCATGCGCTTGACCAACACCGCCAGCCGTTACGGATTGATCAGCCAGTTTTTTCACTGGGCGGTGGTGGCATTGCTGCTGTTCCAGTACACCTGGGCCTGGCGCATCGACAACGCCGAGGGCTTCCGGCTTCGGCTGGAACTGGTGACCCAGCACAAGACCATCGGCATGGTGGTGCTGGGGCTGGCGCTTGCCCGGTTGGTGTGGCGCCTGTTCAATCGCCCGCCGCCGATGCCGGCCACCATGCACGGCTGGGAGCGCCTGGCGGCCGTATCCGGGCACTGGCTTCTGTACGGGCTGATTTTTGCCGTGCCGTTGACTGGCTGGCTGTATTCCTCGGCCGCAGGCCTGGGTGATTTGTGGTGGGGGCCGGTCAACTTTCCCAGCCTGGTTGGTGACAGTGAGCGGCTGGAAGGAATTTTCGAACGCCTGCACCAGGCTTGTGCCATCAGCCTGGGGGTAATGACTGGCGTGCACGTGCTGGCGGCTCTGCGCCACCAGTTCTGGATCAAGGATGGATTGATGAAAAGGATGTTGCCTTCATGGTCAAAGGACTCGTAACGACACGTCTGCCGGCGCTGGCCGGCGTCTTCTGTGCCTCGGTATTGTTGCTGGCCGGGCCAGCGGTCGCGGCTGATTGCTACAGTGCCGACCAGGACAGCGGTGAACTGGTGTTCAGCGGTGAAGCCGAGGGTAATCGCTTTGAAGGTCGATTTCGCGAATTCACCGTTCAGCTTTGCCTGGACGATGATGACCTGGCCACTGCCAATATCGAGGTGCAGATTGCCACCGGTTCGGCCACCGTCGGTAATCGCCAGGGCGACCGCGAGCTGCTGGGCGAAGACTTGTTCGCCGCCGAACGCTTTCCGCGTGCCTTCTGGATCAGCGATGAAATTTCTTCCCGGGGGGATGGCCGCTACTTTGCCGAAGGCGAGCTGAATCTTCGCCAGATCAGCGCCAGCCAGCCCGTCCAGCTTCAGCTGGCCCGCGAGGGTGATCAGCTGGCCTTGAGCGGCAGCGCCGAGATTGAGCGGCTGGAATTCGATGTCGGCCAAGGCGAGTTTGCGGATCCGGACTTCATTACCCCGGTCATCCAGTTAAACTTCGAGCTTGTACTCAGCCCGGAATAAGGACTACGCCGATGCCCGCCAAAGGCCTGATTGCACTGATTGCCATACTGCTTGCCCTGGTGGTGTGGTCGCTGACGCTGACCTCATCGGATGCGGTACACGCCAGCGACTTCAGCCCCGAACACGACGTGGTGCTGTTTTCCACCGAATGGTGCGGCCACTGCGACCGCGCCCGCAGTCATCTTCAGCAGAGCGGCGTGGCTTTCCTGGAAATCGACGTGGAAAGCTCCACCGAGGCCAACCGCCTGTGGCGTGAGGCCGGCGGCCGCGGCGTCCCGCTCACCTTCATCGGCAACCAGCGCCTGGTCGGCTTCTCGCCCGAAGGTTTCAACCGAGCCCTGGAAAATCTTTAAGCCTTAGGCGCCAAACTCCCGTCTCCCGTCTTCCGTCTTCCGTCTTCCGTCTTCCCACTCCCGTCTTCCCTCTCCCCACGCCGCGCCTGCGGCGTCTATTCAACCCCCAGCCGCTTGTGCATGATCGGCGAGGTGGTGGTGTACTGGAGGAACTGGCGTTTGTCGGGGTAGATGGCTTTTTGCGCGGCGAAGGCGGCCAGCGCGGCTTCGTGGAAGCCTGAAAGAATCAGTTTTTTCTTGCCGGGGTAGGTGTTGATGTCGCCGATGGCGAACACGCCTTCAATTGATGTCTGGAATTTTTCCGTGTCGACTTCGATCTGCTTTTTCTCCAGCGCTAGGCCCCAGTCGGCGATCGGGCCGAGATCCGGCGACAGGCCCCAGAATACCAGCGCGGTGTCGCCTTCCACCACGGTCTTGTTGCGCTCCAGGTCCATGATTTCCAGGCCCTTGAGCTGCCCGTCCTCGCTGAGCACCTGCATCACCAGGCCCTGGTGTTCGCTCACTTTGCCGGCTTCGGCCAGTGCCTTGACCTTGGCCACCGAGGCCGGTGCGCCACGGTATTCTGCGCGGCGGTGAACCAGGTGGATATGCTCGGCAATGTCGACCAGGTCCATGGTCCAGTCCAGCGCCGAATCGCCACCGCCCAGCACCAGCAGTTTCTTGCCGCGGAAGCGCTCGCGGTCGGTCACCTTGTAGTGCACCTGGCCGTCGCTGAGTGCGTCCAGGCCCTTGGCCTTGAGCTTGCGCGGCAGGAAGGAGCCCAGGCCGCCGGCGATGATCACCACGCCGGCATCGAACTCGGTGCCTTTGCTGGTAACCACGGTGAAGCGGCCGTCTTCGCGTTTTTCGAAGCGTTCGACCTGCTGGCCAAGGTGGAACCCGGCATTGAAGGGGGCAATCTGAGCCATCAGGTTGTCGATCAGTTCCTGGGCGCCAATCACCGGGTAGGCCGGGATGTCATAAATCGGCTTTTCGGGATACAGCTCGGAGCACTGGCCGCCAACCTGCGGCAGGCTGTCGATGACTTCGGCCTTGAGGTCGAGCAGGCCGAGTTCAAAGACCTGGAAAAGGCCGACGGGGCCGGCCCCGATAATGACGGCATCGGTGGAAATGGGCGCTGGGTTGGACACGAATGGCTGCCTGGTTGAAATCAGCCCTATATGATACCGGCTGCCATGCCAATCCACGCGAAAGCGCCATGTCTGATATTCAGTTGCACCCCGAATGGCTTGAGGTACTGCGCCCCGAGTTTGAACAGCCCTACATGGCCGAGCTGAAGGCCTTTCTCCAGGCTCGCAAGCAGGCGGGAGCGGTGGTTTACCCTCCCGGCAAGCAGATTTTCAATGCCCTGGACTCCACGCCGTTGTCGTCGGTGAAAGCCGTGATCCTGGGGCAGGACCCCTACCACGGGCCGGGCCAGGCCCATGGTTTGTGCTTTTCGGTTCAGCCCGGTGTGCCGGTGCCGCCGTCGCTGGTCAATATCTTCAAGGAACTCAAGGCTGATTTGGGCTTGAGTCCGCCCGGCCATGGTTGCCTGCAGGCCTGGGCCGAGCGTGGCGTATTGCTGCTCAATACGGTGCTGACGGTGGAACGCGGCCAGGCGGGTGCGCATCAGGGCAAGGGCTGGGAGCGCTTCACCGATGCCGTGATTGACGCGGTCAAACGGCGCGAGGAGCCGGTGGTGTTTTTGCTGTGGGGTTCACATGCGCAAAAGAAGGGCGCGGGTATCGATACCCGGCGGCATCTTGTATTGAAAGCCCCGCATCCTTCGCCGCTGTCGGCGCATCGCGGTTTTCTCGGCTGCGGGCATTTTTCGGCGGCCAACCGCTGGCTGGAGGCGCGTGGACTGGAGGCGATTGACTGGCGTCTTTGAGTTGTCGATGGTTCTGAGAGCTTGGTGGTGGCCGATGGTGTTTTTGTTGATGGTTTCGAGCATCGGGTGGTGCCAGGTGCTTCGGGCCGACCGGGGCGATCGGCTTGGACAATCGTCATGACTCAGGGGAGCTCGGACGCCTGTCGCACCGCTTTATGCTTCGGCTCGCTCAACGTCTTGGCAAGCGCTTGATCTGGCGGATGGATGCTGATGAGTTCGGGGAAGCGTCCGCGCCCCGGTCGGCCCGAAGCACCTGACACCACCAGATGCAGCAGGCTGAAAGATCGCAGGGGAGGGCAAATCCGCCCTTTCCACTTAACCATCAGCGGGGAGTGGTGTTGGCTGATGGTGAGCGCTGGCGCGCGGCGGCGGGCACGGTGTTTCAGCTGTTTCAGGCACCCGGGACTCAACCCGAAGCCGCATAGCCTTCTATGGCCTCGGTGATATTCATTGGCACCAGGGCTCCCTTGAACCCGCAGACTCGACACCGCCGGATAGCGCCAGCGCTCGCCAGCAGCCGGCACCACTCGCCGCCTGCCACCTGACCTCACCTCACTCTTTCCGCATCAATGCCTGAGTTATCTGCGAAATAAGAAACCCAATGTTAACAAGCCGGGATTGGTCAGTCCGGTGCTGGCGGTTTCTGGCGAGCGGCGGCGCGGAAGCCGAAGTAGATGCCGATCAGCGCCAGGGCGATGCCGATCAACTGGCCGGGGCTGAGCCGCAGGTTGAACAGCAGGAAATCCCAGGTGATCGACAGCGAGGGTTGCAACAGCAGCAGCAGGCCAACGATGGCCGCCGGCAGGAAGGGCATGCCGCGGGTAATCAGCAGCCAGCCCAGCACCTGACAGAACACCCCCAGGGCGATCAGCGCCAGCAGCGTCTGGCCGTCGGGGATGGCAAAGCCATGGCCTTCGACCAGGTTCAGAATGCCCAGCACGATGCCGCAGCAGATGGTGACCTGGGCCAGGCGGGTCTCCGGTCGAAGTTGCGTGTGGCGAATTTGGGCGCCGCGCAGGGCCAGGATGTACAGCGCGTAGGCCAGGGCGGTCATCAGCCCCAGGCCAATGCCCAGGCGGAATTCGCCGGTCAATGCCGCCCACTCGCGTCCGAACAACAGCCACAGGCCAAAGATCGCCAGACCCAGCCCGCTGGCAAAGCGCCAGCCGACGCGCTCGCGAAACCAGATCACGCCGATGGCAGTGAGCAGGAACACCTGGAAGTTGGCCAGCAAGGTGGCAAGACCCGGACCGATGAACTCGATCGAGCGATGCCAGAACCAGATGTCGGCGGCGAACAGCGCGCCGACCACGAACGAGGTGGGCCAGTGCTGGCCAAAGCCCTCGCGCAGCGCCGGGCGAAACGCCAGCCACAAGGCAAAGGCCAGGCTGCCGAAGACCATGCGGTAGAAACCCGAGGTGGTGGGTGCCACGTCGGCCAGGCGGGCGAAGATGGCGGCAAACGAGATCATGAAGGCGCCGCCGGCAACAAAGACCGCGGCACGCAGCGGGCTGGGTGGGGTCATTGCTCGAGCGGCCTGCGGCCCAGTTGCGGGCTGCCGCTGTCCAGCCCACACGCCCGCCGGACAAAAAGATCGCGGGCCGGCCACAGGCGGGCAGCGGCGGCGAAACCCAGGCCAAGCAGGCCCCGGCCCGAGGCGCCGGGCAGGTGGGCGACTTCGTTGATCAGGTGGATGCCGCCACCGACCAGGCTGCTGGCGCTGAGACGGGCGATGTTGTATCGGCTGAGCGCGCGGGCCGGGTCACGATCAAGATCCTGATTCTCCAGTGCTTCGGCCAGGCAGGCGGCATCGGCCAGGCCCAGGTTTAGGCCCTGGCCGGCCAGCGGATGGACGGTGCGCGCGGCATCGCCAATCAAGACCAGTCGGCCCTTGACCAGCGCCTGGGCGCGGCGTCGGACCAGCGGCAGCAGATAGCGCTTGCCACAGGCTTCTATGCGGCCAAAGGGGCTGTCCTGCTGCTCGTTGAGTTCGGCGATGAAGGATTCTGGCGCAAGTTCCTGTCGCCTCAAGGCCAGGCCTTGTGCCTGCGACCAGACGATCGACGAGCGGCCATCGGCCAGCGGTAGCAGGGCCAGCGGGCCGTCGTCGGTGAAGCGTTGCCAGGCAATACCTCGGTTGGGCTGCTCGGTATGCACATGGCCAATCAGCGCAGACTGGTTGTAGTGCCATTCGTCCAGGCCAATGCCGGCCTGTTGCCGGAGACGGCTACGGGCGCCGTCAGCGGCCACCAGCAGCTTCACCCGAAGCACCTGGCCGCTGGCCAGTTGCACCCGGCAGCGACGCGGGTCCAGGGCGTCCAGATCAACGCGTTCGATATGGTCGTTGGTGATCAGGTCAACATCGTCCAGGGCACCCAGGGCCTGCCATTGGGCGATTTGCAGGGCGGGGATTTCTCCAATCCAGCCAAGCTGTGCCAGGCCGTGCTCACTGGCCTTGAACTCAATTTCGGCGCGCCCGGCCCGCACTTGCATGCGGTCATAGGCGGCCAGGCGTTCGGCAGCGCGCCGCTGCCAGCCGCCGGCAGCCGTCAGGATGGCCGCCGATGCCGGGCTTAGCGCGACCACGCGTGGGTCAAAGTCGTCGTCAGGCAGACTTGATGGCGGGCCCTTGGGGTCAATCAGGGCAACTCGTCGGCCTTGCCGGGCCAGCAGCCCCGCAGCCGCCGCGCCGGCCACGCCGCCGCCGCAAACCAGCACGTCATACTGGCGTCGGCTCATGGGCTTTTCCTTGGAATTTCCGCTGGCCCCCGAGCCAGTGAGCTGACGGGTTCGCGAAAGCCCATGGCCGCGCGAACCAGCCGGCGCTGCAGGGCGGGCAGGGCGGCATGGGCAAACAGGCCGGCACCGGAGAGCAGGTTGGCCAGGCCCGAAGGATTGGTGAAGGCGCGAGCCAGGGTGTCGGTGTAGCGGACGGTGGCGGCCTGGTCGTCGGCGCGGGTTCGGGCATAGGCGCGAAGGCCCTCCCAATCGCCGGCGTCCTGGCTGCCGGTAAGTTGGTCAATCAACGCCGCGGCGTCGCGCAAGCCCAGGTTGAAGCCCTGGGCCGAGACCGGGTGCACCGCGTTGGCGGCGTTGCCCACCACCACCACGCGCCGGGCGATCGGCCATTCGGTCCGTTGCCGGACCAGACCGTAGCGGGCTCGCCGGCCGGGTTGTTCAAAGCGGCCCAGCCGCTGGCCGAAGCGTTGTTCAAGCCGCTGGCAGAGACGGTTATCGTCCCAGCCCATGGCCTCATCAATGGTCGAGTGCGCGTCAATCCAGACCACGCCCAGGCGGCCGGCCGGCTGAGGCAGAAGCGCCAGCGGGCCCTGCGGGGTGAAGCGCTCCCAGGCCGTGCCGGTCGAAGGCTTTTCCGGCCGGATATTGAAAATCATCGCCGACTGGCCGTAATCGTGCTTGTCGCAGTTCAGGCCGGCCAACCGGCGAACGCGCGATTCGTTGCCGTCGGCCCCGACCAGCAGCCGGGCTTGCAGGGTCTCGCCATCGGACAGCGTTATGGTCACTGCATCGGTTCCGACCTGGAAGCTGTCCAGCCGCGAAGGGCACAGCAGGGTAATGGCCGGGTGCTGCGCCAGCGCGTCCAGCAATACATTGCCCAGTTCGCGGGCGACGATCACCGCGCCGAAGGCGTCACAACCGTGGTCGCTGGCCTTGAGTTCGAAAAACCCCGGCTGTCCGGCCCGGTTGACGACGATGTGCCGGAGCGGCTCGCGGGGCAGGGCATCCGGCAGCAGGCCCAGGTTGGCCAGGATGTTCAGCGAGGCCTGGTTGACCACCAGGGTGCGGTCGTCATAGCTGGGCTGGTGATTGGCCTGGCGTTCAATCGCCTCGATGACCGCGACCTTGAGGCCGCGATCGGCCAGTCCCCGGGCCAGACAGGCGCCGACCAGGCCGGCACCGTTGATGACGACGTCGACGCTGCTCACGCGGCCATCAAGGCCTCGATGTCGGCGATTTCGCGCGGCACCGCATCGGTCAGGTTGTCCGGGCCGTTCCGGCCAACCCGAATGTCGTCTTCAATGCGAACGCCAATGCCCCGGAATTCCTCGGGAATGTCGTCGTCGAAGCCGATGTAGAGGCCGGGCTCGACGGTAACCACCATGTTGGCTTCCAGCAGCCGTGACTCGCCTTCGATGCGGTAGTCGCCCACATCGTGTACGTCCAGGCCCAGCCAGTGGCCGGTCTTGTGCATGTAAAAGCGGCGGTATTCCTGGTTTTCGATCAGTGATTCGACCTCGCCGTCCAGCAGACCTAGCTCTACCAGGCCTTCGGTGAGTACCCGGACGGCCGTGGTGTGGAAGGCATCGTAGGGCTGGCCGACGCGCACCTCGTCGATGGCGGCTTTCTGGGCGGCCAGCACCACCTCGTAAACGCGGCGCTGGGCCGGGCTGAAGCGCCCGCTGACCGGAAAGGTGCGGGAAATGTCAGCCGCGTAGTTCTGGTATTCGCCGCCGGCATCAATCAGCAGCAGGCCGTCGTCGGGCAGCGGCGCATTGTTTCGGATGTAATGGAGAACCAGCGCATTGCTGCCGCCGGCAACAATCGGCATATAGGCCGGTGTGCAGCCGTGACTCAGGTACTCATGCACCAATTCGGCGTGGATTTCGGCCTCGTTGCGACCGGGGCGGCACTGCTGCATGGCCCGGCGCATGGCAGCCGCCGAGATCCGGGCGGCCTTCTGCATGGTGCGGATTTCATCGCTGGATTTGATCAGCCGCTGCTCATGCAGCAGGTGCTCCAGCGAAATCAGTTCAGCCGGGCCGCGCTGGCCCTTGTTTTTCTCGCGCAGCCGGTTGCGCCAGCCAATGACACGCTGGTCGAATTGGGCATCCTTGCCGACCAGGCAGAAGACGCGATCCACGCCCTCCATCAGGCCGGGCAGGATGTCATCGAGATCGCTGATCGGGAAGGCGTCGTCCATGCCCAGCTGCTCGCGAGCCCCGTCCAGTCCCAGGCGCGGGCCGTCCCACTGTTCACGTTCCGGGTTCTTGGGGCGCAAAAAGAGCAGTTGTTCTCCGCTTTCCCGCCCGGGTGCCAGCACGAGCACGGCATCGGGTTCGTCGAGGCCGGTCAGGTAATGAAAGTCGCTGTCCTGGCGAAAGGGGTAGTGGCTGTCGCCATTGCGCAGCCGTTCGCCGGCCGAGGTCAGCAGGACGAGGCTGCCGTCACCGGTTTCGGTCATCAGCCGCTGGCGTCGTTGGGCAAACTCCTCGCGTGAAATCATGCGTTTCTCAAACCTTCTTCACGCAACAGTAGAACGGCCACGCGAATGAATTCAGATAATTCCATGAAAGCCGATTCTTCGCCTTCCTGGTCGGCCTGATCATCAGTGGCGGCGCGGGCGATTTGTTCAATCAGGCGCAGGGCGTCCTGGGCATCGTCGGAGCGAATCACCGCCTGGCCGGCACCAAAACCGGTGAGGAAACCCGAGCACCAGCGCGCCATGCACTCGGTGCGCTCCTCCAGTGGCCGGTCTTCGGCCGGCAGCAGCGGCTGAAAAGCCAGCTCGGGCGACGCCAGTTCCTCTTTCAGTGCGCCCAGGGCCGGGCCGATTGCCTGGATGATGTCGTCAGAGCTCCATTCGCCTACCTGCAGTGCGGCCAGATGGGTGGCCAGTTCCTGTTCATCCTGCCCGGGACGAGCGCAGAGCAGACCGACCACGATGGCATGCGTTTCAGCAATGCTGGCCGGCTGCTTGTCGGCGGCCAGGGCGAGTATCCAGGCCAGTTTGGATTCCTGTTGTGAGGGCATGAGATTCCCTGATTGAAAGCATCCGAAATTTTAGCATCGACCAATGACAGCTTTGGGCGACGCGGGCCGCTTGTGAAGTGGTCACTGGAAGTTCTATGATTAAGGCCCTGTAATCTCAACAGATCACACCGTGGACCGCCAATGAAGCACATTCAGCAGCTCAGCGCAGACCTTGACCGTATCGAGCAGCACATGGCCCGCCTTTCGGAACGCGTGGTGCGGCTGGAGGAAGAAAATCGCTCGCTCAAGATGCGTCAGGAAAGCCTGGTCAGCGAGCGAGCCGGGCTGGTCCAGCGGAACGAAGAGGCCCGCTCCCGGGTCGAAGCCATGATCGAGCGCCTGAAGGCGCTGGAAAACGCAGGCTAAAGGCAGACAATGAGTCAGAATGAACCCGTGACCGTTCGAATTCTCGAGCGGGAATATCGTGTGATGTGCGCGCCGGAGCAGCGCCGTGACCTGATGGAATCTGCGCTGCTGCTCGACCAGCAGATGCGCGAAATCCGAGACGGTGGTCGTATTTCGTCGATGGACAAGATCGCCGTCATGAGCGCGCTCAATCTGGCTGAAGAGGTGATCCAGCTGCGACAGGCCCTGCAGGCCCGTGAGGCGATGGATGCCCGTCTGCGCAAGATGGCGGCTTCGCTTGAAGCTTCACAGCCAGAGGAATAGACTGTCCGTACGGCGCTCTCTGCGGTGTTCGCCAGCAGGAAAGTAATATGCCTTGTCCCTAATTACCGACCTTGGGACGGCGCCTTCCGACGCTGGTGTGCCCGTTCGCTTATGGCGAACTCGCCTGAAGGCTCGGAGAGCTGACCCACCTGAACCCATGGTTCAAGGTCACCGACCTGCAGCGGCACAGGTGGAGAGCGCCCCTCTTTCCTCTTTCCAAAACCCACACCCATGACCGAGGATTCCGGAACAGACTCGCGGCTGCAGCAGACCGCACAGCGCCGCAAGCAGGCGCTCAGGGAATCCCTGCTGAGTGAGCGACAGGCGCTGTCTGCCGGTCGTCAACGCCAGCTCAATCGCCAGCTTTGCGCGCACCTGCTGCGGTTCCTGACCGACGGTGACTGGGTCAACCTGGCGGCTTTTGTTGCCTTTCGCGGCGAGCCTGACCTGATGCCTGCGCTCGAGGTGCTGCACCAGGCCGGACGCCGCATCCATCTGCCGGAAGTGGGCGAGGACAGGTCGATGCAGTTCCGGCGCTGGCAGCCGGGCTGTTCGATGCGCCAAAACCGCTTTGGTATTCCGGAACCTACCGAGGGTGGCTACCTGGCGGCCGAGTCGCTGGATCTGGTGCTGATGCCCTTGCTGGCCTTTGCCCCGGGGGGTGGACGACTGGGGATGGGGGCCGGATTTTATGACCGGGCGTTTGCCTTCAGGCTTGATAACTCCGGCAGAGGCCCGGCACTGGTTGGGACGGCTTTCAGTTTCCAGCAAGTTGACAGTTTGCCGCTGGATTCCTGGGACGTGCCGCTGGATGGCGTGCTGACCGAACGTGGCTTCCATCCCTTCAGCGACTCGCTTTGAGTTTTTCGAAGGCGCCCCCATCAGCTTGCTAAACTAGCGCTCCTGTTTCAAACGCTGGAAGCGCCGTGAATTATTGGCTGATGAAGTCCGAACCGGATGTGTTCGGCATTGACGACCTGGCCAACCGGCCTGATCAGACCGAGCCCTGGGATGGCGTGCGCAATTACCAGGCGCGTAATTTCATGCGGGATGACATGAAAGTCGGTGATTTGATCTTTTTCTACCATTCCAACTGCAAGGTGCCGGGTATCGTCGGCATTGCCGAGGTGGCCAGTGAGCCGTATCCCGACCGCTGGCAGTTTGATCCGGACTCCAAATACTACGACCCGAAGAGCGACCCCGACAACCCGCGCTGGATTCTGGTGGACGTCCGCTACAAGCGCCACCTGGACCGCATTCTGTCGCTGGCCGAAGTCAAGGAGCACGCCGAGGCGCTGGGTGATTTCGCGCTGGTTCGCAAGGGCAACCGTTTGTCGATCATGCCGGTTAGTGCAGAGCAGTGGGACTACCTGCTGGGGCTGGAGAAGTCATGAGCCAGCAGCGCCTGAAGATCGAAGCAGCCAAGGCAGCACTCAAGTACGTCGAGCCGGGCATGGTGCTGGGCGTTGGAACCGGCAGCACGGTCAATGCCTTCATTGACGAGCTGGAAGCCTCTGGTATTCGCCTGGAGGCGGCGGTGTCCTCGTCGGAAGCCACTACCGAGCGGCTCGAGGCGATTGGTGTGGAGATGCGTGAGCTCAACCACTGTGGTGATCTGGAGCTTTACATTGACGGCGCCGACGAAGTCGACGACCACAAGCGGCTGATCAAGGGTGGGGGTGGCGCACTGACCCGCGAAAAGATCATCGCGGCGGCCAGCCGCCAGTTTGTCTGCATCGTTGACGAATCGAAGTGTCGCCCGCTGCTGGGCGAGTTTCCCCTGCCGGTTGAGGTCATACCGATGGCGCGCGCCTATGTATCGCGCCAGCTTACCCGGCTGGGTGGCCGGGCTTCCTTGCGCGAGGATTTTGTTACCGACAACGGCAACCTGATTCTCGACGTGCGCAATCTCGACCTGATCAACCCGGTCAGGATGGAGCGCGATATCAACCAGATTGCCGGCGTGGTGACCTGCGGCCTGTTTGCCGCGCGCGCCGCTGACGTGGTGCTGGTGGCCAGCGAAAGCGGCATCAAGACCCGTTGATGACGGCCGAAGCGATCCACTCCGCGCCAGCAACCTCGATGGCGGGCGCTGCTGAGCAGGCTGCCGACATTCACGCCTGTCCGATCAGCGTGGCGCCGATGATGGACTGGACCGATCGCCACTGCCGGTTTTTCCATCGGCTGCTGCACCCGAAGGCCGTGCTGTACACCGAGATGGTCACCACGGGCGCCATTATCCATGGCGATCAGAACCGTTTTCTGGCCTTTGATCCGGCTGAGCACCCGCTTGCCTTGCAGCTGGGTGGAAGTGACCCGGAGGAGCTGGCCCGTGCCTGTGACATTGCCAATGCCTATGGCTATGACGAAATCAACCTGAATGTCGGTTGCCCGTCGGATCGCGTCCAGAAGGGTCGCTTCGGCGCTTGCCTGATGAAAGAGCCTGCGCTGGTGGCCGAATGCATGCGGGCCATGGCCGAGGCCAGCCAGGCGCCGGTCACCGTCAAAACCCGGATTGGCGTCGACGATCTGGACAGCGAGGCCTTCCTGCACGAGTTCATTGACACCGTTGCCCAGGCCGGGGTCGAGCGGTTTATCATCCATGCTCGCAAGGCCTGGCTGTCCGGTCTCAGCCCGAAGGAGAACCGCGAGGTGCCGCCGCTTGACTATCCGCGAGTGGTGGCGCTCAGGCAGCGGTTTCCGGGGCTTAAGTTCATTCTCAACGGCGGCCTGACCGACGCCAGCGACAGCCTCGCCTGGCTGGACCGGGTGGATGGGATCATGCTCGGACGGGCGGCTTACCAGAACCCGTGGACCCTGGCCGAACTGGCCGACGCCGATGGTGTTGATCGCCCGGCCAGCCGTCGTGCCGTGGTGGTTGCCATGGCCGACTACGCCGACCGCCACATCGCGGCCGGCGGCCAGCTCAAGCACGTTGCCCGCCATATGCTGGGGCTGTTCCACGGCCAGCCCGGGGCGCGAAGCTGGCGTCAGCGGCTCAGCCAGGAAATGCATCTGTCGTCTGCCGGTCCGGAACTGCTGTTGGGGGCCTGTCCGGAGCCCGCCTGAAGTACACTCCCGCTTCCTGGAAACCCATTGCGTATTTTTGTCGGAGTGCTCGGCCTTGATCGTCAAAACCCCTGAAGATTTCCGTCGCCAGATCAAGGCTGGCTGGTTGAACAACGACAGCCCGGCGGTGCCGCGCGCCGTCTTCCTGGTTGAGCCCAGCGGCTTTCGATTGTCCGAGCAGTCGGCCCGCGATAACGTCTATATGGATCTGAGCGTCAGCGTCGACCCGGCCCGTGCGCTCGACCAGCATCGCCAGCTGACCGAACGCATTGCCGCCTGCGACATTCCGGTCGTCCGTTTCCCCGGTCACGCCAGCACGCCCGATGATTTGTTCCCCAACAACGTGTTTGCCACCATTCCGGGGCGCTGCATCATTGGCCGCATGCTGCATCCTGAGCGCCAGCTTGAAGCCCGGCGTCGCGATATCCGCGGGTTTTTCAGCGATCTGCTGCACTATCAGACGGTGGATCTGTCCACCGACGACAAGCTGGTGGCCGAGTTGACGGGTGCCCTGATCGTAGATCGATCCCACCGAATTGGCTACTGCGGTCTCAGTCAACGGGTTGACCGGGCGGGCAGCGGGGCCATGCACCGCGCCTTCGATCTGGCGCTGACCTTTGAGTTCGAGCTCAAACCCAGTGAATATCACACCAACGTGGTGATGTCGGTGCTGGCCTCGCGCGCGCTGGTCATCTGCCCGGATGCATTCGTTGACCCGGCCGTGCCCGAGGCCATCGCCGAGGCCTATCCCGGCCACGTGCTCACCATCAGCCAGGCCGAGAAGGAGGCCTTCGCCGGCAACTGCATCGCGTTGACCCACAAGGACCTGTTCATAAGCCAGACGGCCGTGGACGCGCTGTCATCGGCCAGCCTCGATCGACTGCAGGCTTGGGGCTTCGAAGTGCACGGCGTGGCGCTGGATGAAATCGAGAAGGCCGGCGGCAGCCTGCGCTGCTGCGTGGCCGAGATTTTTTGATTCCGACCGCCAATTCATGCGCGGTTTAGCTAGAAGCCCTACACTAGGCCCATGTCAAGCTGGAGTGAAAATCGCGTGTTCAGGATGCTGCGTTCATTAGTGATCGCCGGAGTGTTGTCCCTGTCGATGGTGGCATCGGCCTGGGCGATCAGCCTGCAGGAGGCCGCCGAACGCGTTGCACGCCAGCACAATGCCCAGGTGGTTTCCGCCCACACCATCGAGCGCGATGGTCGGCGCATCCATGTCATTCGCATTCTGACCCGGGACGGCGTGGTACGGACCATCCGCGTACCGGCCGACGGTCGCTAACAGGACGCCTTCGCCATGCGCATTCTGGTCGTTGAAGATGAAACCGAATTGCGCGAGCTGCTGGGTCGCGCCCTAAAGCGCCAGGGTTATGCCGTGGATTTGTGCGCCGACGGAGATGATGGGCTGTTCTATGCCACCGAGTACCCCGTTGACTTGGCCATCATTGATCTCGGCCTGCCGGGGCAGAGTGGCCTGGACATCCTGCGTGCCGCGCGCCAGGCCGATCGGCGCTACCCGGTACTGATTCTCACCGCCCGAAGCGACTGGCAGGACAAGGTCGAAGCCCTCGAACTCGGCGCCGATGATTACCTGACCAAACCGTTCCGGATAGAGGAACTGATGGCCCGTGTTCAGGCGCTGCTGCGAAGGGCAGCCGGTCATGCCAGCTCCGAACTGGTTTTCGGCCCGCTCAAGATCAATCTTTCCAGCCAGGACGTGCTGCTGGCCGAGGAGCCGCTGGAACTCACGAGCTTCGAGTACAAGCTGCTGGAATACTTCGTGCTGCATCCCGACCAGGTCGTCTCCAAGATGACCTTGAATGAGCATCTGTACGACGTGGACGCCGACCCGGACAGCAATGTCATCGAGGTGATCATCGGGCGCCTGCGACGCAAGCTGGCGGTTGCCGACGACTGGCAGCCGATCGAAACCCTGCGCGGTCGTGGCTATCGTTTTCGAGCCGAGCCGACCAGCGCCTGATCCCGGTGGACCGGCGAGCCGCCACCAGCCCATCACTGTTGCTTCAGCTTCTGCTGGGCGCCGGTCTGGCGCTGCTCCTGGCGCTCAGTCTGATTGCCCTGGCCGTGGATCGCGGCTTTCGCGCCTCGGCCGAGTCGGCCCTCGAAGAGCGCCTTCGTTCAGTGACATTCCTCGTGCTGTCATCCATCGAAATTGGTCCCGAGGGTGAGCCGCTGATGCCGGAAGAACTGGCCGAGCCGCAGCTTCAGCAACCTGGCTCCAGCCTGCACGCCGGTGCCATGACGCCTGCCGGTGCCTGGACCTCACCTTCGCTGGTGGGCGTGGTAGAACAGCCTCGGGCGCGCCTGATCGAGCGCGGCGAAACCCTGTTCCGCGGCCCGGATACCGATGCCAATTGGTATGTCTACGCCATTGGACTGGGCTGGGAGCAGCCCGGAGGTGACATTGTTGACCTGACGATTTGGGCGGCCGAACATCCCGACCGATTTCGCGCGACTGTGTCTGGTTTTCGCGGTGACCTGTATCGCTGGATGATGTTGGCTGCGCTGCTGGTTGTTCTGGCGCAGTTTGCCATCCTGCTGTTGTTGCTTCGCCCGCTGCGCCGGGTTGCCCGCGAGGTTCGCGAAATCGAGGCTGGTCAGCGTGACCAGTTGTTGGGGCCCTATCCGCGTGAGCTGCAACCGCTGACGGCCAACCTGAACGCGCTGATGGCAACCGAGCGAGAAAATGCTACCCGCTATCGCCGCGCCCTGGGAGACCTGGCGCACGCCTTGAAAACACCGCTGGCGGTGATGCGAAGCCGGCTTGAAGAGGGCGAATCGCTGGACCCGGAGTCGCTTGACGAGGCGCTGGATGACATGGACCTGTTGATTCGACGTCAGCTTGAGCGAGCCGCGCGGTCGACGCGCCGGACGCTGGGGCAACCCATCCAGGTTCTGCCATTGATTGAGCGGCTGGCCCACTCGATTGGCCGTCTTTATGCCGCCGATGGGGTAGATATCAAGGTGGTTGGCAGTGACCGACTGACTACCCGCATGGACCAGCGCGATCTGCTTGAACTGTGCGGCAACCTGGTCGATAACGCGGCTAAATACGGGGCGGGATGCGTCGAAATCCGTCTTCGAGCCGGCGAGCCCGGCAATTTGTCCCCCGGTCTGGAAATCGAGGTCGAAGACAACGGCCCGGGTATTCCGGCGGATCGATTCGATAGGCTTTTGCAGCGCGGCATGCGCGACGACCAGCGGCGCGAGGGGCAAGGCTTGGGTCTGGCCATTGCCCAACAGCTGGTTGAATCTTACGCCGGCCGCCTGGACTTGCTCGAGCCCGGGCAGATGGGTGGCTGCCGCCTGCGAATCCTCCTGCCACCCAGGTAGCCGTTACACTATCGGCTCTTTTTCGACCCGTTCTGTTTCATGCCCACTGACCAACTTGGACGACTGCTTGAGATCATGGCGCGCCTTCGCGACCCGGAGACCGGCTGCCCATGGGATGTCGAGCAGACGTTTTCGACCATCGCGCCTTACACCATTGAAGAGGCCTACGAGGTCGCCGATGCCATCGAGCGAGGCGAACACGGTGACCTTCGAGATGAGCTGGGCGATTTGTTGTTCCAGGTCGTCTTTCATGCCCGCATGGCCGAAGAGCAGAGCTTGTTCGATTTCAACGAGGTGGCCAGGAGTATCTCGGACAAGATGGAACGCCGACACCCGCACGTGTTTGGTGATGCCGATATCCGGGATGCCGAGGCCCAGACGCGTAACTGGGAAGCGATCAAGCAGGCCGAACGCAAAGCCCGGGGTGCCGAGGACAGCAGTATCCTGGCCGATGTGTCGACCGGTCTGCCGCCGATCAAGCGGGCGATGAAGCTGCAGGCTCGGGCGGCCACGGTTGGTTTCGACTGGCCGGAAGCGGTTCGGGTGCTGGAAAAATTCCGCGAAGAGGCCGATGAGCTGGCTGAAGCCATTGAAAGTGGCGACCAGAATCACATTGAAGAGGAATTCGGCGATCTGATGCTGGTCATGAGTAACCTGGCGCGCAAGCTTTCGGTGGACCCGGAACGGGCCATGCGCCGCGGCAACGCCAAGTTCGAGCGGCGTTTCCGCGCCATGGAAGCGCTGGCCCGGAAAAAGGGGCTGTCGCTGGAAGCGCTGGATCTGGATGGGCAGGAAGCCCTTTATCAGGAAGTCAAACGGGCCCAGGCGGCCGAAGAGGACGCATGACTCAAGTCATCATGTCGAGCCATCGAATGGCGTTTGCCGGCCAGGCCGACAAGAACCCCGAGAAGATGCTGCATGCTTTACCGGCTGGCATGGCGGATGACAATCTCCTGGCGGGATTGAACCGCCTTCAGAGGCGCGTTGCATGATCAGGGTCATTGCGGCCTTGTTCTGTCTTTGGCCTACACTTTCACTGGCCGAACCCCTGACGACAGCGGAGGGCCTTCGAGTGGAAAGTCTTAGCCGGGTGGCTGTCGAAGGGCTTGCCGAGCAATCGCCCTTTCTACTGTTGGACGTGGCAGGCCGTGACCCTTTCCTGGTGCCCGAAGAGGGGCCTCTGCCGGTTTCGAATGGCGTTGAAGTGAGCGTGACGTACCGTCCGGCTGTCGAGCCGGGTGAGCTGGACCGGGCTTGTCAGATTGTCGTTACGGCCGTTTGGCTGGAGCGAGACGGCGAGGAACATCGGCAGGCAGCCAGTCAGCCCTTTCAGGTTCTGGACAGCGACGCCGCTGAGTGTCATTGAAGCGGCTTGAATCAAGCGCAAACGCATTGCGCCCGGGTTGAAAAACGCTATAATAGCGGGCTTGGAAATTTGCGGGCCGTTAGCTCAGTGGTAGAGCAGGAGGCTTTTAACCTCTTGGTCGAAGGTTCGAATCCTTCACGGCCCACCATTCCTTCCGCTTTCCATGCCCCCCAGCCGCATCCCGACGTCGTCCCAGACCGAGCCTCATCCGCGGCTTGAAGCCGTTGTTCGACGGCATCGCCAAACAACCTGGCGGTCGCCCTTGCGGGCGTTCAGTGTGCCGGCCTTCCGCCAGATCACGCCGTTTGCCGAGTCGGCCTCGCGACTGATTATCGATGCCGGCTGCGGCACCGGGCATTCAACCCGCGCTTTGGCCCTGGCTTACCCGCTGGCGCATGTCATTGGTGTCGATCAGTCGGCGGAAAGATTGAGCCGTGCCCCGGAGTTGCCGGACAATGCGTGCCTGCTACGTGCTGAGCTGGCCGATTTCTGGCGGCTGCTGCAGGCGGCTGGGTGGCCGGTCGAGCACCACTATCTTTTTTATCCGAACCCCTGGCCCAAGCCGGCCCACCTGAAACGCCGCTGGCACGCCCACCCGGTATTCCCCTGTTTGCTGGCGATTGGCGGCCGGCTTGAATTGCGCACCAACTTTTCGCTCTATGCCAGGGAATTCCAGCAGGCGCTGCATTACTCAGGTCATGCTGACGCATCACTGCTACAGTTGCCGGCTGAGGAGCCAGTCAGTCCATTCGAAAGCAAATACCGGGACAGTGGGCATCCTCTTTATCAAGTGATTGTTGACCTTTCCTGACCAAGAGGATGTTTTAGCCATGTTGAACAAGCACACCCTGGGCGTTTGCCTTGCCGCTGTCTTTGCCAGTTCGTCGGTCTTGGCCGATGACCGACTTCGTCACGCCATTGCCGACCCCGAGCGGCCCGTTGCCCAGTCCGAACGCGATGACCAGCGCAACCCCTACGAGACGCTGACCTTTTTCGGTATTGAGCCAACCATGACCGTTGTCGAGCTGTCACCGTCGGCTGGCTGGTATGCCGAGATCCTGGCCCCCTACCTGCGCGATGAAGGCCGCTACGTGGCTGCCCATTGGTCACTGGAGGGCGACAACGTGCCGGATTTCTATCGCCGAATTCGCGGCGAGTTCGAGGAGCGCTTTGGTGATCAGGAACGCTTCGGTGAAATCGACATCGTCGATTTCGCCCCGCCGGATCAAACCCGCTTGGGCGAGCCAGGTTCGGCCGATCTGGTGCTGAGCTTCCGCAACGTCCACGGCTGGAAGCGTGCGGGTACCTTTACCGATGTGGTTCGGGCGGCCCATGAGGTGCTGAAGCCGGGTGGTGTTTTCGGTATCGTGAGTCATCGTTTGCCGGAAGACCGTGAGCAGGATCCGGAGGCGCGCTCTGGCTATGTCCACCAGAGCTGGGTAGTCGGTGTTCTCGAGTCCGAAGGGTTCCGGCTGGTCGAGGCGTCGGAAATCAATGCCAATCCTCGTGACACGGCAGACCACCCCAACGGGGTCTGGTCATTGCCGCCGGGGTTGCGAGTTGAGGACGAAGACGATCGTGAACGTTTTCGCGCTATTGGCGAGAGTGACCGCTTCACGCTCAAGTTTGTCAAGCGCTGAGTCGTGATCGTTCACCTGAGTTTTCACTGTCTCGGCATAGACTTGGCGCTGAGTTACACCCAGTCACCATCATGAGCCAGTTGATTCAACTCGTTTATGCCAGCAAATCGCGCCTGCCTGCGACCAGTGACCAGGCAGGCGTCGAACCCGGCATCGCGCGCATTCTTACCCAGTCCCGTCGCAATAACCCCGGCAAGTCCATCGGCGGCGTGCTGTGCTACGGCAATGGGTTTTTCTTCCAGTGCCTGGAAGGGGAGCGAGAGATCGTCGAAGCCTTGTACGAACGAATCCAGTCAGACGATCGTCATGAAGACGTCCGCACGCTTCGTCACCGCGAAATCAAGGAACGCTCTTTCAACCTGTGGGCAATGAAGTATCTGTCGCTGGATCGGCGGGTAAACGCCGAACTCAAGAATCTGGGTCTGAGTCGTTTCGAGCCGTTTGAATTCAACGACGAGTGTATCGATAAAATGCTGGCACGCCTGAAAGAAGCAACCGAGGTGCACCGGCAACCGGCCGGAAATCGTCGGGAACCAGACCCGGCCCAGCGGGTCGAGACAGAGGATCCGGACAAGGCGCCTCTGTTGCTGCTGGGCGCTGGCGCCCTGCTGTTTGGCCTGGCGGCGGCCACCATGCTGGCTTTCGGTATCTTCTGAACACCTGATGTGGCCAGCCGTCATCGGCTGGCCTGTCTTTGACGTTGGTCGAATCGGCCAAGCTCATTGGCAAGTCGGGCATCTTCGGCGAAAATGGCTGCATGACTGATTCCATTTCCCGCTCGTCCGAATTCGAGCAGATTCCGCTGCGCGCCTACGCCGAGCGCGCCTACCTGGACTACGCCATGTATGTGGTGCTGGACCGCGCGCTACCGCACGTCGGCGATGGCCTCAAGCCGGTGCAGCGCCGCATCATCTACGCGATGAGCGAGCTGGGCTTGTCGGCCGCCTCCAAGCACAAGAAGTCGGCCCGAACAGTGGGTGACGTGATCGGCAAATTCCACCCGCATGGCGACAGCGCCTGTTATGAGGCCATGGTACTGATGGCCCAGCCCTTTTCCTATCGCTATCCGCTGGTGGACGGGCAGGGCAACTTCGGTTCGCCGGATGACCCCAAGTCGTTCGCCGCCATGCGCTACACCGAGTCGCGCCTGTCGCCCTATGCCCGTGTGCTGCTGGCTGAACTGGGACAGGGCACGGCTGACTGGGTGCCCAACTTCGACGGCTCGCTGAAGGAACCCAAGTTGTTGCCGGCGCGGCTGCCCAACCTGCTGCTCAATGGCGGACAGGGCATTGCCGTGGGCATGGCCACGGATATCCCGCCGCACAATCTGCGCGAGGTGGTCAGCGCCTGTGTCCGCCTGCTGGAAAAACCTTTGGCCAGCGTGGCCGAGCTGTGCGAGCACGTTCAGGCGCCCGATTTCCCGACCGGCGGCGAAATCATCAGTTCACCGGCCGATTTGCTGGCGCTGTATGAATCCGGCAACGGCGCGGTGCGACAGCGGGCCGTGTGGGAGCGCGAGGGCGAGGAGGTCATCATTACGGCCTTGCCGCACCAGGTGTCGCCGGCCAAGGTGCTGGAGCAGATTGCCGCCCAGATGCAGGCCAAGAAGCTGCCGATGGTGGCTGATTTGCGCGATGAATCCGACCACGAGCACCCCACGCGGCTGGTCATCGTTCCGCGTTCGAATCGGGTGGATCTGGACGCGATGATGAACCACCTGTTTGCAACCACCGATCTGGAAAAGTCGATCCGGGTCAACTTCAATGTGATTGGCAATGACGGCCGGCCGGGCGTTCGCAATCTGCGCGAGCTGCTGCAGGAGTGGCTGGCCTACCGCCGCCAGACGGTGACCCGTCGGCTGGAATTCCGGCTTGACCAGGTGGTTGACCGGCTGCACGTGCTGGAAGGCCTGTTGATCGCCTACCTCAATATCGACGAAGTCATCCACATCATTCGTACCGAAGATGAGCCGAAGCCGGTACTGATGGCCCGCTTCGGCCTGACGGCAACCCAGGCCGAAGCGATCCTGGAGCTCAAGCTCCGGCACCTGGCCAAGCTCGAAGAATTCAAGATTCGTGGCGAGAAGGACGAGCTGGAAGCCGAGCGAGATCGAATCCAGGCGCTACTCGATTCGCCGCGCAAACTGACTCGTTTGATTCGTGATGAACTGCTCGAAGACGCTGAAAAGTACGGCGATGAGCGACGGTCACGGCTGGTCCAGCGCGAAGCCGCCCAGGCGCTGAAGGAAACCGATCTTGTGCCGTCCGAGCCGGTCACGGTGGTGCTCAGCGAAAACGGCTGGGTGCGCGCGGCCAAAGGTCACGATATCCAGCCCGATGAACTGAACTACCGGGCCGGCGATGCCTACCTGGCCTCGGCCCGGGGGCGCAGCAACCAGCAGGCGGTGTTCCTGGATGACAGTGGTCGAAGCTATTCGCTCGCAGCGCACGAACTGCCCTCGGCACGCAGCCTGGGTGAACCGCTGACCGGGCGTTTCTCGCCGCCGGCTGGCGCGCAGTTCTGTTCGGCCGCGCTGGGCACGAACGAGCAACGGGTGATCCTGGCCAGCAGTGCCGGCTATGGCTTCGTTACCCGTCTTGAAAATCTGCATACCCGCCAGAAGGCGGGCAAACAGGTGCTTTCTCTGCCGGCCGGTTCGTCAGTGCTGCCGGTTGCCACGGTGCCCGATGACGAAGAGGCTGTTCTGATCTGCGCCACCACCGAAGGCCATCTGCTGGCCTATTACCTGAGCGAACTGCCCGAAATGGCGCGCGGCAAGGGCAACAAGCTGATCAACATCCCGCCCAAGGCGCGCCAGGGCGGGGAGCAGATGGCCGGTGCCATTGCCATCTCAGCCGGGCAGGACTGCCTGGTCTGGGCCGGCCAGCGCTACCTGCGCCTGTCCTGGTCCGATACCGAGAACTACTGGGGTGAACGCGCCCAGCGCGGCAAGAAACTGCCGCGCGGTTTCCAGAAAGTCAGCCGTCTGACCCTGGCCGACGACGGCAAGTAGTGCAGAGAGCTCCCGGGGCCTGTATTCCAGGCTCCGGGAATTCGAAGTTAGTCGGCTGTTTCCTCGCGCAGATGTTCGTCCAGCCAGGTGACGGTTTCCCACAGCATGTGCAGCACGGACTCGCGGGCGCGGTAGCCGTGCGACTCCAGCGGCAGCATCACCAGGCGGGCGGTGCCGCCCAGGCCGCGAATGGCCTGGTAGAGGCGCTCGCTCTGCATCGGGAAAGTGCCGGAGTTGTTGTCTTCCATGCCGTGGATGATCAGCAACGGCTCGGTCATCCGGTGCATATGGAAAAACGGTGAGACCTCGATATACAACTCCGTGTCGTCCCACAGCGTACGCTGCTCCGATTGGAAGCCGAACGGCGTGAGCGTGCGGTTATAGGCACCCGACCGGGCAATGCCGGTGCGGAACAGCTCGGTATGGGCCAGCAGACTGGCGGTCATGAAGGCACCGTAGGAGTGCCCGCCAATAGCCACGCGCTCCGGGTCGGTCACGCCACGGCTGACACCAGCGTCAATCGCGGCGCGTGCGTTCAGCGTCAGCTCTTCGACGAAGCGGTCATTGGGCTCCATGCCTTCATCGGCGATGACCGGCATGGTGGCATTGTCCAGCACCGCATAGCCTTGGGTGGCCAGGAACTGTGCGCTCCAGTAACTGAGCCGGTTGAATCGGTAGGGTGAGTCGGTGATCTGGCCGGCGGCGTCGGCGCTCAGGAACTCGCGCGGATAAGCCCAGACGACAGTTGGCAGGGGACCATCGCGCTCGGCATCGTAGCCGGCCGGCAGCAGCAGCGTGGCCGATAACAGCACACCGTCGTCGCGCTCGAAGCTGATCAACTCTCGATGGATATCGCGCATCTCCGGCAGCGGGTGCGGCGTGGTCGTCAGGCGGTCGAGGCGATCATCGGCAATGTGGCGAGCGAAGAAATCCGGCGGCTCGTCAGCCGACTCGCGCTGGGTCAGCAGTACACCGTGGTCACCACCCAGAAAACCCAGTGGCTGTTCCAGATAGGGCGACTCCGACTGCCACAGCCGGCGGCTTTCGCGGTCATTCAGGCCGAAGCGGTCGACGAAGGGCCGGCTCCCTTCCGGCGAGGCACCCTGGCCCAGCAGGAACATGTCGCCGTCAGCCAGCAGCAGGCGAGTCTGGCCACGTTCATCCTGATAGGTTGCCGGTGTACCCGGGTCGCCGTAGCGATCTTCATAGCGCCGTTCCCACAACACTGCGCCGGGTTGGTCGGCTTGATCGGGTGCGACCAGTGAAACACGCTCGGTTCTGTCGGCCCACCAGCGTTGCCAAACGATGGCGTGGTCGCCATCACCGGGGATCATCCAGCGGACGCGGTAAGGTGAACTCATTACCCGCCGTGGCTCGGCGGTAAATGGCGCGCGAAGCTGCAGGACGTGGTCGCGTTCATCAGCCTCGTTGGCCGGGTTGCCGCCGTCGGCGGCTTCCACCCAAATCAGGGTGGCATCGGCATCGCCGCGCCAGATCGGCGATCGGGGCCCTTCAATCACGGCATCAAAGGCGATGGGCAGGTTGTCGGCCAGCGGCAGGTCGGCCAGGCGGTGACGGGGTTCACCATCGCGCGACCAGACTTCCAGGCTATGGGCAAAGCGGCTGAAGGGAACGGCATAGGACCACGGCGGGGTGAGTCGCATGACGAGCAGATACTCGCCGTCAGGTGATGGGCTGAAGCCGGGCAGCAAGCCGGGCTGGCCGATGGCCTCGGCACTGCCGTCGAGGTTGATGCGGAAGAGCTGAGTCGTGAAGTGATGCTCGAACAGTCGTTCGTCGTGACTGTTGCTCAGAAGATCCTGGAAGGTCCGGGCTGGCGCACTGCGGCCGCGGCTTTCGGTGACGACTGGACCGCTGGGCAGCCGGTTGCTTTGCTCCGGTGCTGCGGTGCCTGCAGGCAGGCTGCGAACAATGACCGACTGGCTGTTCGGTGTCCACTCGAGAAACGTCCTGGCAACCGAGCCCCAGCCCCGGTTCCAGGCGGCATGAATGGGTTTGTTGATCCAGCGGCGAGCCGTGGCGCTGGCGACATCGACGCGCCACAGCGTAACGGCGTCTGCCTCGATGTGAAGCAGCGCGATGTGGGCCCCGTCGGGCGACCATTCGGCAACCAGAATGCGCGGGTTGTCCGGCAGGCCCGAGATGGCAACCGGCTGGCCGCTGCCCTCGGTTGAAACCAGTTCGAGTTCGCTGAAGTAGCGTGCCTGAGCCGGCGCGTGATTAACCGGATTGAAACGCAGGCCGGCCAGGCGCAGCTCGGGCTCGGCAAGATCGGCCAGGCTTGGCAGGGCGGGCGGTGTCATCAACAGCATCTGGCTGCCGTCAGGCGATGCGCTGGCGGCCACGGGTGGAGCCATGTCGACAAGTGCAATCACTTCGGGCGGCGGCTCACGGTAGCTGGTCTGGACCGAGGTGGCCGACAGATGCAGTGGCAACAGCAGGGCAAGCAGGCAAAGCAGAATTCTCATGGATCAGTCTCCCGGTAAAGCCGACCAGAATGCCGGCGGTGTTCGGTGTTCTCGAAGTCGACGAAACGATGGATTACGGGGTGATTTCCAGCAGCAGGGCATCGGCGTCGAGAATGTCCTCGGCGCTGGCGGCCACCTGGCTGACCTGGCCGTCAAACGGCGCCTTGATGGCCAATTCCATTTTCATCGCCTCCATGACCGCGATAATCTGGCCTTCGCTGACCGACTCATCCTTGGCCACCCGAATTTCCAGCACCTTGCCCGGCATGGGGGCCAGGATGCGACCGTCGCCGGCACCGCCGGCCTCGGCCGCCTCGAAGCGGCGATGGCGCGAGACCGCCCAGCGCTGACCATCCAGGCAGATCTCGACGTGGGCCTCATCGCTGGCAAACAGTTGTACCTGTCGGCTCTGGCCGCCGATGGCCAGACTGTATTGATGATCGACCAGACGGGTCAGCCGAACCGGCAGAGCGGCATCCTGGCCGTCAAAGCAAACACGGACACCATCCTTACCTGGCCAGGCGTCGATCAACCAGCGCATGCCCTGGCATTCCAGGTCCAGTCGTTGGGCCTCGGCGCCGCCCGGTCGCCAGCCATCGGCGATGGCCCAGGGGTTGCTGCTTGAGGAGGCGGTTCCGGCCGCGTCCAGCCAGAACGCCGCAGCGGCAGCCAGCACGGCCTCCGGTGCGGTTTTCTCGCCGGTGATCTGTTCCAGGTCCCGGTCGAGAAGGCCGGTGTCGATGTCGCCCTTGACGAACACCGCGGCGGTGGCCAGTTGCTGCAAAAAGCCCAGGTTACTGGTCGGTCCGGCGATGAAACTGGCGGCCAGTGCCTGGTTAAGGCGGGCCAGGCAGGTTTCGCGGTCGCGATCATGGACGATCAGCTTGGCGATCATCGGGTCGTAATGCATGCTGACTTCATCGCCGGCATCGACACCGCTGTCGATGCGGCAGCGCTCGCCATCCGGGAAAACCAGGGCGCTCAAGCGGCCGGACGAGGGCACGAAACCGCGCGCCGGATCTTCGGCGTAAATGCGGGCTTCCATGGCGTGGCCGTTGGCCTGGATCTGGGGCTGGTTCAGCGGCAGGGGTTCGCCGGCGGCCACTCGAAGCTGCCATTCAACCAGGTCCAGACCGGTGATCATTTCGGTCACCGGATGCTCGACCTGCAGGCGGGTATTCATTTCCAGGAAGAAAAACTCATCGCCGTCGACCAGGAACTCCACCGTACCGGCGCCGCGATAATCCACCGCCTCGGCGGCCCGGACGGCGGCCGAGAGCAACGCTTCGCGCAGCGCCCCGGACAGGCCGGGCGCGGGTGCTTCCTCGATGATTTTCTGGTGCCGACGCTGGCTGGAACAGTCGCGCTCGAACAGGTGCACCGTGTTGCCGTGGTTGTCGGCGAACACCTGGGCCTCGATATGGCGCGGTTGGGCCAGGTAGCGTTCCAGGATCATTCGTTCGTCGCCAAAGGCACCGCGGGCTTCACGACGGGCGCCGTTCAGGGCCTCGGCAAAGTCTTCGGCCCGCTCGACCACGCGCATGCCCTTGCCGCCGCCGCCGGCTGCCGCTTTCAGCATCAGCGGAAAACCGACCTCGGCGGCCTTGGCGCTGAGCGTTTCGTCATCCTGATCGGCACCGTGGTAGCCGGGGATCAGCGGTACGCCGGCCGGTTCCATGCGCGCCTTGGCGGCGGCCTTGGAGCCCATCAGTTCCATGGTTTCGGGCGAGGGACCTACCAGGGTCATGCCAGCATCGCGGACGGCGCGGGCAAACCCGGCGTTTTCAGACAGGAAGCCGTAGCCGGGGTGAATGGCATCCGCACCGGTTTCACGGGCTGCCGCCAGCACCTTGTCAACCGCCAGGTAGGACTCGCTGGCGGCCGCCGGCCCCAGCAAAACGGCCTGGTCGGCCAGCCGCACGTGCCGGGCGGAGGCGTCGGCCTCGGAATAGACGGCGATTGATCGAATACCCAGCGTTCTGCAGGTGCGGATGATCCGGCAGGCGATTTCGCCACGGTTGGCAATCAGAAGGGTCTTGAACATGCGCGATCAATCCTTGGTGGTGGGCGCGACCCAGGCCGGGCTGCGCTTGTCCAGGAAGGCGTTAAGGCCTTCCTGGCCCTCGCGCGAGACGCGAAGGGCGGCAATCATTTCAGAGGTCTGGCGGTCCAGTGCATCGCTGTCGCCGGCGTGACTGGTGACCAGGCGAATCAAATCCTTGACGTGGGCCTGGGCGCGCGGACCGCCCTTGAGCAGCAGCTCGATCATGTCGAACAGGTGGCTGTCGATCTGGTCCGGGGGCACCTGGTCGGTAATCAGGCCAATCCGAACGGCGGTCGAGGTGTCCAGCTGTTCGCCGGTGAGCATGAACCGGCGGGCGTGTTTGACGCCAATCTTCTGGACCACGAAGGGGGCGATGGTGGCAGGCGCCAGCCCCAGGCGAACCTCGGTCAGGCCAAAGCGCGCCCGCTCCGAGGCAACCGCCAGATCGCAGCAGGCGATCAGACCCACGCCACCGCCGAAGGCATGGCCATTGACCCGGGCGATGGTGGGGCAGGGCAGTTGGTCCAGCTTGCGCAGCATGGCGGCCAGGCGACGGGCGTCCGCCTGGTTCTCCGCTTCGCTACCGTCGGCCATCGAACGCATCCAGTTCAGATCAGCCCCGGCTGAAAACGAGTGGCCGGCACCGGTCAGAATGAGCACCCGGGTGCCGTCCCGGGCGATGCGGTCGAAGGCCGCGCTCAGCTCGGCGATCAACTCGGCGTTGAAGGCGTTGTGAACCGCCGGGCGGTTCAGCGTCAGCGTGGCAACGCCGCGCGGATCAGTGGTCAGGGTAAGCAAGTCAGTCATGGGTGATTCCGGTTGTCGATGTTTGAACAGCCTGGGATTACATGCGGAAAATGCCAAAACGGCCCGGTTCCACCGGCGCGTTGGCCGCGGTGGCCAGCGCCAGTCCGAGCACTCGCCGGGTATCGGCCGGATCGATGACGCCGTCGTCCCAAAGCCGGGCACTGGCGTAATAAGGATGCCCCTGGGTTTCGTACTGGTCGCGAATGGGTGCCTTGAAGGCTTCTTCCTCATCGGCCGGCCAGTCTTCGCCGCGCGCGGACATGGCGTCACGGCGCACCGTGGCCAGAACGTTGGCGGCCTGCTCCCCGCCCATGACGGAGATGCGGGCATTCGGCCAGGTCCACAAAAAGCGCGGCTGGTAGCCGCGACCGCACATGGCGTAGTTGCCGGCGCCGAAGGAGCCACCAATGATGACGGTGAACTTGGGCACGTGCGAACAGGCCACGGCGGTGACCATCTTGGCGCCGTCCTTGGCAATGCCGGCTTGTTCGTATTTCTTGCCAACCATAAAGCCGGTGATGTTCTGCAGGAACAACAGCGGAATGTTGCGCTGGTTGCACAACTGAATGAAGTGCGCGCCTTTCAGCGCCGATTCCGAGAACAGGATGCCGTTGTTGGCGACGATGCCGACCGGGTAGCCATGAATGCGGGCGAAGCCGCAAACCAGGGTGGTGCCGTAGCGGGCCTTGAACTCGGTGAATTCCGAGCCGTCGACCAGCCGGGCGATGATTTCGCGCACGTCAAAGGGGTAGCGCGTGTCGGTCGGCAGGATGCCGTAGATGTCCTCGATCGGGTAGGCCGGTGGCTGGGGGTCTGCATCGGGTTGAACAGCAGCGGCCGGGCGGTTCAGGTTGGCGACCAATTCGCGGGCGATGGCCAGGGCATGGGTGTCGTTTTCGGCGAAGTGGTCGGCCACGCCCGACAGGCGGGTATGGGTATCGGCACCGCCCAGGGTTTCGGCGTCCACTTCTTCGCCAGTAGCCGCCTTGACCAGCGGCGGACCGCCGAGGAAGATCGTGCCCTGTTCGCGCACGATAATGGCTTCATCACACATCGCTGGCACGTAGGCACCGCCGGCCGTGCACGAGCCCATGACCACGGCAATCTGGGGAATATTCAACGCCGACAGGCGAGCCTGGTTGTAGAAGATCCGGCCAAAGTGGTCGCGATCGGGGAAGACTTCATCCTGCATTGGCAGAAAAGCGCCGCCTGAGTCCACCAGGTACAGGCAGGGCAGGTGGTTTTCGAGGGCGATTTCCTGGGCCCGCAGATGCTTTTTGACGGTCAACGGATAGTAAGTGCCGCCCTTGACCGTGGCATCGTTGGCGACCACCATGCACTCGATGCCGGCAACGCGACCAACGCCGGCAATGACCCCCGCGCCCGGTGCGTTATCGCCGTACAGGCCGAAGGCGGCCATCGGGGCCACTTCAAGAAATGCGCTGCCGGGGTCGAGCAGGGTGCGGACGCGTTCTCGGGGTAACAGTTTCCCGCGGTCGAGGTGCTTCTGGCGGGCCCGCTCCGGACCGCCCTGGGCGATCTGGTTCAGCCGGCTTCGCAGGTCATCGGCGAGCTGCCGATGGTGGTGGGATCGGTCGAGAAAATCCGCATCCTTGCGGTTGATCTGGGTGTCTAGCTGGGGCATGGTCTTCCCGTCAGCGGTCAAATTTCCCATTGTACCTTGTGGGCTGTGTCGCGGCAGATTGACCCAGAGCACACAAAGCAGTGCATTGGCTTGCCCCGCCGCTGAAAAAGCCGCTATAATTGCCTGCTTAATGTATGCAAGGCGATCGGGGCTTTTACACAAAGCCCGACTTGACCGAGCTTCCACCAGCGAGTGGCAGCGAGGCGCCAAGGGGGTTTTCTGAAAAAGCCCGGTCGCTAGAAACCAGTTAACGGAGTTGTTGGAAACATGTCATTGACGGCAGAAAACAAGCAGCAGGTAGTCAAGGAATACCAGCTTTCAGAAGGCGATACGGGCTCTCCCGAAGTGCAAGTTGCGTTGCTTACCGCGCGCATCCAGGACTTGCAGTCCCACTTTGCGGATCACAAGAAAGATCATCACTCCCGTCGCGGCCTGCTCAAGCTGGTCAACCAGCGTCGTTCACTGCTTGACTATGTCAAGAAGAAAGACGTGCAGCGTTACCGCAACCTGATCGAGCGTCTGGGTCTGCGTCGTTAAGATTTCGGACGTCCAGATCGCATGAATACGAACACCCCGGCGGCCGTGTGCTGTTCCGGGGTGTTTTGTATTGCCAAAAGGCAAATTGAAATTCGTTACGTGGAGTGAGATAAAGTGAATAAGATGAGCAAGACTTTCAAGTTCGGCGAGCACGATGTGCTGCTCGAAACCGGACACATTGCCCGCCAGGCCGATGGTGCCGTGCTGGTAACCATGGCCGATACCGTTGTGCTCGTCACCGCGGTGGCCCGCAAGGAAGTCAAGCCGGGCCAGGGCTTTTTCCCCCTGACCGTCAACTACCAGGAAAAATTCTATTCGGCCGGCCGCATCCCGGGCGGTTTCTTCAAGCGTGAGGGTCGCCCCACCGAGAAGGAAACCCTCACCTCGCGCCTGATCGACCGTCCGATTCGCCCGCTGTTCCCGAACGGCTTCATGAACGAAGTCCAGGTGATCGCCACGGTGATGTCGTCCAACCCGGAAGTCGATGGCGACATCCCGGCCCTGATCGGCGCGTCAGCTGCTCTGATGCTGGCCGGCGTGCCGTTCCAGGGCCCGATTGGCGCGTCTCGAGTTGGCTTCATCGACGGCAACTACGTGCTCAACCCCACCCAGGCCCAGCTGGCTGAATCGCGCCTGGACCTGGTCGTGGCCGGCACCTCGAACGCCGTGCTGATGGTGGAATCCGAAGCCGACCTTCTGACCGAAGATGAAATGCTCGGCGCAGTCAACTTCGGCCACGAACAAATGCAGGTTGCCATCAAGGCCATCGAAGAACTGGCTGCCGAAGCCGGCAAGCCGAAGTGGGACTGGCAGGCACCGGCCAAGCCGGAAGGCCTGTTCGAAAAAGTCGAGCAGATTGCCAAGGCCGGTCTGGTCGATGCTTACCAGCACACAGAGAAAGCCGTGCGCCGCGAAGCCGTTGGCCAGGTGCGCCAGCAGCTGGTTGACCAGCTGTGCCCGGAAGGCGACGAGTCAAATCACTTGATCGACGAGGTCAAGGACGCCTTCGGCAAGCTGGAAAAGAACCTGGTTCGCGACCGCATCCTGTCGGGTCAGCCGCGCATCGACGGTCGCAACCTGACCACCGTTCGCCCGCTGGACATGCAGGTTGGTGTGTTCCCGCGTACGCATGGTTCGGCCATCTTTACCCGCGGTGAAACGCAGGCCATGGTCATCACCACGCTGGGTACCGGCCGCGACGCGCAGATCATCGACGCGATCGAAGGCGAGTACAAAGACCAGTTCATGCTGCACTACAACTTCCCGCCGTTCTGCGTCGGTGAGACCAACCACATGCTGGCCCCGAAGCGTCGCGAGATCGGTCACGGTCGACTGGCCAAGCGGGCCCTGATGGCCGTAGTGCCGAAGAACGAAGAGTTCCCGTACGTGGTTCGCCTGGTCTCGGAAATCACCGAATCGAACGGCTCCAGCTCGATGGCCTCGGTTTGCGGTGGCTCGCTGGCGCTGATGGATGCCGGTGTGCCGATCAAGGCGCCGGTGGCCGGCATTGCCATGGGCCTGATCAAGGACGGTGATCGCTTTGCCGTTCTGACCGACATCCTGGGTGATGAAGACCACCTCGGCGACATGGACTTCAAGGTGGCTGGCACCGAAGAAGGCGTCACCGCGCTGCAGATGGACATCAAGATTGACGGCATCACTGGCGAAATCATGCGCGTCGCGCTGGCCCAGGCCAACGATGCCCGTCGCCACATCCTGTCGCAGATGAACGACGTCATTAACACCCCGCGCGAGGAAATGAGCCAGTACGCGCCGCGGTTGTTCACCATGAAGGTGCACCCGGACAAGATCCGCGACGTGATCGGCAAGGGCGGTTCCACGATCCGCGCCATCACCGAGGAAACCGGCACGACGATCGACATTCAGGACGACGGTACCGTCACCATTGCTTCGGTCAACCAGGCGGCTGCTGATGCCGCCCGCAAACGCATCGAGCAGATCACCGCCGATGTCGAAGTGGGTGCGGTTTATGAAGGCACGGTCACCAAGATCATGAACTTTGGTGCCTTTGTCACCATCCTGCCCGGCAAGGACGGTCTGGTTCATATCTCCCAGATCTCCGACCAACGCGTCGAGAACGTCACCGACGAGCTGGCCGAAGGCGACAAGGTCAAGGTCAAAGTGCTGGAAGTTGACAAGCAGGGTCGTATTCGTCTGAGCATGAAAGCGCTCAACGAAAGCCAGGATTGATCCAGGGTCTGACCCAGAACGGCCGCTCGTTCATCGAGCGGCCGTTTTTTATGGCGGTCGCGTTGAATCAAGCTGGGCTGCCGGCAGCGTGTGGATGAAAAGGAGTTGTCAGAGATGATTCTTCAGATACCGGTTTCGGCCGGCGAACTGATCGACAAGATCACCATTCTGGAAATCAAGGCCGAGCGGATCACCGCGCCGGACAAGCTTGAAAACGTGCGCCGTGAACTGAGCGAGTTGCAGGCGGTCATTAATGACCGGGTGCCGGGTTCGGCGGCGCTGGATGCGCTGAAGGTAGAGCTCAAGCGCATCAACGAGGCGCTCTGGGTCATCGAGGACGACATCCGCGACTGCGAGCGCAGCGGCGAGTTTGGCGAGCCGTTCGTCAAGTTGGCCCGCGCGGTGTACATCACCAACGACCGCCGGGCGGCGCTCAAGCGCGAAATCAACCAGTTGCTCGGTTCGACGCTGGTTGAAGAGAAGTCTTACCAGGCCTATTGATAAGCAGTTGGCTGCCCAGGCCGTGATGGCGCACGGGCTTGTTATACTTTCGTTAATTTCTTGAGTTGGGGTTGACCATGATTGTTCGAGGAACCTGCCTGTCGGCACTGATCGCGGTATCGGGACTTGTTGCCGCGCAAACCACGCCCGATGCCGACGAGCCGCGCGCGATGTCGCAATCGCCCACCATGCACTTTATTGGCGATCGCTATCGCATTGGCGTTGGCATTGATACTGAATTCGACGTGATCGGTGAATTCCAGGCCTCGATCCATGAGGCCCACGATCGAGCCTTGATCGGGGAGGGCTGGTTGGGCCGCAAGGGTGCCGGCGGCCTCAAGATGAACTATCACTGGGTGTTTGGTACCACCGAAGAGATGGGTGAAACCGGCCCGGTGATTACCGATGGACGCGTTGCCAAACTGTTTGTTGCTGCCGACCAGAACCAGTTCGATGACCGCAAGCTTACCCTCGGCGGTGGCTACGAGAACGAAGACTGGTTCATGGGTCTTTATGGCATGCGTGCGCTGACCTCGGAGCGTTTGGTCAATCGGGCCATCAGCCTCGACGAGATCCTGGTTTCGGGCCAGATCGACGGTCGCGACTTTACCCGCCTGGATACGCTCGAGCGCATTACCGAAATCTTTGAAGAACCCTATAGCTGGGGCGTTGGTCTGCGGGCCGGTCGCTATTTTGATCGCCGCCTGCTTCGCCTGAACGCGGGGCTCGACTACGAAAGCGGTGATTACAACAGTTCACAGTTGACCGCCTCGGTTTCGCTCGACCGGCAGTTTGCCAACACGCCGCACAGTTTGTCGCTGCGCACTGGCTTCCTGCGCAAGGGCGGCGATTTTGTCGATGATCGAAACGACTGGCGGGCCTCTCTGGTTTATGGCTACAGCTTCGGGCGATCACACCAGCCGGCCCGGGCGTTCCGCGATGTTGAAGTGGAAGTGATGCCGGAGGCGCGTTACGAGGAGCGCCAGGTTGCCACCGAAGTTACCTTGTCCGATCAGGCCACGTTTGGTTTTGACAGCGCACGCCTGCGCCCGGCGGCCGAAGAGACGCTGACCGATCTGGTCGCGGCCATCCGTGAAGGCGGCCTGGTGGGCCGCATCCAGGTGCTGGGCCATACCTGTGACATCGGTACTGAAGCCTACAATCAAGGCCTGAGTGAGCGCCGTGCGGCCTCGGTGCTGTCATTCCTGGTTGAAAACGGAATCGAGGTGGATGAAATTCATGCTGAAGGCCGCGGCATGCACGAACCTCGCTTCCCCAACGACAGCGATGAAAACCGCTCGCGTAACCGTCGCGTTGAAATCAGTTTCGTCACTGAACGTTCCTCGACCGAGCGTGTTCGGGTGAGCCCGGAAGGACCGGTTACCGAAATTCGCCAGGAAGAAGTGCCCGTCGAAGCGCCGTGGATCCGCCGCGCCTTGCGCAACCCGGTTGTTCACAAGCGCGAAGTGGACTATTTCCGATTCGAGACCGTGACCGAAACGCTGACCGAAGGGGAGTTGGAATTCGCCAACCGTCCGCCAGTGGCCAACGACGTTCAGGTCAGCACCTTGCGAACCCAGCCGGTCGATATCGACGCGCTGGCCAATGACAGCGACCCCGACGGCGACCCGCTGTCGATTGTTGATTTCTCTCAGCCCGCCAATGGTTCGGTGACGCTGGAAGGCGGCGTGTTCCGTTACCAGCCGGATCAGCTGTTCTTCGGTGAAGACAGCTTCAGCTACACCATCACCGACGGGCAGGGCGAAGAGGCAACGGCTCGGGTGTTCATCGACGTGCAGTTTGCCAACCAGGCACCGGTCGCGGTACCGGACGAGGCGAGTGGTCCGGCAAACATGCCGATCACGGTTGATGTGCTGGCTAATGACTTCGACCCGGACGGTGACCCGCTGGAGGTGATCTCGGTGGTCAAGATCACGCCGGCTCCGGCTTCAGCCGTGATCAATGACGATGGCACGATTACGTTCAGCATCAGTCCAACCTGCAGCGGATTCAATGTGTTTCGCTACACGATCAGTGATCCATTTGGTGAAACCGCCTCTGCCAATGTCACCGTGACTCGCACGCCGCAAGAGCCGGGCTCGCAGAATTCAGTCTGCACCATAGGCTCCGAATAGGCGGCTATTCCGATCTGAACGCCCATGCAAAACGCCGGCTCTGCCGGCGTTTTTGTTTCAGGCTCTTCTGGTGGTCAATCTATCGCTGCCATCTACCGACGGCCTGTCGGACCTTGCCCTTGACGGATTGCAGGTCAACCAGATCCATCACACCAGGCTTTTCCAGCCGCTTGCCCCAGGGCAGGGCGCTGGCCTTTTTGCCGGCAAAGCGTTCGGCAGCCAGTTCGAAACGATCGACACAAAGGTCGAGACTGTTGCGCGGACCGGAACGTTTTGACCAGGTGGCGGCATAAAGGCCCACCACCGGTGTGCCCAGGGCGCTGGCGAAATGCACGGGCCCAGAGTCGGGGCTCACCAGGCAAGCGGCCCGATCCAGCATCGCCAGCAGCTGTTTGAGAGTGTCCTGTCCCACCAGGTTTTTCAGCGGATGGCGAGCCGTTGCCTCGATCGCTTCGGCCAGTGCTTGCTCACGGGTCGATGGCCCGCCGACCAGGATGACCGGGCGTTCCAGTTCACTATGAATCCAATCCGCCAGCGCAGCATAAGCCTCTGGTCTCCAATTGCGTCCAGCGTGCGACGAGGCAGGGCTGATCAGGACTGCCTGGCCTGCTTGCGGTTGATGCTCATGGGCGAAGGTCCGTGCCGTGTCGGGAATTGGCGGTGCCGGGTCGATATCGTCGGTTTCGAGACCAAAGAAGCGAGCAAACTCCAGGAATGCATCGGCCTGATGCTGCTGGCTGGCGGCTGCGATTCGATGCTTGACCAGCCAGCCATGCCCCTCGCGTGAGCGGGCCTGATCGAAACCGAGGCGATGTTCGGCGTTCACCTGGGTTGCCAGCAGGTTGGCCCGCAAAGAGACCTGGGCATGCAGCAGCCAGTCGAAGCGGCGTCCGGCCAGTTGCCGGCGTAGTGTACTGAAGGAATTCAGCGTGTCGCGCTTGTTCAAGACGATGAATTCGACACCCGGCAAATCGGCCACCAGGCGGTGCTCCAGCGTCCCGATGATCCAGCAAATCCCCGTTTCGGGCCAGCCACGCTGTAGCGCGCGAACCAGCGCAATACAGTGGCAAACATCGCCCAAAGCCGATAGTCGCAACAGGCAAATCTGTCTTGGCGCAGCCATGTGGGACGGGTTGATTGGTGGCATCATGGACGCTTGGTCAGCAAGGATGAACAGCGATGACAGACAGTGTTTCCGAAGCCATCCTCAACGCTGGAAGCTCCGTCATTCTATACGATGCTGCCAGAGTGTCGACCGTCAGCGCTGATTGGTTCTGTCCGGCATTCTGGCATCAACGACGAGCAGTGATCGACCTCTACGGTGGCCGTGGGACGGCCTTGGGCGTGAGCAGTGAGATTGGCCCTTTGGTGCTGAAAACGTATCTGCGTGGTGGCCTTATGGCACGAGTCAATCGCGACCGCTACCTCTGGACGGGGGCAAGCCGGTCCCGAAGCATTCGCGAGTGGCGACTTTTGAGCCGTCTTCATGAACTCGGCCTGCCTGTGCCGAGGCCAATAAAAGCGGCCTGTTTCTGCAACGGCCTGATTTACCGGGCTGGCTTGCTGACCGAGCAAGTCCCGCAAGCGAAACCGCTGGACGTGGTCGCCGAAAGGCTGACGGCGACGGACTGGGGGCGCCTGGCCGACACGCTCAATCGCTTTTTTCAGGCGGGCTTGAAACACCCGGACATGAATGCCGGGAATTTGCTGTGTTCGGGCGATGGTCAGTGGTACGTGGTTGATTTTGATCGGGCGAGTCTGGCGGCCAGGCCATCTCCGGCCGGGCCGATGCTGGATCGACTCCGGCGCTCGCTGGAGAAGCAAGGTTTGGCGGAGTCAGCGGCACCACTTTTCGCCGAATTTCGCTCGTAGCCGACTACAACATGCCGTATGCGCGCAGCGCGCGGGTCCAAGAATTAGGGAACCTCTGAATAATTATGCTCGGGCGCGACGGGCCTTTGCGGGAGACTCCGGCTCGGCTTGGGCGCGCGTGGTTTGGTCATTCCAAATGAGCGAGCCCAAACGAGGCGGAGGCCCCGCAAAGGCCCGTCCCGCAAGGGTTTCGCCGGAGAAGCCGCATCTCGCACGTTGCGCCACTCGGTCGTAGCGACGGCTACTGTCACTCGCGTCGCACCGCACGATCTGCGGCTTCTCCGACTGAAACGCGCTCCGAGCA
>PWYW01000002.1 GCA_003567685.1 Gammaproteobacteria bacterium
CCAGCACCGGACGTTTGACGAAGATATCGGTAAATGGCATGTCGGACCTCTCCCGGCTCAGCCGTTGTCCGGACGCGGATCAGCGTCTTCGGTCGGACGGGTATCCTCGTCGTTGTCGATCTTGACGCGGGCGTTGTTCTGCAGCTTGAGCAGGCCGGAGCCGGCCACTGCCACGCCCTCGTCCAGCCCGTCCAGAATGGCGACCAAGTCACCGCGGGTGCGCCCGGTCTGGACGAAGCGCTGGGTGACTTTCTTCTCGCCGTCTTCTTCCTCGATCACGAAGACCGAGTCGCCGTAGGTGGCAAAACGCAGCGCGGTCTGCGGCAGCACGATCAGGCTCTCGGCCTCGCCCAGCTCCAGTTCGACGCGCCCGAACATGCCCGGACGCAGCGTCTCGTCGGGATTGTCCAGTCGGGCCTGGACCAGCACCGTGCGCGTCGACTCGCGGAGACGCGGCTCGATGGCGAGGATCTCGCCCTGAAAGGCGTGATCGGGAAACGCATCGAAGCGAACGTCGACACGCTGGCCAGGAGACAGCCTCGGCAGCATGCGCTGCGGCAGGTTGAAATCGATATTGATCGGGTCAAGCGCCTGCAGGGAAACGACCGGGGTACCGGGTGAAAGAAACTGGCCCGGGTTGACCTGGCGGATACCGACGCGGCCGTCAAACGGTGCGGTGAGCGTTTTCTGGTCGATCAGCGCCTGGCGGGCCGCGACCACTGCGCGGGCCTGGTCGGCCTCGCTCTCGGCTCGCTCGAGCACGGACCGCGAAATCGATTGCTGGTTGAACAGGCGCTCCTGCCGGGCCAGTTCGAGCTCGGCCAGGCGCAGGGCCGCCTGAAGCTGGGCCAGTTCAGCTTCGTCCACCCGGGTATCCAGCGATACCAGGCGCTGCCCGGCTTCGACGGACTGGCCGTTTTCGAAGTGGATGCTGCGCACGATTCCGCCCAGCTCGACGCTCAGTTCGGCCCCGCTGACCGGGGTCAGGGTGCCGGCCGCCTCGAAGCGGGGCGTCCAGCTCTCGCGACGCGCCTCGGTACTCGAAATGGTGACGGTTTCGGCTTCCATGTTGTCAAAGACATCGGCAATCACCTGGTCGATGAAGGCCTTGAAGCCAAAGATGCCGCCAAACAGCACGCCGGCAAACACCAGCATGATGATCATTCGTTTGTTCATGGGTTCATGCTCCGGGAAAGTCGGTGGCTGGTCGAGCGCTGTTCGGTTTCGGCCGGCACCAGCAGGGTGTCCAGTTCAATCAGGCTGTCGCGATCGATCTGACCGGCGCGCAGCTTCAGCAGCAGATCGGCGAGGACGCGGTTGAACCGCGCCTGGGACAAGTCACGTCGGGCCTCGACGGTGGCGCTGCGGGCATTGAGGACATCGGTGATGGTTCGGGTGCCGGCATCAAAGCCGTTGCGGGTGGCCTGTTCGGCCACTTCGGCCGAGCGCACCGCAGCCTCGAACGCGCTGACCTGGCGCGTGGCCACGCGCACGGCGCGCCAGGCATCGCGCACCTGCCGATCCAGCTCACGCTCGCGTTGATCCAGGGCCAACTGGGCCGACCGTTCACGCTGGGCTGCCTGGCGCTCGCTCGAACGCAGGGCACCGCCGGCCGTCAGCGGCATGCTGAACTGCAAGCCAATGACGGCATCATTGCCGCGCTGGCCCAGCAGCGAATCGCTCTGGTCAAACCGGGTGGCACTGCCCACCAGGTCGAGCTGAGGCGCGCGCTCGCTGCGGGCGCCCCGGCGCTCGGCCGCGGCGATCGCCAGCGCCGACCGGGCCACGCTCAACTCCGGCGATTGCGCCCGCGCGAGGGTCAGCCACTCGTCCAACGGCGGATAGCTGGCCAGGTCGGATTCGCTCATGCCCAGCACCGGCAGCCGCTGGACCGGGCCGACCGCTTCTTCAAGCCGGTCAACCGCGTCTTCCAGGCCCTGCTCGGCTGCCAGCAGACGGGCCCGGGCCAGGTCATCACGGGCCTCGGCCTCGCGCAGGTCCGTCGCGGCCACGGCTTCGGCCTCGAAACGGGCCTGGGTATCCAGCAGGGACTCACGCACCGACTCGGCCTCGGCCTCGGCCAGGGCCAGGTCCTCGGCCCGCGCCAACGCGTTGAAATAGCGCTCGGCCAGGTCAAACCAGTAGGCCTGGCGACGGCTGGTAGCTTCAGCTTCGGCCAGCAGGTCAAGCGCCTCGGCCTGGCGGCCACGCTCGAACCAGTCCAGCCGGAACAGCGGCTGGCGCACTTCCACGCCCACCGCGTTGGTCAGGTAGGTCTGGCGCTGGTCACCAAACAAGTCGCTTCGGACCGAATCGCGCTGATAGTCGAGATTGGCGAAGGCATTGACCTGGGTTCGACGGGTCGACAACAGTTGCTCGCCATCCTCGCGGGCGGCCAGAAAATCGGCCTCGATGGCAGCCAGGCGCGGATCGAACTGCTCGGCACGCTCGACCGCATCAGTCAGGTTCAAGGCCCCGGCGGATTGCGCCGCGGCCAGAAAGAGAATCAACAGGCCTGGTCGTGCCAGGCGCCTGGTCAAGCGGGTCATGCCAATGCCTCCCGGCGAACGCGTTCCACCCAGGCCGACAGCGTGGCCCGGTCATTCAAATCAATCAGGGGTTGCCAGCCCAGGCCGTTGAGCAGGGCCTGGCTGTGGAAATGCAGCAGCTCATCGGCAGCGTCGATACCCAGGTGGTCCAGCATGCCGCGGGTTTGCTGCATGGACTGGATGCCGGCACACAAACCCCAGGGCCCCAGCATCAGTGCCTGGGGGTTGAAGCCGTGGGACTTGAGGTCGCCATCGGCCAGGGCCTGTTCAACAATCGCGCGCACCGCACCGGCCGGTTGCTCCAGGGCCTTCTGAAGCGCCGTTCGCCGCCCGGGCGAGGCGCTGGCCCAGACCACCTCGGTAAAGACGTACTGCAACAGGCGCATATAGCCCGGATGACGCTGACCAAAATCGTGATCGACGACGGTCAGGGCGAACATGCGCTCTCGCGTGCTGGCCTGCCAGGCGGCTGCCCGGCAAAACTCGTCGCTGTGCTCCTCGATGCGTCGGGTCGCCAGGGCTACCAGCAAGTCTTCCTTCGAGCTGAAGTGCTGGTACAGCGTGCCGGTGGCGTAATCGCACTCGCGCGCCAGTCGGGCCATTTGCAGGGTCAACAGCCCTTCTTCACGGATCAACCGCCTGGCCGTGTCCATGAACAGCGTTTCCCGGGCCTCAAATTCTCGTTGCTTGCGTTCGCGCGTTCCCAATGACTGTCTCCCTGGTCGGATATCGTGTATTTTGAACGAGATTCAAATAATGATCAAGCGGCATTTTGTGAACGCAAAATGAGCAAACAGTGAAGACGCCATGGCAATAGCGTGAAGAACCGGGACGGTGTAGGCTCTTTCACGCCTTGACTTCCGGATCTGCCCATGAACCAGCCCGCCTCCCGCATCGAGATTGTTCGCCATGGCCACCTGGCCGAAGTTCGACTGAACCGGCCAGACAAGTACAACGGCATGGACCTGACGATGATGGACGGCCTGCTGGCGGCCGCCCGGTCTTTGAAGAAAGCCGACGATATACGGGCGGTAATCCTGCACGGCGAGGGCCCGGCCTTCTGTGCCGGCCTGGATTTCCCGGCCGTCACCCGGCACCCCTTCCGCGTGCTGCTGGGCTTTTTGCCGTGGTGGCGCAAGGACAACCTGTTCCAGCGGGTTTGCCTGGCCTGGCGCGACCTGCCGATGCCGGTGATTGCCGTGACTCACGGCCACTGCATTGGCGCCGGGCTTCAGCTGGCGCTGGCCTGCGACTTTCGCTTCAGCGCGCCGGACTGCGAGTTTTCAATCATGGAAATCCGCTGGGGCCTGCTGCCGGACATGGGCGCCAGCGTGACCCTGCGCGGCCTGGTCAATGACGACGTGGCCATGGAACTGGCCATGAGCGGCCGCCGCGTGCCGGCCGAAGAAGCCCTGGCGCTTGGCCTGCTGACCCGAATCGAGGACGAGCCGCTGGCGACCGCCCGCGATCTGGCCGAGCGGCTGTCCGAACAATCACCCAGCGCCATCAGCGCCATCAAACGGCTGTTTGCTCGAACCGCGAGAGGCTCCGAGCGCCGGGCACTGCGCACCGAGCGCCGGCTGCAACTCGGCCTGCTGCTGGGCGCCAACCAGCGCGAAGCCATGCGCGCAAACTTCGAAAAACGTGCACCGACTTTCAAGCCTCGCTAGCACCCTCGGTGCTTCATATGGCAGGAATCCGCCGGTCTTGACGTAATAAGCCATACGACTTCAACGGCCCGAGGGTGGATGCGCATGATTCGCGCTCTACGTTATTTTTCTTGTTGCTTTCTCCTGTCTGCCGCGGGCCTTGCCCAGGCCAATAGCTGGGATTACGAGCAGGTGCTGTTCGAGCGCGAACCCAACCATCAACCTGATCAGGCGCAGCGTTTCCAGGGTGGAGCAAGAGTCATAGGCAGTTTGCCGGAGGGCGATGTCGATCACTTTTGGTGGGTGGTTGAAGAAGATGAAGCCGATCAGTTCTGGCGAATTTCACTGACTGGCATCACTGATCAGTCCATCAGTCTTGAAATGTCCTGGCCCGAGGATGATCGGGAAGCCAGCGTCACCGTTATGGAGTTCGGTGCCTCCGCGCAAAACCACCAAACCCAAGCAAGGGAATTGTTGGTACTCGTTCTCGACTCACCGCGCCAAAAGACCACCAGTCATGAGTTTCTGGTTCCGCAGGGCGAACATTTGATCACCTTGACCGGCACTGGCAATTATGAAGTCCGGTTCGAGCGCACTGCTCGGGCTGACTTCCGTCGCACTTTCCAGGCCGAAGACAGCCCACATAGCCTGGTTCCCAGGGCCTCCGGGTACGCAATTGAAGGTTCAGAAGCTATCGTATCCTTGCCAGCCGGTGATCCAACCGATGCTCTTTGGGGCTTGCGCCTGACCGGTGAGCTGGATCGCGAGATCAGGGCGGATGTGGTCAATGCCGATGGAGACGTCATCGCCAGCGAACAACAGGCCGGCCTGCACGTGAACTGGACTGCCATGGCGCTGGATGAGGGCGCTCAGCTACATCTGAAGGCGCTGGATAGTGATGACATTGGCCGCATGCGAATTGAGTGGTCGGTTCAGGGACGACGCCCCGGGGAAGCACCCAATCGCGCCTCAACGGCTGAAGAGACACGCTGGTTCGAACCCGGCCAGAGCGTTTTGATAGAGGGGCTCGACCAGCAAAGAGAGCACCTTGCCTTCCGAATTGATGAATCGCAGGCTGAACAGGGATGGCATGTCGATCTGTTCAGCGACCAGGAAACCGCTACGTCGGTTTGCCTTCATCGCCACGGGGAACGCACCGCGATCTGCCGTGATGGTGTGCAAGGCCGACTATTCGAGTCAATCACGCTTGAGCCAGGCCTTTATGAGCTGCGTCTGCAACGTGGTCGCAACGACCCGGCGGGTCGGATAGAAATCGCATTGGAAGCCACCGAACGTCTGACCGATGGCCAGGCACGACGACCAAATGACGTTAGCGAATGGTCGTCCCCCCTGATCGCTGGCGAACCAACTGCCGGTGTATTCACCGACAACCAACGTGCATGGTTCGCGCTGCGCGTTGACGAGCCTGGCCGTTTCTGGTCCATCGAGGCGAACGGTCCGGGGCTGTCCCGCGTGATCCTGCATCCCGGACAGGGCGGCGGCTCACTGTTGCATGCCGACCCGCCCGCCGGATCGGACAAGATCCATATCGAGCAACTCTGGTTGGAGCCCGGCGAATACCGAATTCAACTTCGAGGGCGCGAGGACTACCGTTTGTTGGCGCGTCCGCAAGACACCCCTGCCGGCCAGTGGGAAAGCGAGCCGAACGAAAATGCCAACCAGGCGAATCTGCTGCGCCTGAACGAGCCCTTGCACGGAACAATTCACTCCAGCAACGACCAGGATCATTTCTATTTCGCGATGCCCGGCTGGAACCACCTGAAACTGGCCATTGAACCTGCGCCTGGACAAACCCTGCGCGCTGAACTGACCTGGGCTGGCCAGCGCATTTTCCTGACGGAGACGAGCCAGGATCACCCACTTGAATTCGGTCAGAACTTGCCACCTGGCGACTACCATCTGGCCATCAGCGGCGATGCGGCACCGGGCAATCCGTACCTTATCGTTACCGAGTTGCGCGCACCCAATGCGCCCGCCGGTCCCGAGCAGAGTGGCGTGTCTCGGGTCATGCCGCTTGAGCTTCCAGCCAGCGGAGAGATCAAACTGCGTCATGGCGTGCTCGGGCTGCGCAGCCAGATCATCGCCCTGCCGGTGGCGGATCAAGATCGCGAGGTGTCGTTCGAGGTCACCGGCGGGCGCTTCCAAATGGCTCTGGTCGACGAGACAGGCGAGGAGTTGCCGATCGAGACTGGCGAAGATAATAAGCGCCACATCCAACTGGCCGCCGACAAGCGCGCCTGGCTCGAGCTGCGTGCTGGCAGCTCCTCCCGCGTCATCCGTTTCAGCGACCCGGCGCTGCCAGCGGACGAAGGCCCGGCAATCCGGCTGGGGCTGGATTGGTCTGAAAATGCATCCAGCCTGGCTGCCTATCGACCGGAAGCGCAGCGCCTCACGGCACGTCTCAGCGTTGAAAACCATGGTGAGTCCACCGAAACCGTCGAACTGACCGGCCATGTCAGTCATCGCGGAAGCACGGTAGACGGCCTGCCTGACAATCTGAGTCTGGCCGCCGGCGAGCGCCAGCATTTCGATCTTGAACTGATCGTGCCGCCAATGCTTGGCGATGGCTTGCCGCTTTCCATGTACGTGATGAGTGATTCCGAAGCGGCCACGGCCACTCTCTCGGTGAAGACCGGCCGCACGCCGCTGGACCCGCGCGCGCACCAGAGCGTCCCGGACGAACTCGTCGGATTGGCCGACCTGGCCTGGACCGGGCTGGGTGCTCGCTTCATCGACGAGCACGGCGAAACCGTTGATGAGCGTTACAACAATCAACGAGTACGCCTGCAGTATCTGATTGACGGCATGAGCAGCGGCGGCAGCACCCTACAGTGGCGTGGCACTGGCGCGTTGCCAACCTTGGCCCTGGCGGGCGATGGTGGACGCCTGTACGGTTTCGTGTTCAATCAGCGATCCAGCCTGAACCCGCACCAGCGCTGGCAACGGGTTCGAATCGAGGGCGCGATGAACCGCGGGGAGTGGCAGCTACTGGCTGAAGTGCAGCTCGAAAGCCATGACGGTGAACAGTTCGTTCAGCTTGACCAGACGACTGAAGCCCGCTTCCTGCGCCTGACTCCGCTGGAAACCTGGGGCGGCATCGAAGAGCGCGGCATCAACGGCACCGGCATGTTCCGCGCTCTGGGCAAACCCTTGGGCGAGTTGGCCGAGAAGCGCCACGACCTGCTGGCCAGCGAACTCGGCGGCCACTGGGTCTATACCCGTCCGGCCGATGCCACGCCGCTGCATTTCCCGGACATCGGAAGGCCGCCAAGAGGCGGGACCATTAGCCGGACAGAAGACTTCGAGCTTGTGTATGCCTTCCTGCAGCACCGAGGGGGCTACATTGACCGCGTGAGCTGGGAGGAAGACCCGGACCACGACGGTGAACCTGTCGAGCAGATCCAGGTAATGACCGCGACCGAAAGCCCCCTTGGGCCCTGGCAGGATCATGGTCTCTGGCAACTGGAGCGAAGTGCGGATGGCCAGGCGAGTTTCCAGCTGCCAGAGCCAGCTCCGGCGCGTTATCTGAGGCTTGTGGTGACTCTGCCAGATAGCGCACACGATCGTGGAATCTGGCGCTGGAGAGCCCCAACGGCCATCGCTGCCTTCGAGGCCCGATCACTGGCCAGCCGCCAGTCGCTGCTCGGCTATTGGGGCATGGATGATGCCAGCGGCCCACTTGGCCCACCGGGGGGCGCGGCAGCTGGCCTCGAGATCGACGATCGCGACAGCAGTCAGGATCAGCCTTACCCTTTGGAAAATACCGTCCGTGGCCAAGTGGCAGAGCCTGGGGACCGGCGCAGCTACCGAATCGACCTGGCCGAACCTGACAACAGCCTGAGCCTGCGCCTGCGCGAATCGCAGCTGGGCCGACTTCAGGCCGAACTGCTGAACCCGAGTGGTGACACAGTCGAGCTGGACTGGCTGCGTAGCGACAATGGATGGCGCCAGGCCGAGGCACGCCGGTTGCCGCCAGGCGGCTACCACCTGAATTTGGTCGAACCGCCTCGCTCAATCGTGTTCCTTTGGGACGGCAGCGGCAGTCTTTCGGCCCTTCAGCCTGCCATTTACCAGGCACTGAACCGCTTTGCCGAGGGACTGATCCCCGGCCAGGAAGCCGTCAACCTGATTCCACTGGGCGGGCCGCTTTTGATTGACGGCTGGGCCGAGGAGCCGCGGGAACTGAATCGCGCACTAGCCTCCTACGACGGTCGCTTCGGCAGCTCCAATTCGGAGCCCTACCTGATCACCGCCTCGCGCGCCCTGCACCAACGCGATGGAGAGCGCATCATCTTCCTGCTTACCGATGCCGAAGTCATGGGGCGGGACCTCAACGTATGGAACGACCTGGAGCGCACCCGGCCGCGGGTGATGGCGTTGGAAATCAGCCACGGGGCACCGCGCGACGAGGCCGAAACCCGCGGCTACCAGAACCTCATGAAAGCCTGGGCCCATTCGGCCGGCGGCGAGTATTACTACACCATGGATCGCAACACCCTGATTCGTTCCTTCGAGGCGGCCATGGACCGGATTCGCCAACCCAGCGAGTTCGAACTGGCCGTTGAGCGCTTTTTTGCCGAGCCGCCCGAGCCTGGCAAGCTCCAGGTGGTTAGTGGCGACAAGGTCGTCGTTTCGGGCGACGTGCTGCATTTGCTCTTTGATGCCTCGATGCTGCGGCGCATGGAGGGAGGTCGTCGCGTCAGTGTCGCTCGGCGCGTCCTGCGCGATGTGCTGGAGCAACATATTCCGGCCGATGTTCCCGTTGGTCTTCGTGCTCTCGGACATAGGGACCCCGAGAGCTGTCAAAGCGAGCTGCTGGTCGAGCCACATCGCAAGCAGCGAGCTGATGTACTGAAGGCCATCGAAGAAATCGAGGGCTTCGATCTGGCGCGATCGCCGCTGGCTGCCGCGCTGGATGCCGCACCAGGCGACCTGCAGGCATTCGAGCAACAAGGCAAGCTGGTACTGCTGTTCACCGACGGCGAGGACACCTGCGACGGCGATATTGCGACCTCAGTTAGGGCGCTGGCCGACAGCGGCATCAAGGTACGTCTGAATATTCTCGGCTTTCATATCGATGAAAGTGAACTGAGGGAAGAATTCGAGCGGCTGGCCGAACTGGGTGGCGGCGGGTTCTTCGACACCCGCGACGGCGACGCCCTGACCACCACCCTGCTGGAGGCCTTGGCCGCTCGTTTTCGAGTGTACGATCAGGATGGCCAGACGATTGCCCAGGGTCAGGTCGACGGCGAGCCGCTGATCCTGGAGCCCGGCTCTTATCGCGTTGTGGTCGGAGCCGGCGGCGGTGACCTGAAGTATGAAATCGAGCTTAGCCCTTCCGTTGTGCATCAACTGAGGATTGATCAAGACTGAGTGATTCCCACTCCGACGGGGAAATGGCCTGCGCAGGCAACTCGACCACAATCTCAACAGTGACCTGACCCGGAGTGACCGACGAACGCTTTTTATCGGACTTCCATGAACTTTTGTGGCCGTTTTCTGAAAAGGACTGCGTAATCATTTACACCGGACCTGTGCCCGCGCGCACTTTGATAACTGCATCAAGGATCATTCCCATGAGCCCTAACCCGAATCTGATCAGCAAGAGCGCAACTTGCCTCATTGAAAAAATGGGCATTCTTTTGTTCGTGCTAACCATGGCTTTGATCACTGGCACGGACAACGCCTCGGCCGCCTTTCCACTCAATCCTCAAAACCCAGGGTTGTCAGACGCCGAACGCCATGCTCAGCTCCACCAAATGATCGACTTCTGGACCGAACTGGACCAAACACTTGACCGTACCGAATTCCACCCGATAGCGCTCGGCGAAAAGCTGGGCACAGTTGATGCAGCCTTCGAGTGGGTTCGCGACGAAACCCGTCCCATCGCTTACCAGGGTGTGTTAAGAGGTCCACGCGGCGTACTGCAAGATCGGCAAGGCAACAGTCTTGATCGAGCCCTGCTGCTGGCAACAATGTTGGAGGCTCAGGGCCACAATGTTCGATTGGCGAGTGGTGCAATCACCGATCCGAAAACTTTGATGAGCCTTGAGGAGGCTGCCAATCAGCCCTTTGACCCTGCCTTGGATCAGGTGGAAAGTCTGCTGGGCGCCATGGCGACTGCGGGAGAGCAACTGTCGCTGACTCGCCTTGACGACAACGAATACGAACGTTTTATTCGGGCGATCGAAGCTGATCAGGCCTTCTGGGAAGGGGTCCAGGAGAGTGTGTTTGAGACTTTGCAAACCGCTCTGGGTGCCGACGTCTTCGCCAGGCCGCATTCCAGCAAGCCATTGAATGAACGCTGGGAAAGGCACTGGTGGGTACAGATAGAAAGCAACGCCGAATGGCTCAGTCTTGATCCTGCATTGAACGACAATCAGGCTGGCGACCAGCTGGCAAACAAAGAGAATTTTTTCGCTATCAATCAGCTACCGTCGGACCTGTTCCACTCGCTGGAATTCAAGGTTGTCGCCACAACACGAGAGGGTGACAAATTCACTGACCACACCTTGGTATCAACCCAGGTCTTTCCCCATGAAATGAATCTGCCAATGGTATCGATCGGCTTGGTCCCTTTGTCCGGCAATTTGCTGGACATGTTCGCCGAGAGCGCGGCCAGCGAAAACCCGGCCGCTGCATTCATCGAGCAAATGCAGCAGGTCAATGAGTGGCTTCCGGTTATTCAGGTGGGCGATTACATGGAGGCCGACAAATCCATTCTTTCGGACGGCAGAATTCGCGAAAACCCGGCGGAGCCACCCGTGGGGCGAGTGATGAGCGAGGCCATCGGCGCGCTTGGGAGCTTGAGTCTTCGCGGCAGAGAACAAACAGCGACAGACCGTGAGTGGAGCGCTCTTCACTTCGATATTGTCAATCACCGCCCTGGTGAAGAATCTAATACGACGCGCAACACTCGTTTCGATCTGGCAGACCCGAATTGGCGGGAGCCAATGAAGTCTGTTTACGGTATCAGTAGCGACTCATTACTGAAATTTGGTGCCATCGCGCAAGAATCGAAATTCTTCCTCGATCATTTTGCTATGTCGCCTCAATGGCTGGCCGAACGGTTACTGGAGCAGCTGTTACCGAACGAAGATTTGCTCATCGCCGTGGCTATGGATCCGCGTTTTTCCCCGGATGCCAATACACTTGAAAGCTTGCCCGTCATTCCCGAGACCATCCTGGAATTCCTGACTTATCGAATGGCAGATGCCCACCGGCGATCACACTCAGTCATTGACGGTATCGGACTAATCGCCTTGCATGAAACCATTCAGCCCCTGGATCAATCGACTCTGCGTTTTTCAAGAACGCTCGACCTGATACGCCACCACACCACCTGGCGCGGCGATCAACCACCCGCCATTCCACTCGGTCTGAGCGACAGCGTGTTCGAATGGGCTGCCCTGGAAGCTTCGGGCCAAGTTGATTCGGCTGCCGCTGCCATGCATCTTGAATCGGGCGCGAGTAATTGGCGATTACTCCGTCAAGCATCTGATTGGGATACGCTCACCACAGCACAAGGCCACCTCCCGCCCGCGTCTTTCAAGAATGCCTGGGATAAAGGGCACTGGGTTCTGGCAAGAACTAGTGAAGGGCCAACAGCCTATCCAGTGACTGGACAGTGGTGGGATGTCAATCCTGAGACTGGTGATGTCCTTGCTCGAGACATCAATGGACATGGAAGCGCCAGCCTGAGCCGGGTAGTTCCCGGCGTGTATTTCCCCCTAATTCTTGCTAGTCCCATCGTTGAGTACTATCAAATGGCCGGACTAGCCAACAGCGTGCTCTTTGGCCTGTGGGGTTTCGGCGACTGCATGTTCAACTCATTGAATTTTGCATGCTGCATGCTGCAGGGGGCCTTCTGGTTCGGAGCAGGCCTGCTTCTTGGCGCTGGCGCTACCCACGTTGCCGGTGCTGGAGTCGCATTTGGCACCGGTGTGGTTTTCGACGCGCTTACCTCGCCAATCAGCCAGACTAACCCGATGCCAGAATGCACTGATCTCCTTGAGCATGAGCGTCAAAGGGCGGGCAATTGACATGAGCAAGACAAACAGGATACGGATAACAAGTCGGCTGGCCACCGCAGTTGCACTTATTGCTCTCGGATTCTCTCCCGCGATCGCACAAACAGTCTGGGTCACCGGCGATATCCAGGGGGCCTACCTGACCAGCGGCGATGAAGACTTCAGGCCCGGTTTGGCAAGGTTGGCCAACCAGTGGGATCGCGGACGGGGAAAACGAGACCTGCTGATTGACGGCGGCAATTTGTTTTTTGGCCATCATCTGATCGGTGAGGATCCCGCAAAGCTGCTGACCGCCCCGAGCGCCTTTGACTATGACGTCGTGCATATTTCCTATCTGGATCTTGCCTATGGCCCGGATGTGCTTCTGGAGCATTTGCCTAACCAGACATACGCAGCCGTCAGCGCTAACCTGGTTACCAATGAAGGCCAAGCCATTGCACAACCCTACGCCCTACTTGAAGCAGGACGCCAGCGAATTGCCGTGACAGGAGTTAGTGGCTTGTCCGAGAGCTGGCTGGCCAAGCCGCAAATGGAACGATTTGCAGCAATGGCCAGCGTACTCGACCCGGCTGCCAGCGTGATGGAAATCCTGCCTGAAATGCGAGCTGAAGCCGACCGAGTCATCGTCCTGTTCGCTGGCGAAATACGTGAGTTGCAAAAGTTGATGAACCAACTCGGCGACCAAGTCGATGCTTTCATTGTTGGCGCTTCGCCTGGCGGAATGAATGACCCGCTGCCCGAAGGTGCCCTGAACGGCCGCGGCACCTTCGGCAACCGGGCGCTACGCTGGAATGCACGCTCAGGGCGGAGTGACTTCGGTCATGCTGACAACATGCAGGAAGAAGCCAGGCTTCCGCTGGAAGCCCTCGCCCAGTTGGGCATAGCTCGAGAGCCTTCATTCTCCGAGCTGCTGCCGGCCGAACAATTACCTGAAGGTGGCTTGCCGTTAAACCAGACCGTAGCCGTTCGCCTGAGTGGTGCCAACCGGGCAATGCGATTGAGCGTTCGCGGAATCACCAGAACCAACGAGTGGCAAAGGCGGACAGCGCCCGATGGCTATCAGTTCCTGGTGGTGGACACCATCGCTGAGAACCGCAAGCCAAGGGATCTGATTGCTCAGGACAACGGCCAGGAGGCCATTCTTTTCGGTTCCCTCGAAGAGGTGCTGGTGCTGGTTTTCGGTGAGGATCGGCTGATACCACTTCATTCGGAACAGGAGAATTTCGACAATGCGTTCCCCCTGTCTTTTGTCCTGCCTGCGCCGCGCACCCGGTTGCGACGAGACTTTGTTTTCCTGGTTCCAGAGGGTGAACCGGAACGATTGGAGTTGCGGCACCACCACATCGAATATGCTCCCATCGCCATTTCGCTGATTGGAAACGAGCGGGACGCTGAAATACCCACGCTTTCGAGAAACGCTCAACGTAACGACTTCCTTGCATTGGAGGCAAAAGACATCCGAACGCATTCAGCGGCCGAGAGCACTCAGGGCACCAACGACAGCCAAACAGTTGACGTCCATTTGATCGGAAAGAGCCAACTCGTCCGGATGAACCCCGCCAACCATTTCCAGCGTGGTGCCGACCCGCAGGAGGAGATCGAAACGCATCGGGTCATGCGTTTTCTCCGCGCTGAGGATCATCTTCAGATTGTCACGCCGGAAGGCTACGTCTACCTGGCCGACTGGGAGTCGAGCGAACTGCCGCCCACTCCACTGCTCCTGCCGGACAGAGCGACCGGCGGCCGGCTGATCTTTCGCCTGCCCGCCAACGTGACCGAGTTTGAATTTGTCGCTTACTTCCCCAACTTCGGCACCGTGACGGAAGGCACGGCGGGCTTCATGGAGGAAATGCGCTTTCCGATGGGCGATCAGCCCATGCAGTACCAGGACTATCCCGTTTTGATCGACTTCGAATTGGATCAATTGGCGATGGTTGCCAGCCACATTGAAACCGTGAATGAGTGGCCGGGGGTATCGCCAAGAAACGGTCAGAAAATCGTGCTGGCCGATTTCGTGATCGTGAACGAAACCAGTGACCCTGGTTTCTGGGACATGAGCGCACGGATCGGTCTTACGCTTGAAGGAAACCGCCGTATTACCCCAGCAGCACTGACCGACGCCAACGGATGGCCGCTGGCAAACCCGATCCACCTTCCGCCGGGCGAACCTCGGCGAATCCGGCACGCCTTCGTCGTGCCAGCCAGCAGCGTTTCAGGCCAAGTCGATGTGCGGGGCGTAGCCGACAACCCCTATCGGGAAATGAGTTGGGATTAATCGCAGAGCTGATCTCTGGATCGTTTCAACGCTCCGGCAGCGGAATGGTTTCGTTGTCGTCAATGACCCGATCAAAACGGCCGGCTTTCCAGTCGGCCTTGGCCTGCTCGATGCGATCGCGGCTGGACGAGACGAAGTTCCACCAGACATGGCGCGGGCCGTCCATCGGCTCGCCGCCCAGCAGCACGAAGCGACAGTCCTGGCGGGCCTTGACCGTCAGCGTTTCGCCGGGGCGAATCACCAGCAATCGGCCGGCCGGATGGTCTTGCCCGTCCACCCTCAGGCAACCGCTGACGAGATAGATTGCCCGTTCCTCGACGCGGCTTTCCAGCGGCAGTGACACGCCGGCTGCCAGCTCGATGTCGGCATAGAGGGTTTCGGTGGCGGTGGCCAGCGGCGAGCGCTGGCCGAACAGCTCGCCGGCGACCAATCGCACCAGCAAACCGGGGCTTTCGACCTGCGGCAGGTCGTTCTGGGCCAGGTGGCTGAAGGCCGGTGCGCATTCTTCCTGGTCATGCGGCAGGGCTACCCAGGCCTGCAGGCCAAACAGCTTGCCGCCTTGCTGGCGAACCGTTTCGGGCGAGCGCTCGGAATGGGCGATGCCGGAACCGGCAGTCATCCAGTTGACCGCGCCCGGGCGGATGTCCTGCACCGTGCCCAGGCTGTCGCGATGGGTAATGACGCCGTCGAACAGGTAAGTGAGCGTTGACAACCCGATATGCGGGTGCGGGCGCACGTCCAGCCCGTCGCCACGAAGGATCTCGCCCGGCACCATCTGGTCGAGAAACACAAAAGGCCCGACCAGGCGCTTTTGCGCCGACGGCAAGGCGCGAGCGACTTCAAAGCCGCCGACATCGCTGGTGCGCGGCACGATGACCTGCTCCAGCGCTCCATCCGGTTCGGCTTCGACAGTGGGATCGGGGCAGTCGCGCACGCTCATTCGACGATCTCGAACGTCAGACCGGCATGGGCTTCCAGGCGCGGCTTGAGCGGCTCGGCCAGGGCCGTGCCCGGCGTCCAGAAGCCGCCTGGCAACGCATCGCGCGGTAAATCGGTCGCCAGGGTGAAAGCGGCCTCGCCCAGCATCTTGGCGGTTGAGCCGTAGCCGGGGTCGCGGTCGCCGGTCACGCGGACCCTCAAACGCTCGCCCTGCTCGTTGCTGCCGTTGAACAGCAAGCGGAAGAAGCCTTTCTCGCGCTGCTCGGCATTGGGTCCTTCGCCCGGCTTGGGCAAAAAACGTTTGGCCATCAGCTTGCGGGTGGGGCCAAGGCTGGCCCCCAGGGCAAAGCCACCCAGCGCCAGCGACCAGCCCCAGGCGCGACGACGCCCGGAAAAGCCCGAGCCGGTCATCATGGCCTCGTCATAGATGAACCCCTCACCCCAGGGCCGGCCCTGAAGCGCGTGACTGCGGTGAACGATACGGGTGTTGATGGCTGCCATCACAAACGGCGCCAGCCAGCTGTCCAGGTGCGCGTCAAAGGCCGGGCTTTTGACATACGGCTGGCGCGGGCCCTGGCGGAACTCGGGCGGGCACAGGGCAAAGGGGTTGGCCGCGACCTTGGCCACCGACGAATCACGGCGGGTTTCTTCGATGATGTTGATCATGCTGGCCGCCGTGCCGCCGCTCATGGTGCCGCGCATGCGCTCCACGCCCATGCGGATGCGGCTCATCGGTCGGCCGAAACGGGCCTGGGCCTGCTGCTGCAGGAACCACACGCCCAGGTCGGAAGGAATCGAGTCGAACCCGCAGCAGTGGACCAGCCGGGCGCCGCTGGCCTCGGCCTCGGCCTGGTAGGCGTCGAGCATGCGTCGCATCCACGGCACTTCGCCGGTCAGGTCGCAATAATCGGTGCCGCTGGCCGCACAGGCGGCCACCAGCTCCGAGCCATGAAGGGCATAGGGTCCCACCGTCGAACACACCGCCGAGGTGCGGTTGACCAGCGCATCCAGGCTGGCCCGGTCGTGATTGTCGGCCACGATCAGCGGCAGATCGGCTGCAGCGTCACCCAACCGGGCGCGAACGGCCTCCAGTTTGTCCCGGCTGCGCCCGGCCAGCGCCCAGCGCAAGGACCCCGTCGCGCCGTGACGCTTGAGCAGGTAATCGGCCACCAGCTGGCCGGTAAAACCGGTCGCGCCCAGCAGCACCAGGTCAAATTCAGGGGATTGGCTCATTTGGCGGTGTCCTTGGATCAACGAAAACTGATGAAACAGTACCAGACCGCGTGCGGTAAACGGCGAGGCGCGGGCCGGCTGGGCTAAAATGACAGTTCAACTCGCACGCCAAAGGCCCGCCGTGACTACCCAGACCCTGACCATCACCCGTCCCGACGATTGGCACCTGCACGTTCGCGACGGCGAGATGCTGGGCGCGGTGCTGCCCGACACGGCGCGCCAGTTTGCCCGCGCCATCATCATGCCCAACCTGAAGCCGCCGGTGGCCACGGTTGAACTGGCGCTGGCCTACCGCGATCGAATCCTGGCCGCCCTGCCCGACGAGGCCGATTTCGAACCGCTGATGACGCTGTACCTGACCGAGCAGACCACGCCGGACGATATTCGCCAAGCCGCCGACAACCCGTTCGTGCACGCCGTCAAGTACTACCCGGCCGGCGCCACCACCAACGCGGCCAGCGGCGTGCGCGACCTGGAGCGAGTGATGCCCGTGATCGAGGAAATGGAAAAGCAGGGCCTGCCGCTGCTGATGCACGGCGAGGTGACCGACAGCGAAATCGACATCTTCGACCGCGAGGCGGTGTTCATCGAACGCCACCTGGACGGCCTGGTCAAGCGCTTCCCCGGCCTGCCCATGGTGTTCGAGCACATCACCACCTCGGCCGCGGTCGATTTCGTGCTGGCCGCCCCCGACAACGTGGCCGCCACCATCACCGCGCACCACCTGCTGCTCAACCGCAACGCGATTTTCGACGGCGGGCTCAGGCCGCATCACTACTGCCTGCCGGTGCTCAAGCGCGAAAGCAATCGCCAGTCGCTGGTCAAGGCAGCCACCAGCGGCAACCCGAAGTTTTTCCTCGGCACCGACTCGGCGCCCCATCCAAAATCCGCCAAGGAATCCGACTGCGGCTGCGCCGGGGTGTATTCGGCGCTGCATGCCATGGAGTTTTACGCCGAAGTCTTCGATGACGCGGGGGCACTCGACAAGCTGGAAGGTTTTGCCAGTTTCCACGGCCCGGATTTCTACCGCCTGCCGCGCAACCCCGACACCCTGACCCTGGTCGCCGAACCGCAGGAGATCCCCGAAACGGTGGACTTCGCAGTGGAAGACGGGGTGCCGCTGCGCGCCGGTGGCCAGACTCGCTGGAGCGTGCGTTACTGATCAACGCCCGGGCGCGAGAACCTTCAGCGCGCCCGGCTGAACCGCGACGTCCAGATGCACCGCGGTTTCGGTCAGCACCTCGCCATCCAGGTGCACGGCCACCCCGTCCGGGCAATCCACGCGAAGGTTGCGAACGGAAGCCTGGTGGACGCCAGTCTTGCCGACATGGCCACCCCACAGGGTGGTTGGCAGCAACATCAGCAGCCGCCACAGCGGCAAGGGATCGGCGCGGGTCAACACCAGCTCACCGCTGTCCAGCCGCGCCGCTGGCGCCAGCATGAAGCCGCCTCCGGCCCAGCGACCGTTGGCCAGGGCAACCAGCACCTGGCGCTGGTCGATGCGCTGGCCAGCCTGCTCGATCACCATGGCCGCCGGTCGGTCAGTCAGCAGTTCTACCAGAGCGGCGGCCAGGTAGCGCGGAAAACCACGTAGCCAGCGTGCCCGTCCGGCACGCGCGGCAATGCGCGCTTCCAGGCCCAGCCCCAGGCTGTTGACGAAGCCGGTCTCGATCGTCTTGCCATGGGCATCGACGATCTGGACCTCGGCAAAGTCGACCGGCAGCGGCTTGCATTCGGCCAGCACGTCCAGCGCATTGGCAAAACCGCGCGGCATGCCCAGCATGCGGGCAAAATCATTGCCCGACCCGGCAGCAATCACCGCCATTCGCGCACGACCACCGGCCAGCCCGCAAGCCACCGAGTTGACCGTGCCATCACCCCCCACGGCAACCACCACGCGCCCGGCATCATCGCGACGCGCCCGTGCCCAGGCCAGGGCATCACCCGGCTGGCCGGTCGGCAGGCATTCGGCATCGGGGAAACGTTCCCGAATCGAGTCGAGCCGGCGCGCCGTGTGCCGACCCGAACGAGCGCCGGCTGACGGGTTGATGATGAAGCTCCACTGCGTCTGGCTCATTGCTGGGAAGGGTCATGGCCGAAACCGTATTATTAACCCGACGACGAATGCCATGACTCCCGGGCTTTCTTGACCACGGTCAATAACTCCACGTTGGGCCCTTGCTACGGTGGTTTTTTTACAGGGAGAAACGCCATGAGCCAGGCTGCCGCCAACGCCCGCAAGACCGCGAGCAAAACCGATACCGCGCCCACCCCCGCCACCAGCGGTGCCGTCAGCGAGTACCCAAAGGTCTCCCGCGACCAGGTTCGCGACGCTTTCGAGCGCGGTCGCTATCCCTATGGCCGCAAGCTGGCGCGCAAACCCTATGAAGCCGAAAAGGCCCAGCTCCAGGCCGAGCTGCTGAAAGTCCAGCACTGGGCCCAGGACACCGGGCAGAAATTCATCGTGCTGTTCGAAGGCCGCGATGCCGCCGGCAAGGGTGGCACCATCAAACGCTTCACCGAGCACCTGAACCCGCGTTTTGCCCGCGTGGTGGCGCTGAACAAACCTTCCGAACTGGAACGCGGCCAGTGGTATTTCCAGCGCTACATCGAGCATTTGCCCAGCGCCGGTGAAATGGTCTTCTACGACCGCTCCTGGTACAACCGGGCCGGGGTCGAAAGGGTCATGGGGTTTTGCACGCCCAACGAATACCTGGAATTCATGCGCCAGGCACCCGATCTGGAGCGCATGCTGGTGCGCTCGGGCATCCGCCTGTTCAAGTACTGGTTCTCGGTCACCCAGCCCGAGCAGCGCCGACGCTTCGATTCCCGCGCCCAGGACCCACTGAAGCGCTGGAAGCTCTCGCCGATTGACCTGGCCAGCCTGGACAAATGGGACGATTACACCGAAGCCAAGGAAGCGATGTTTTTCTACACCGACACCGCCGACGCGCCCTGGACCATCGTCAAGTCCAACGACAAGAAACGGGCGCGTCTGAACTGCATGCGTCACTTCCTGGCCAGCCTGGACTACCCCGACAAGGACGAGTCCATCGTCAAGGGGCCCGACCCGCTGATCGTCGGCCAGGCCTCGCACGTGATCAACCGCGCCGAGCACATCCTGGGCACTTCGCTGCACCCGGACCAGCGCCGCTCGACCCGGCGCAAATCATCCAGTTGACGATCGACACCGGCCGGGCTCCCCAAACGGCCCGGCCGGCGCTACAATCCGGTTCATGAAAACTACCGGCTCACTCACCCTCGATATTCGCCCCTCGCTGCTGGCGCAGGGCCTGGCTACCTTGCTGGCCGGCTTCGGCCTGGCCGCCGTGTTCTACATCCAGCCCAATCTGTTCGCCTTTATCGGCGTGGCGGTCGCGATTGGTCTGCTATGGGCATGGGCGATCAAGAAGCTCAACACCCCGCGCTGGCTCAAGCTGGTGCTGTCCACTCACGGTGACCAGATCACCCTGATTGGCCGCGGCAAGGCCCGCAAGATCGGGCATGTCAGCGGCACCGGCATCAGCAACGGCCTGGCGACCGCCATCAAGGTAACGATGGACGATCATACCCAGACCGTCTGGGTGTTTGCCGACAGCAGCGAAGGCGACGGCTACAAGCGCCTGCGCGCCCGTCTTGGCAAACTGCTCAGTCGCGAAAGTTCTTGAACTGAAGCGGCAGTTCAAGCTCGCTTTCTTTCAGTAGCGCGATGACTGCCTGCAAGTCGTCGCGCTTCTTGCCGGTAATGCGTACCTGGTCGCCCTGGATGCTGGCCTGAACCTTGATCTTGGAGCCCTTGACCGTCTTGACGATCTTGCGCGCCAGATCCTGATCAATCCCTTCCCGGATCGTTACGGTGCGGGTGGCAGTCTTGGCCATGATTTCCGGCTCGCCAGGCTCGGCCGCGGCCAGATCGATGCCGCGCTTGGCCAGCTTGGCATACAGCACGTCCAGCATCTGGTCGAGCTGGAAGTCGGATTCGGTCTTCATCGTCACCACGTTCTCGGCCAGGCTGTAGCTGGAATCGCTACCCTTGAAATCAAAGCGGGTGGTCACTTCGCGGTTGGCCTGGTCCACCGCATTGGCCAGTTCGTGATGATCAATCTCGGAAACAACGTCAAACGTCGGCATGGATCGACAATTCCTCAAGGTCGAAAATGGACACCCATTATCGCGTTTTCCCGGGCTGGCCAGGCGGGCCTTTTACGCGCCGGTGAGTCAAGGCCCTGGCTGATTCGCGTGCGATAATTCCGACCATGAAAAAGCTGCTTGCCTTCAGCCGGATCAGCCTGGCGACCCTGCTGCTCACGCTGAACTGCATCGTCCACATCGCGCCGCTGCTGGTCGTTGCCCTGTTCAAGGCCATCCTGCGCTTCCCGGCCTTCCGGGCCGCCGCCGACCGGACGCTGATGGCCATCGCCGCCAGCTGGATCGACGTCAACAGCGCGATGATGAACCGCCTGACCGACACCCGCGTCACGGTGACCGGGCTGCCCGAACAGGCACTCGACGGGCACTTCATGGTCCTCTCCAACCACCAGAGCTGGGTCGACATCCCGGTTTTGCAGAAAGTGTTCAACCGGCGCCTGCCGATGCTGCGCTTCTTTCTCAAGAGCCAGCTGATCTGGGTACCCATTCTTGGCCTGGCCTGGTGGGCGCTGGATTTCCCGTTCATGAAGCGCTACTCGCGCCAGCAGATCGAGAAAAACCCGGCGCTGGCCGGGCGCGACATCGCCGCCACCCGCAAGGCCTGCGAAAAGTTTCGCCACATCCCGGTCTCGATCGTCAACTTTGCCGAAGGCACCCGCTTCCGCGCCGGCCGACATCGGCAGCAGAACTCGCCGTTTGCCCACCTGCTGAAACCGCGTGCCGGCGGCACCGCGTTCGTGCTCGACGCCATGGGCGACACCCTCGATACCCTGATCGACGTCACCCTCTACTATCCCGACGGCCCGGCCGAGCTCGGCGACCTGTTCGCCAACCGCATCGCCGAGGTGCAGGTCCACGTCCGCACCCTGCCCATCCCCGACGATCTCAAGAACGGCGACTACCAGAACGACCCGGCCTACCGCGCCCGCTTCCAGGCCTGGCTGAACCGGCTTTGGGAAGAAAAGGACCAGTTGCTTGGCGCCCTCATAAAGGCCCACTGCACCGATCACCCTGCCGAACACACCGGCCAGAACACGCCCTGAGCTGAACCCGCGAGACCGCTTATGCACCACGCCATCCAATCACTGCCCAAAGTCGAACTTCACCTGCACATCGAAGGCTCACTGGAGCCCGAACTGATGTTCGCGCTGGCCGAGCGCAACGGGGTTGAATTGCCCTGGAACAGCGTTGAAGAGATCCGACAGGCCTACCAGTTCACCGACCTGCAATCCTTCCTCGATGTCTACTACGCAGGCGCGGCCGTGCTGCACACCCGGCAGGATTTCCATGATCTCACATGGGCCTACCTGGAACGGGCGCGCGGCGACAAGGTTCGGCACACCGAGATCTTCTTCGACCCGCAAACCCACACCGAACGCGGCATCGATTTTGATACCGTGATCAGCGGCATCCTCAGCGCGCTGGACCAGGGGCAGGAACAACTCGGCATCAGCAGCGAACTGATCCTGTGCTTTCTGCGCCACCTGAGCGCCGAAGACGCCATGGTTACCCTCGAGCAGGCCCTGCCCTGGAAGGACCGGGTGGTTGCCGTCGGCCTGGATTCGTCCGAGAAGGACCACCCGCCGGAGAAATTCACCGCGGTGTTCGACCGCGCCCAGGCCGAGGGCTTTCTGACCGTAGCCCACGCCGGCGAAGAAGGCCCGCCAGACTACATCAGGCAGGCCCTGGATCTTCTCCAGGTCAAACGTATCGACCACGGCGTGCGCTGTATCGAAGATCCCGAGCTGGTCGCACGGCTGGCCGCCGAGCAAATCCCGCTGACCGTCTGCCCGCTGTCCAACATCAAGCTGTGCGTATTTGATCGGCTGGAAAACCACAACCTGAAAACCCTGCTCGACGCCGGGCTGCGAGTGACCATCAACTCCGACGACCCGGCCTACTTTGGCGGCTACATTGGCGAGAATTTTGCCGCCACCGCCCAGGCCCTGTCGCTGACCCTGGACGACATCGAGCAACTCGCCCGCCATGCCGTCAACGCCGCCTTCATCGACGAAGCGCGCAAAAAAGACCTGATGGTCGAACTTGACCACTGGCGCGAAACCGCCGAGTTCGGCTGTGCCTGATTCCGCGCTGTCCTTGACGCGCCCCGGCTCGGCTGTCTAAGCTGCCCGGTGTCAGGGGTGTCCCGCTTTGCGGCGGGGCTGAGATCAAACCCTCAAGGAGCCCTGGGTTCCTTAAACCTGATCCGGATCATGCCGGCGAAGGGAGACGCCTTGGGTGTTCAGGCTGCCGGGGATTACCGGTGGTTTGACAGATCTCGCGCGCTTCGCTGGCGATTGTCTTTTTTTTGATTGCCACTTTTGGAGGTCGCGATGAGCGCCACGTCTTTTGATATCCCCCCGTTTGCCCAACGCTGCATGGATGCCTGCCAGGGCAGCTGGGGCGCGTCGTTTGAGCACCCCTTTGTTCGCGCGCTGGCCGACGGCAGCCTGTCGCCCGAGCGGTTTCGTTTCTACCAGATGCAGGACGCGCGCTACCTGGAAGCCTTTTCCGACGCCGCGGCGATCATTTCCACCCGGGTGGTGAAGCCGGCCGAAAAACTGTGGTTCATCGATGCCGCGCGGATGGCGCTGGTGGTGGAAGGCGAGCTGCACGCCGGCTACGGCAAGTCGCTGGGCTACGGTCCGGACGACATTGCCGCCATGGAGCTCACGCCCAACAACCGGGCCTACCAGAACCACATGATCGGCACGGCCACGCGCGCCAGCCTGGCCGAGGCGGTGGCCGCACTCACCCCCTGCCCCTGGTTGTACATTGACCTGGGCCAGAACCTTCTGAAGGAAATGGGCACCATCCCGGCCGACCACCCCTATGCCGACTGGCTGGCGATGTATTCCTCGCCGGAATTCAACGACTACATGCAGCACCTGCTGGGCTACCTGCAGGCCTATGCCGATAGCGTCGACGAGCCCACCCGCCAGCGGGCCGTGGAAGCGTTTGTGGTCAGCGCCCGCTACGAGTGGATGTTCTGGCAGCAAGCCTGGGAGCTGCAGACCTGGCCGGTCTAAGGCAGCCCATTCACCGCCGCCAATACCCGAGGCCGTCCGTTGTGGCGGCCTTTTTCACGGCCACGACATACGGCATCGTATGGTATGTTGGCCGAATTCAACTCACCTTCACCATGGAATCGCACTGTCATGCCGATGTACAAAGCCCCGCTGGATGATTTCCGCTTTCTTTACCACGAGTTTCTTGACCTGGAACCGTGCCGCGACCTGCCGACCATGGCCGAGGCCACGCCCGACGTGATGGACGCCGTGCTGGAAGAAGCGGCCAGGATCACCCAGGACGTGCTGCAGCCGATCAACGAAGTCGGCGACCGCATCGGCTGTCAGCTCAACGAAAGCGACCATACGGTGGCCATGCCCGAGGGCTTTGGCGAGGCGTATCGCACCTTGTGCGAGGGTGGCTGGACCGGGCTGATCTGCGACCCTGAATACGGTGGCCAGGGCCTGCCGGGCTTCCTGGGCCTGGCGGTATCGGAAATGAAAAACGCCGCCAACCCCTCGTTTGCCGCCTACCCCGGCCTGACGCTGGGCGCCTATGAAGTGATTCATGCCTACGGCAGCAACGATCAGAAACAAACCTTCCTGCCCAAGATGGTCAGCGGCGAATGGGGCGGCACCATGAACCTGACCGAGCCGCAGTGCGGTACGGACCTGGGGCTGATTCGCTCGCGCGCCGAACCGGCCGACGACGGCAGCTACCGAGTCTCAGGCACCAAGATCTGGATTTCGGCCGGTGAACACGACATGGTCGACAACATCATCCACCTGGTGCTGGCCCGCCTGCCCGGCGCACCGGAAGGCACCCGCGGTATCAGCCTGTTCATCGTGCCCAAGTTCCTGGTCAACGCCGATGGCTCGCTGGGCGAGCGTAACGGCGTGAAGTGCACCGGCCTGGAAAAGAAAATGGGCATCAAGGCTTCGGCCACCTGCGAAATGCAATACGACAACGCCGTCGGTTATTTGATTGGCGAAGAGAACCGCGGACTGGCCGCCATGTTCACCATGATGAACGCGGCCCGCCTGGTCACCGGCATCCAGGGCCTGGGCATGGCCGAGGCGGCCTACCAGGCCGCCGTCACCTTCGCCCGCGAACGCCTGCAGGGCCGAAGCCTGGACGGCGCCAAGCAGCCCGACAAGCCGGCCGACTCGATCCTGGTTCACCCGGACGTTCGCCGCATGCTGATGGTCTCGCGCGCCTCCATCGAAGGGGCCCGTGCACTGGGCCTGTACACCGGCGTTCAATTGGAGCTGGAACAGCACCATGCCGATGAAGACGTTCGCCGCCAGGCTGGCCACTGGGTAGCGCTGATGACGCCGATCATCAAGGCCCACTTCACTGACATCGGCTTTGACGTCACCAACTTAGGCATGCAGGTTCACGGCGGCGCAGGTTACGTCACCGACACTGGCGTCGAGCAGTTCGCCCGCGACGTGCGCATCACCCAGATTTATGAAGGCACCAACGGCGTGCAGGCGCTCGACCTGGTTGGCCGCAAGCTGGTGGCCAACAAAGGCGAAACCATCAAGAGCTTCTTTGTGCCGGTGCAGACCTTCATTGCCGAGCAGCAGGGCAACGAGAAAGCGGCCGAGTTCATCAAGCCGCTGGCCGAAGCGACCCAGCGCCTGCAGGACGTCACTGGCTGGGTGTACCAGCAAATGGCCAAGAACCCGATCGAAGCCGGCGCTGCCTCGTCGGACTACCTGAAGCTGTTTGCCCATACCGCCATGGCCTTCATGTGGGCGAAGATGGCCGTGGTGGCCCAGGCCAAACTGGACGCCGGCGAAGGCCGTGCGGCGTTCTACCAGGCCAAGCTCGACACCGCGCGCTTCTTCTTCCAGCGCATGCTGCCCGACACCCTGGCCCTGGACGCCAAAGTGCGCGCCGGCGCCAGCACCCTGATGGCCCTGAACGACGACGCCTTCTGAGTTATTACCCCCTCCGCCTGGCTCCGCCCCGCGGAGCCAGTGGCACGCCTTACCGGTAGCTCTGTCACCGACGCAGAAGCACTTACTTGCTAGTCTGATAAACCGATCGCCGATGGCCGATCTTGACGACAACAATCAACACGCGCTCATCGAGAATCTCGTAGAGAATTCGGTAGTTCCCCTGACGCAGCCGGTAGCGCTCAAGGCCTGACAGCTTTTCGCAACCGGGCGGTCGCGGGTCATCAGCCAGCGAATCTATTCGCTGAAGTATCCGCTGTATATCTTTGCTCGGGATACCCCGGAGATCCTTTACGACCGAGCGCTTGAACTCGATGCTATAGCTTGCCATGTGCCTTCAGGTCATCCAGCAGCGCCTCGTAGCTCATGGTCGGCTCGCCCACACGATCAGCAAAGGCAGCCAGATCTTCCTGGTCTTCGGCCAGTGAAGCGCGAACGGCATCGTTGACCAGATCAGAGAGCGAGCGCTGAGTATGCGCCGCCTTCAACCGCAAGGCGGCATGAAGCCCAGGGTCGAAATACACCGTCGAGCGCTTGGGCGATTCCTTCATGACGAACCTCCTGAAATATCGATTGGCAACGCTAAAACATTATAGCGTCAAAACGTCTTGACGCCCTCCCAGCCGCAGATAAACAGGCAGGCGTCATTTGATGCTGATCAAGCCCTGAACCCGCCCGGCGGCAGACAATGCCGCCATGACTACTCCCAAGACAGAGCGCACCGATGTGGCGCTGGCCGTGATTGGCAGCGGCGGTGCCGGCGTGATGACCGCCGGCCAGATTTTGCTGGATGCCGCTGCCCAGGCCGGCTTTCATGGCCTGATGACCCGCTCGACCGGGCCGCAGATTCGCGGCGGTGAAGCCGCCGCCCTGCTGCGTTTGGGACAAGCGCCCGTGGACTGCCCGGCCGACCGCATCGACCTGCTGCTGGCGCTGGACTTCCAGCAGGCCCAGCGCTTTGCCGATGAAATCCAACTTGATTCACACAGCCGGGTGATTGCCGACCCGGCCCAGGGCGAGGTGCCCGAATGGATTGCCGCCAGCGGCGCGAAGATCGAGACCCTGCCGCTGGACGAACTGGCGCGCTCGGCCAAGGGGCTACGGGCAAACAGTATCGCCGCCGGGCTGATCGCCGGGCTGCTGGGCCTTGAGCCCATTCATGCCGAAACCGCGGCCAGGGCACTGTTCGCCGGCAAGAGCGAGCGATTGATAGAAAGCCTGCTCCAGGGGCTGGCACTGGGCCGTGAGCAGGCCATCAGCCTGGCCCCGTTGACGCTGGCGGCCGTGGATAATCCGGGCCCGCGCTGGCTGATCACCGGCAACGAAGCCGCGGCCTTTGGCGCGCTGGCCGCCGGGCTGAAATTCTGCGCCGCCTACCCGATCACCCCGTCCACCGAAATCCAGGAATGGCTGGCCGGCGCGCTGCCGCAGACCGGCGGCCTGCTGGTTCAGGCCGAAGACGAGCTGGCCTCGATCAACCAGTGCATTGGCGCCAGCTTTGGCGGTGC
>PWYW01000058.1 GCA_003567685.1 Gammaproteobacteria bacterium
GAATCCGGCGAAAAGACCACCCTGTCCCAGCCCGAACGCCGCGCCAACACCGAGGCCGGTGGCTTTGCCTGGACCGCCGATGGCCAGCATGTCTTCCACAGCTCCAACGAAGACCGCGAGTTCCGCGCCCTGGTCCGGCGTGAGATTGCCAGCAACGAGGTCGAGCTGATTGCCGAGCTGGACTTCGATATCGACAACATCCAGCTGTGCGGTGAGGACGACCGCTACCTGCTGTGGACCAGCAACCAGGACGGCTTTTTCCGCCTGCACGGCCGCGACCTGAACGAGCACCGCAACCTGGACATCCCCGACGTGCCCGAGGGCGTTTATTCGCTGTCGTGCCCGCGCGGCAGCGCCCAGGCGGCGCTGGTGGTCAACGGCTGGGCCACGCCCGGCGACCTGTTGCTGTGGGATCTGGAAAGCGGCCAGGCCGATACCCTTTGGGCGGCCAACCTGGCCGGCCTGGATGCCGAGCGGCTGGTACGGCCTGAGTCCATCCGCATGCCGGCCCGTGACGGCGTGATGTTGCAGGGTCTGCTCTACCTGCCGCGCGACGATGCCCGGCTGGATGATGGTCCGCCACCGGTGGTCTTTGACGTACACGGCGGCCCGACGGCCCAATCGGTGGTCAACTTCAACGGCACCATGCAATACCTGCTCAACCGCGGCATTGCCGTGTTCCGGCCCAACATCCGCGGTTCGACCGGCTTTGGCCACACCTACGTAACGCTGGACGACCAGGAGCGCCGCCTGGACAGCATCCGCGATCTGGTCGACATGGTGGAGTTCTTCCGCGAAGACGGTCGGGTGGATGCCGACCGCGCCATCGTCCGCGGTGGCTCCTACGGCGGCTATGCCGTCAACGCGGTGCTGGCCAACCATCCCGGCTACTTCATTGCCGGCGTCTCGCTGTTTGGCGTGGCTGACTGGGTAACGGCCCTGCAAGTAGCCAGCCCCGCCCTGAAAGCCTCTGACATCATCGAGTACGGCGATATTCGCGAAGAGCGCTGGCTGGAGTTCTACACCGTCAACTCGCCAATTCGCCAGGCCGATCAGATCAACGTGCCGGTGCTGTATTCCCACGGCGTCAACGACCGCCGGGTGGAAATCTACGAAACCGAGGTGATGGTCCGAACGCTGCGCGCCAACGGCATTGACGCGCCCTACATCCGCTTCCGTGACGAGGGCCACGGCTGGCGCCGGCTGTCAAACCGACTGTTCTATCACCGTCGCGAAGCAGAGTTCATGCTGGAACAGTTTGGCATCGAAACGCCTGACTCCACCCAGGAAGGAGACGAGCAATGAGCAGAACCGTTCAATGCCAGTACCTGAAGCGCGAAGCCGAGGGACTGGAGCGCGTACCGCTGCCCGGCGAAATCGGCCAGCGGATCTATGACAACATTTCCAAGCCCGCCTGGCAGCGGTGGCTGGCCCATCAGACCATGCTGATCAACGAAAAACGGCTAAGCCCGATGGCCCCCTCCCATCGGGCCTACCTGTTCGAGCAGGCCGAAGCCTTCCTGTTTGGTGGTGACTTCGACAAGGCCGAGGGCTACGTTCCGCCCGAGGACTGAGCCCAGCCGCGATTTTGCTTTCGCAATTGTCCTGCGTCCGATCAACCGCTGCCGTTCTGGTCGATCGGACGCAGCGGCCCGGCGCCGGACTCGGCTTCGTCCCGCTCGGCAAGATCCGCCCGCACCGCCTCCATGTCAACCGGCCGAATGCTCTGAATGCGGCACCGGTTCCCGCTGACGATAATGCGGTCAAACCGGGTCAGGACACCGCGCAACTGGGCATCCAGGCGGATGCTGTTCGTGAACCGAATATCCGAGTGACAATTGGCACTGAGCGTGAACAGATAGCGACCACGACCAGCCAGATCAAGCAGGATGGAGTCGTCGCCGACTGCCTGCCAGCCCCGAATCGAGGCATATCTGACCTGTTCGACCTCGTTGCCGGCATGGCGGAAGTAGACTTCCCCACTGCGCTGATCGACGGTTTGACGTCCGGCGCAAGCAGCGAGCACGAACATCAAAAGCGCAACAGCGAGATTTTTCACCAAAGGTATGTTCGCCATGGTCAGCCTCCATCTTTGAATCGTAAAAGTACACTAGCAGCCATCAATTTTGCTTGAATTTCGGGAACCTGGGTCATGATCCAGACCAGGACGACGGCACCGACCGTGAAAAGTTGAGCAGATAGCCTTGACTTATTTCCCCTGAACCGGTTTAATACGCGGCTTCGCGATGAGGACTTCGCGACCAGTCTCAGCAAGGCCGGGTAGCTCAGTTGGTAGAGCAGCGGATTGAAAATCCGCGTGTCGGCGGTTCGATTCCGTCCCCGGCCACCATCTCTTTTTTCTCCTTCCGGAACGGGCAAGCCCATGCCCAGCACCCTCAAGCAATGCGTTCAGTTTGGCCTGCAGCGAATCGGCAGTCGGCTGGAAAGCGAGCTTTTGCTTTGTCACGCGCTCGGAAAACCGCGTACCTGGCTTTTCGCCCATGGCGAGGATTCCCTGCCCGATTCGGCTTTCGCACGCTTTGAGGCGCTGCTGGCACGTCGCCAAGAAGGTGAACCCCTGGCCTACATCCTGGGCCAGCGAGAGTTCTATGGGCGCGATTTCCACGTCGACCCGGCCGTTCTGATACCCCGCCCTGAAACCGAGCTTCTGGTCGACCTGACGCTAGGCCTGAACCTGCCTGACAACGCCAAGGTGGCCGATATCGGCACCGGCTCGGGCTGCATTGGCTTGAGCCTTGCCGCAGAAAGGCCTGGATGGTTGGTGTGGCTGTGCGATCTTTCGGCTGATGCGCTAGAGGTAGCGGGAAAGAATGCCCGGAAGCTTGGCCTGGAGCAAGGCACGAGGCTGGCGCAGGGCGACCTGCTGGCCGCGCTACCTGATGGCCAGCGGGTGCACGCCATCGTCAGCAACCCGCCCTACGTTGCCGCAGGCGACCACCACCTGGCACAAGGCGACCTTCGCTTCGAGCCATCATTGGCGCTGAGCAGTGGCCCCGACGGACTGGGCACGCTGCGCCGCCTGGTCAACGATTCCAGAGGGCACCTGGCCCCGGGTGGCTGGCTGCTGCTGGAACACGGTTTCGACCAGGCCCCCGCCGTCCGCCTTCTGCTGCAAACGGCTGGCTTTATCCGCGTCGCTAGCCATCGCGACCTTGCCGGCATCGAGCGAGTCACGCTGGCTACGCTGCCAGCCTGACAACCAAAGTGAATTTCTCACTCCATGAGAGGTTATAGAGTTACACTCTAATTTCCTGGATCGTCCGCTTTTATTTTGATGCACTCGCTTCGAGCCCTTCGCCAAACCCCGCTTGCCGCCTGGCTGATGCTGGCCCTGCTGGTGCGCTCGGTGGTGCCGGACGGTTTCATGCCGGGCGATGGCGAGCTAGTCCAGCTTTGTACACCGCAGGGCGTGGTCGAACTCCAATGGGACGAAGCCAGCGGCGAGTGGCTGGCTTCCGATTCCGAATCCAGCCACGCGCCCTGCGACTGGTCGATGACGCCAACGGCCGGGCTTGCCTGGACCGCGATGTTTGTCCCGGCCATTGTTCCCGCGTTCGACCAGCCTTATTCGCAACAACAATCCCTTGCGCCATCAACCCAGCCACTAAGGCCACCTGCCCGCGCCCCACCCCGCCACGTTTGATGCCTTCCTGAAACCGCCCCGGTGCGTCTGATCCGGTTAGCACCTCGCCTTCCATCGGCTTGGTCAAACCCTAAGACGGTACGGGATATCTGTCGCTGGCTGTCAGTCAGCCCTTGCGACGGTTACAACAACGTGGACATGAAGAATGAAACCTTATGCTTTAGCCCTGGCAGCGGCGCTGCTGGGCACTTGTGACTATGCGGCGGCCGAGACAGCCGCCATGGATACCATCGTGGTGACCGCCACTGGTCGAGAGCAAGCCATCGAAACCGTGGTCGCCGCTGTTGAAGTCATTGACCGCACCCAACTGGCTGCTTTTTCCGGCAGCTCCGTGGCCGATGCACTGCGATTTTCAGCCGGTGCGCAATCATTTTCGTCCGGCAGCACCGACCGCGTTGGCTTGCGCGGCTTTTCGTCAAACCAGACGCTGATCCTGGTTGACGGCCGTAGAAGGCCAGCTCGCTTTGCTGGACAGAATCTGGCCGCCATTCCCACCGACGACATTGAACGCATTGAAATCATCCGCGGGCCCAAATCGGCGCTGTACGGGGCGGATGCCATGGGCGGCGTGATCAATTTGATTCTCCGCCAACCTGCAGCGCCCAATGAAATGGATGCCAGAGCGCTGATCGGGGCAGCGGACAACGGTGGCAGAGAAACTCTCCAGCTGAGCCTGGGCTGGGGAACCGTGACCGAGAACGGCAGCCACCGAGTCAGTGCGGAGCATCGCCGGCGCGAACCACTGGAACGGGACGACAACGGCGCCGATGTGTTCAACCGGCAGCGTCTGTCGGCGCTTGCCTGGCGTGGCGATCAACAAGTGAGTGACCAGCACCGGCTGCGCTGGAATCTGGAAATTCAGGATCAGGACGATGAGGGTCAACGCTTCCAGGCCGGTCGTGGCCCCGTGCCGCCGGTGCTGTTTGACGGCATCGAAGCAGACCGTCGATGGCTGGCGATGGCCGCACTGGATGGCCGTCTTGGCAGCGATTGGGTTTATGACGCAAGCCTGTCGCGCGGACAAACCGATGGCGAGGCGCAACGTCAACCGAATTTGCGAGAGACCACCGACTACACCATTGACGAAGCCGATCTGCGTTTATCCAACACCTTCGGCAACCACCACCTGACGTTTGGGGGCGGGCTACTCCGGGAAAACATTGACATCAACATCAATGACCAGGCCGTTCGTCGCAGCAGCCGGTATCTGCTGATTCAGGATCAGTGGCAGATCTCTCCTGAACTCTCGGCGTTGCTTGGCGTTCGCCATGATGACTACAGTGATTTCGGCACCACCACCAATCCGCGCATCGGCCTGCTCTGGCGCCCGGGTGACTGGAGCCTGCGAGCCAACTGGGGCCGAGCCTTTCGGGCGCCGGACAGCATCGAGCAATTTTCCTCCTTTGTTCGCGGCACCTCGCTGATTACCGGCAACCCCGACCTGGGGCCAGAACGAACGCGAAGCACCGAGCTTGGCCTGGCCCGTCGCCTGGGCAACTCGGCCCAGATCGCTGTCGACGCCTTCGACAACCGTGTCGATGACTTGATCAACACCGTGGTGACCGGCCAGACTCAAGGCCCTCTAAATATCCTGACCCGCGAAAACGTTGCCAGCGCTCGCTTGCGTGGCGTGGAGGTACGGTACAGCCAGTCCCTGGGCGAGCACTGGCAGATGCGTCTGGGCTATGACTATCTTGACGCGCGGGACCGCGACGATGACAGCCGTCTGCTGGGTCGAGCCCGTCATCGCAGCTATGCCGACCTTGCCTTCGTTGAAAATCAGTGGCGTGCCGGCCTGCGCGCCCAGCGCCTGATCGACTATTTCAACCGCACGTCACCCACCAGCGCACCATTCGACGAGAATTACGCCCGAGTCGACCTCTACGGCGAGTACCAGGTTCGTCCGCAATGGGCACTGTTCGGCGGCATCGACAATGTCACTGACCGAGCAGACCCTCAGGCTGCGGCCCTGCAAGTCACCTCGGACCCAGGGCAGCGCTACTTCTATCTGGGCCTGCGCTTTCGGAGCGCTACGCCATGAGTGCCTCGGATCTGATTCGCGACCCGGATGCGCTTCTTGCTGCCTGGCGGACATTGGCGGAACAGCATCATCACCTGCACCAGCCGCAGGCCGCCGCCATGCTGGGCGTGCCCGAAGCCTGCCTGGTCGCCGCCCTGTGCGGCCAGTCGGCAACGCGGCTAAGCGGGTGTCCTGACGACATCCTTTCGGCGATTGCCCCACTGGGCAAGCAGATCATTGCCGTCTCGCACCATGCTGGCGTATTGATCGGTATTGCCAAGCCCCTGCGCTTCGAGCGCAGGGGCAAACATCTGGTTTTGGCCGATGCCCACAACCGGCTGGAGGTGAATAGCGAGGCCATTGCGCATTGCTTCGTGTTGATCGACGACAACGGTTTGCACGGGCGCGAACGGCATCTGCAGGTCTTCGATGCACAGGGCCGCGCCTTGTTCAAGCTGCTGGTGCTGTACAAGCGCCACGCTGGTGACCTGACTGCCCTGGCCGAACGCTTTCGTTCCCCTGACCAATCGCGCCAGGTAGACGATGTTTCGGTTCCGGAACAAAGCCAAAGACCCATGGCCGGCGACGATCAAACGATGTCCAAGTCGCTTGAGATGGCCACCGCGCTGCAAGACTGGTCAACACAAGGCAAGCCGATCCGAACCTTGCTAAGAACACCGTCAGCATCGCTGAGCTGCCAGGTGATTCAGCCGAAGGTGTATGGCATGGATGACGGTTACCTGCACTTCTCACATGCCACGATGAAACTGCATGCCCGGCTGGGCCTGCTAGTGCCAGAGCAACGGGACCCCGATGAATGGCTGAGCCAATCAGCATCGAGTCTTCTGCGGTTTCAGCGCCTCGAGGAGAAAGACGCATGAAACAACTCGCTGCAGGATTGGCCATCATCATCAGCTTCGCCTGGGGCAGTCAGGGTGTCTTTGCCGATGAGCCCAAACATTCGCTTGATGAACCGGGTGACCGACTGATTGTCGTTGGAACCCAACTGGCGGAAATTGTCTTTGCGCTTGACGCCGGTGATCGTGTGGTTGCGACGCACGGCTACCGGGATCACATCCCAGGCGTGGAAGCCGCCGAGGCCATTCAGGGGTTCGGCCCAGCGGTCAGATCGGCAGAGACGCTCTTGAGCTTACGCCCGTCGGCCATCTGGTTCATGGAGAGTCGCATTGACGAGCCAACGCTTGATCGCTTGCGCTCGCTGAACGTTCCGTTGGGCCAGTTTCCGAATGGCTGGACGCTGGAGGCGGTTCCTGACCATATAGCCAGCATCGCGAAGGCGCTGGATCGAACCCGGCAAGGCCAGCAACTCATCGCTCAGTTCAACGCCGAGAAACAAGCGCTGAGCACTCTGCCGCCGATTGCCGATCCGCCATCGGCCATTTTCATCCTGGCTGGCGGCAACCGGCCCATGCTCACGGCAGGTCGTGATTCGGACTTTCAACGACTGATTGATCTGGCCGGCGGAAAGAACGCCAGCTCCCATCGCGGTTTTCAGCTGTTGAGCGCCGAAGAAATGGTACGCATCGCGCCAGACATCATTTTTCTGCTGGATGAAGCGCTACCGGCGGGGCGTCCACCGGTTGTGGCCGACCTGCCCGGCCTTCGCATGACGCCCGCAGCCCGGACCGGTCGCTTCCGCGAGATTGCCGGCCATTGCCTAAGCGACTTCGGCATCAATACGCCGGCCTGTGCACAGCGCTTGCGTGACCATCTGGAACAACCGGATTTCCAACCGTGACACTGGCC
>PWYW01000084.1 GCA_003567685.1 Gammaproteobacteria bacterium
CCCGGGCCAATGAATCGCTGCCCGGCATTCGTGTTCATCCGGACGGCCATCAGGCCACGTTTGTCGGCCAGTTGGGTCAGATCTCGATGCTGGAAGAGTTGAGCGAGCCCGGCGTGGAAGAGGTGCGCATTGCCATCCATTGCGGGCCAATCTGAACTTGCCCAGGAAGGCTGGCCGAATGGCCGCCTGGCCGGGCGGTTTGCGTAACCAGCCACATCACCGCATACACATCGGGACTTCTTACCATGCCTACCCTTCGAATACTGGCCGTACTGGCGTCTCTCTCTCTGCTGGGCTGCGGCAACGACGAGAGCGCTGCCAACCGTTCAGCTTCCTCGCCATCGTCTCCGGCACAGGCATCAACCTCGGCGGCTGAGGCCATCGACTGGAGCAGTTACCCGCTTGTGCTGTTCAGCGAGCCACTGCACGACATTCCCATGCCGGAACCGGGCAAGGCGCGGGTGGAAATTTTCGGGCAGGTGCTTGAAGGGCAGCTAATGAGCGATTGCAGCGCACCCACCCAAGTGCCAGAGCAGGTCCATGATTGGACAGATCATCGGTTCCAGATCGATTTTCAGGTTCACATGGAAGGCCGCTACGCCAATGTCAGTTTGCTGCGCCGGGTTGTTCCAGAGCACTACGATCCAAAACCCGCAGGGCCGAGTGAGATGGAAAACGTGAACATTCGCACGCATGCTCGTGGCGGCCAAAGCCTGGATGTCAGAAATCACAGCTTGCAGCGAAACCGGGTTGACCAACCGCCGCGTGTTTCGGTATCACCCAATCAGCGGCCAGAGCCGCCCGCCAGCATCAACGAGGTGCCCGGCCTTCGCGTCCACCCCGACGGCCGGCGCGCCACCTTCGTGGGCCTGCTGGGCAGAAGCGACGAATTCGACAACAGCGAGTTCGACGACTGGGAAGAAGTGCGCATTGCCGTTCATTGCGGGCCGGTGTAGCCGGCTGATCAAACGGCTCCGATAACCCGTTCAGAACGCGGGCTTCAACTCCGCGGGCTTGAAGGCCGCCAATCCCGCAGCAACATCGAGGCCAGGGCAACGCCCACCAGGCCAATCACGGCGCCGGGCATGGCGCCAAAGGCCAGGCTGACAACCAGGCCGGCCATCAGCGACAGGCCGCCGGCGACGATCAGCCGGCGAGAGGCGGCGGTGGGTACCTGGCGTTTACGGGTGAGCTCAAAACTGACCACGGCAACCATCACCGGGGCAACCATCAAGGCACAAAGACCCAGCCACACCAGGCGGCCCAGCCAAAAGTCGGGTTCGCCGGGATTGCCCAGGTCCAGCGGCAAGCCCAGCCGTTCGCCTACCCAGGCAGCAGGAAGCTCGGCCAGTTTGTGCCACAGGTACAAGGGCATGCCCAAAGCGCCCATGATGGTGACAACTCGTGCGGCCAGGCGCATCGACAACAGGACCCTGGCGGGCCGTTCCAGCAGCAGCACCAGGCCCACTTGCAGCCACATCACGCCCATCAGGGCCAGGGTTGGCGGCAGCATATTGCTATTGCCTTCGAAGTCGCGCCCCACCATACCAATCGGGTAACCGCTGGCGGTTGTAGCCCAAAGCCACAGCGCCCCCAAAGCAACAATGGCCAATCCGGTGATCGCGCCGCGAAAACGCTGTTTCTGCCAGGCAATGCCCAGCTGCTGCGGCAGCAGCCAGACCAGCAAGGCATTAAGCCAGCCGATGCCGCCCGGGCTTTCGGTCACCCGTTCCCCCAGCAACAGCAGGTCCGTTAGCGAACCGGGTTGACCACGCAGCAAGTCAACCACAGCGGCCAGCCCAATCAAGCCAAACACGGCCCCCAAACCAAAGCGTCGGTCGGCGGCCACACTCAGGGGCAGCAGGGCCTGAACCGTCAGCAGCATGATCAAAAACCACAAGTGCACGGTTAGCGAGGTATTGAAGGCTTCCAGCAAGCGGCCACTGGTAAACAACGAAACCAGCCCGAAGGCGGTTAGCGCGGCCAGATAGGTGACAGTTGGACGCGTCAGCGCCAGAGCACGGCCGCCCCACCAATGAAACTGCCGCTCATTGGCCAACCAGCGCCGTTCGACCCCAGCGGTACTGACCGCCGCCGAAACAAAAACAAACAGCGGAACTACCTGCACCAGCCAAGTCAACAAACCGGCCATCGGCCAGATATCGAGCAAATGATCGGTCTCGACCAACCGGCCCTCGTCCATCCGCGGCAAGGTAGCAATCCAGTGGCCCAGCACTACGACAGTCAGAGCCAGGGCCCGCAGAGCGTCGGGATAAATATCGCGATTGGAACTGCTGGACTCGCTCATGGCGACCATCCCTATACGTCGAGAATGCTTCCGAAGAGCCGGAAGCGTCGACAAATGGTAGTCCAGTTCAGCCCAGTCGTCAGTTCAAGCCCGCCGAGTATCGGCAGAAAAGGCTCAAAGGCGCGCCGGACGATACGATCAGAGCCCGTACTTGTCCAGGAGTGCAGTTTCAATGGCTTGTCGTTGGCTGGCTGGAAGGTCAGCGCTGTAGACAACCATCTCGGCGATTGAACCCCACCATTCAGAAGATCCTGCCCCACCGTTGCCAATCATGGTGACCGACTCTCCTCGGCCATTGTTGACCCGAACTGCATCCGCGACCTGCTCGCCATTGATCCAGGCCGATGCGCTGTCCCTGGTGTACATCATGGTTAGCAGGTACCACTGATCGGCCTCGATATCGACAATTGAGGTGGTACGCCCCCGTGAACCGCCGAAAAACACCAGGTTCTTGCCTGAGCGCGAATCCAGACCGACTGCCCGATCGAACCCGCCATTATCGTGGCCGAACAACTTGCGGTGAACCCGATCACCAATGCGCGAATCAAACACCATGAATACCGTGATGTCGGGATTGACGTCGGGATTGATATCCAGACTGCTGACAAGAACATCATTCTCGCCATCGAACGCCAGCGCGGGGTGTCCGCCCACGGCATTGTCGAGCACTTGTGGTCGGCGGTCCGGGTTGGGCTGTTCGGCATGATGTTCCGCGCCGCTCTGATCCAGCCACACACCCTCTGAAAAGTCATGGGCAGCGTCCAGGTGCAAGACCAGGTTTTCCTGCGGCAAGCTCAGCAGCGAGCTGACCGGTGCGGGTGGCGCAGACGGTTCGGGCTCAGGCTGGGGCTCAGGCTCGGGGTGTGGTGCTGCAGGGCTCGATAGCGCCACGGATGCATCGTCGCCGCGGCGCAGGTAAGTCATCGCCGGGTCCGGTCGGGCGACAAAGCAATAATGGCTGAATCCATGATGACGGATGATTGCCAGGGCGATATAGGACTGAATGCGCGCGTCGGCAAAATCCATCAGCCATTGACCGTTCTGAACGATTTTCCAGCTTCCCTGCACCCGGCGGGCATCGACTTGCTCCGGGTCAAAGCGAACGCAGTCTTCGCCATCCATCGCACCGGTCGGGGCCTGATCGTCCACCAGAAAATACTGTAATGACGGGCCGGGACGGCCGACATAGCAGCTGCGGTTGAACTGGTAATGGCGCATGACCTCCAGTGCCTGGTTGGCCTCCTGCTCATCATCGAACACCATCAAGGCGTGGCTACCGTCCATCAAACGAAACCGGGAACCAAACGCCTCGACCTGCACGGTTTCCGGGTTGAAACGAACACAATCCTCGCCCTCAAGGGCCAGCGGTAAATCCGATGAGTGACTTGCAGCCGGCCCCATCAGAAAGCCGAACGAGACGATAAGGGCAAAAAACAGCGATCTGGACATAATGAACTCTCCAACAGGCAATAGCGCACAGACAAACCAAATGGCGCACGTCAAAGCGAGGTTTGTTTTTCGGTCAGCTTGAGTAACGCAGGACGCGGCCATTGGCGACAGCTGACAAGACCGACCTGCCAGCATCGAAAGACCTTCTGCTCACTTGGATTTGTGCAAACTTGAACCATGAATGAGGACTTACTGACGCCGGATGCGGGCGGACTTTACTGCCAAGCCGGGGACTTCTGGATTGATCCGCTGAAACCCGTGCCGCGGGCGGTGATTACCCATGCGCATGCTGACCATGCCCGGTCGGGGGCTGGGCAGTACATCACCGCGCGGGATGGCGTGCCGGTGCTGGCCCACCGGGTGGGCCAGCCGGAGGATTTGCAGGCGCTGGACTATGGCGAGCCGATCGAGCTAGGCGCCTCCCGCGTGACGCTGTTCCCGGCCGGTCACATTCTGGGCTCGGCGACGGTACGTATCGAGCATGATGGACAGACCTGGGGCGTATCCGGCGACTTCAAGCGCGCGCCTGATCCGACCTGTCGCGGCTTCGAGCCGTTTGCCTGCGATGTGTGGCTGAGCGAGGTGACCTTCGGGCTGCCGGTCTACCGCTGGCCAGACACCCGGCAGGTGATGGACGACATTCTGGACTGGTGGCAGGGCTGCATTCGCGACAATCGCCCGGCCGTTCTGTTTTGCTATGCCCTGGGCAAGGCCCAGCGCATTCTGGCCGAGTTGCATGGCCGCATCGAGGCACCCGTGTGGCTGCATGGCGCGATGAAACCGCTCACCGATTGTTACCGCGAACAGGGCGTGGCCATGCTGCCGGCCAGGCCGGTGAGCGAGGCGCCCAAAGGCGAGAAGTTCGGCGGCTCGCTGGTGCTGGCGCCGCCCTCGGCGGCTGGCTCGCCGTGGATTCGTCGCTTTCCCAGGCATTCATCGGGCTTTGTGTCGGGCTGGATGCGCATTCGCGGCAACCGCCGGCGGCGCGGCTACGACCGCGGATTCGTGCTCTCCGACCACGCCGACTGGCCGGCGCTGATCAACACCGTGGCCGATATGGGTGCCAAGCGGGTGATTACCATCCACGGCAACGGCGAGGTGCTGGCCCGCCACCTGCACGATCAGGGCCTGGAAGCCGAGTGCTGGAACCTGCGCCAGACCCTGGCGCGGCCTGCCGACAACGCCGACTCGACACCGGCATGAAGCGCTTTGCCGCCCTGTACGACCGCCTGGACGGCACCACGGCCACCAACGCCAAGGTCGCCGCGCTGGTCGACTACTTTTCGCAAGCCCCGGCCGAGGATGCCGCCTGGGCGGTAAGCTTTCTCACCGGGCGGCGCCTGAAACGTCTGGTCAACACCCGCGAGCTGCGCGAATGGACGGCCGAGGCCAGCGGCCTGGGCCTGTGGCTGATCGAGGAAAGCTACGAGCACGTTGGGGACCTGGCCGAGACCATGCACCTGCTGCTGCCGCCGGCCGACAGCGACGATCTATCGCCCGGCCTGGCCGAGCTGGTCGAACAATCGATCAAGCCGCTGCGCCAGCTCGATGACGACGCCCGCAAGCAGGCCATTTTCCGGCTATGGCGACAACTGGGCGGCACCGAACGCTTCCTGCTGAACAAACTGCTGACCGGCGGCTTTCGGGTGGGCGTATCCAAGCGCCTGGTCACCCGCGCCCTGGCTGAAGTGGCCGGCGTGGACTCGGCACTGATGGCGCACCGCCTGATGGGTCGCTGGACCCCGACGGCCAGGTTCTATCGCCAGTTGCTCGACAGCGAAAGCGACAGCGATTTCGAGCAGTCCACACCCTACCCCTTTTACCTGGCCTCGCCGCTGGACGAAGGCCCCGATGCGCTGGGCAATGCAGCCGACTGGCAGGCTGAGTGGAAGTGGGACGGCATTCGCGCCCAGATCATTCGGCGCGGCGGGCAGACCTGGATCTGGTCGCGCGGCGAAGAGCTCATGGAGGGCCGTTTCCCGGAGATCGAGGCCGCCGCTGAAGCATTGCCGGACGGCTGCGTGCTGGACGGCGAGATCATGGCCTGGCAGAACGACCGCCCCCTGCCCTTTGCCGTGCTGCAAAAGCGCATAGGACGCAAGAAGCCCGGCCCGACTACGTTGAAAAAGGCTCCGCTGGCCTTCCTGGCCTACGACTGCCTGGAATGGGACGGCAAGGACATTCGCGAAAAGCCATTGCAAGACCGCCGCGAAGCATTGGCCGAGGCCCTGGCGGCCGCGCCCGGCCTGCTGGAATCCGGGCCGGTCGTATTCGATCACTGGGACGCCCTGCCCGACCTGCAGGCCGAAAGCCGAGGGCGCGGCGTCGAGGGCCTGATGCTCAAGCGCCTGAGCTCGTCCTACCAGGTGGGCCGCAAGCGCGGCGACTGGTGGAAGTGGAAGGTCGAGCCCTACACCTTCGATGGCGTGCTGATCTACGCCCAGCCTGGCCATGGCCGCCGCTCCAACCTGTTTACCGACTACACCTTTGCCGTGCACGATGGCGAGCAGTTGGTGCCAGTGGCCAAGGCCTACTCGGGCTTAAGCCAGAAGGAAATCGACCGCCTCGACCGCTGGATTCGAAACCACACGCTGGAGCGCTTCGGGCCGGTGCGCTCGGTCGAGCCCACCCACGTGTTCGAGCTGGCCTTCGAGGGCATTGCCGCCTCGCCGCGCCACAAGTCGGGCATTGCGCTGCGCTTCCCGCGCATTCATCGCTGGCGCGAAGACCTGAGCATTGCCGATGCCGACAGCCTGGAAACGCTGAAAGCCCTGCTGGAGCCTGGAAAGTGAGCCAGCGGCTGGAAGACCTGTTCGTTCAGCGCGGCTGGCCGGTGTTCGATTTTCAGCGCCAGGCCTGGAATGCCTGGAAAGACGGCCACAGCGGTTTGATTCACGCGCCAACCGGCTCCGGCAAAACGCTGGCCGCCTGGGGTGGCCCGCTTGACGATCTGATCCAGCGCCCACCCAATGGCTTGAACGTGCTCTGGATTACCCCGCTGCGCGCGCTGGCCGTCGAC
>PWYW01000095.1 GCA_003567685.1 Gammaproteobacteria bacterium
AGGCGCTGGGCGTGTTTGCCCTGCCGCCGGGCGCACCGGGCGTTTTCCTGCCGGTGATTCTGCCTGACGGGGTCTTTGCCGACCGCTTCGAGGGTGGTTCCGGGGACTGAGTCCCCGCCACTCCTGCCTAGTCAGCCAATCAAAAGGGCCGCCCACCGGGCGGCCCTTTTTTTTAGGAAAAGAGGGTTCGCCAAAACTCGAAAAGTGCAATCTGCGTTCGGATTAGGTAGGATCATGGGTCGCGATGGGGATTCGCACGTTAAAAATCGCTCTGAGGGGGTTGTCGTTGTCCGGGCCACTGAAACGGACAGCGGTTAACCAATAACGCGTTTTCACGAGGTTGCCATGCAAAATTTTGCTTCTATTTCCAGCTACGTTCGCTTTGCGGCCGTACTGGTCTTGCTGTCGGTACTGTCACTCCCGACCATTGCCGATGATTCGGTCTGGGTGCGGGTCAATCATGATCTCAGCGAGGTTGCTGCGGTCGATACGGGGCTGGCCGCCAGGCTGGAAGATTACGGATCCTTCCAGTGGGGCAAGATTTCCGTCGAGGAGTTCCCGGCGCTGGAGGCTCGCGGGTTGCGGGTGGTGCGTCAGGACAACCCCTTCGCCATGGTGCTTGGTGGAGAACAATACGATCCGCTGCATGAAGCGCCAGAGCAGCTTGGATTTGCGCCGTACCAGGCGGCCCCGTCTGGAGACTGGCACATCGTGCAGTTCAATGGGCCGATACGCAGCGCATGGTTGAGTGACCTTAGAGCGACCGGCGTTGAAGTGGTGCAGCCGCTGTATCCGTTCAGCTACGTGGTTTGGGCCAATGCGGCTCAGATCAACGCTGCCCGATCACTCACTCACGTTCGCTGGTCCGGTCCGAAACTGCCCGAGCATCGCGTACAGCCCCATCACCGGAGCTTCGATCGGCAGGTTCGCCCTTCAATGGCGCTGGTCAGCCGTCATGATCTGCGTAACGCTGTCCAGGAAATCGAGTCCAACGGTGCGGTGATTCATGGCAGCACGCGCCTGACTCGGCATTACCAGGTATTGCATTTCGACATCCCTGGAGATCGCTACATGGATCTGGCCGGGATTTCGGGCGTTTACACCGTGCAGGAAATCACCCAGGACGCGGGTACACGAGGAGAGATGTCCAATCAGTCCATCGTCGGCGGTATCGATGGATCAACCATTGTTCCGGGTTACGAGGCCTGGTTGAATGCCACCGGCTTTGACGGAAGCGGCGTAATTGTCGGCATCGTCGACAACGGCGTTCAGGAAAGTCATCCGGACCTGGTGGACAACATCCTCCCCTGCCTTGGTTCAGAGGGTACATGCATCGGCGCGGGTGGTGCCCATGGCACCCACGTGGCCGGTGCGGTTGCGGCCACCGGTGCGTCCGGCACCACCGATTCACTCGGATTCCTGCGCGGCCAGGGTGTCGCCCCGGGTGCCAGCATCGTAAACCATGCCTACACCCCCTTCATTGGAGCTGGCCCAGGTGGAATGGTGCCGGGGGGCATGCTGAGCATCATGAAAGACGCCGCTGAAAGTGGCGCGTTGTTGACCAATAATTCCTGGGGGCCGAGCGGTTCTCCCCAGGGCTACAACATTCCGACGCTGGAAATTGATTTGATCTCCCGCGACGCCTTGCCGGACGCACCGGGCCAGACACCGATTCTGGCGGTTTGGTCCATCATGAACGGCAATGGAGATTCGGCCGGTGCCTGTGCCCCAAGCTCCCTGGGCGCGCCCGATGAGGCGAAGAACCTGTTTGGCGTCGGCTCCACCGGCCTCCAAGCGCCCGGCGGTGCCCAACTACCGATTGGCGATGTGTTCAGTGTTTCCGGTAATTCGGCGCATGGCCCCGCCTGCGACGGTCGCCGGGTTCCGGATATTGTTGCGCCGGGCTGCCGAACCGATAGCACCAACCCAACGAATGGCTACGCCTTGAACTGCGGAACATCCATGGCCTCGCCGATGGTTGCCGGTGCGCTCGCCGTCTGGGCCGAGAGCTATATTGATGCGACCGGACAGAATCCGAGCCCGGCACTCATGAAGGCGGTGTTTATTGCCGCTGCCCAGGATCTTGTTGGTGGCACCAACGCCGACGGCGGTGCGCTTGGACATCGTCCTGACCGATTCCAGGGATTTGGACGCCTTGACCTTGATGCGGTCATGAATCCGGCGGGTGACGTCTATCTGCTGGACCAGGAAGTGGTGTTCACGGACACCGGCCAGGATTGGGGTATTGGCCTCAATGCGGCCGACCCGACAGAGCCGATGAAAATCGTTCTGACCTGGACGGATGCGCCGGGTCACGGTGACGGCGGTACCGCACCTGCCTGGGTGAATCTCCTGGATCTCCAGGTGAACGCAGGTGATGGCCAGACCTACCTGGGCAACAACGTTGGCCCTGATGGATGGTCTGCACCGGGCGGTTCGCCTGATGATCGGAACAACACCGAAGCGGTTTGGCTGCAACCCAGCCAGCACCAGGGTGCCGTCGATCTCACGGTTCTCGCCACGCTGATTGCCGGCGATGCGCTGAACCCGTTCGATCCGGCTGACCCAAGCCAGGATTTCGCCATTGCCTGCTACAACTGCATCATTGGCGACCCGACCTTCAGCCTCAGCCTGGCTCCTGATTCGTTGGGTGCCTGTGTGCCGGGGTCCGGAAGCGTCATTGAAAACGTGCAGGTCAACCTCGGGACCATTGGGAACTATTCCGGCAGCGTGGCCCTTGGTGCTTCTGGTGAACCTGCCGGCGTAAGCGCCAGCTTTGACCCGGCGTCGGTAGTCGTACCGGGTTCCTCGAATTTGGCATTGTCCATTGACAGCAGTGCTTCAGCAGGAGCCAGCGTTGTCACGATCACGGGCAATGATGGAGCCGACGAAGTGGAGCGAGAGCTTGCCTTGTTGCTCGACCAGCCGCTGGCGTCCGGCCCCACCCTGACTGCACCTGGCAACAACTCAACGGATCTGGGTCTGACGCCTACCCTGGCCTGGACCCCATTGCCGCAGGTTGCCGAGTATCGCGTCGAGCTATCAACGGATGCTTCATTCAGCAGCCTCGTTTATGACGAAGTTGTCGAGGCTTCCAGCTTTGCCGTACCCGATGAACTGGATACCGGCACGGAATATTTCTGGCGCGTTACCGGCATCAACCTGTGTGGTGAGGGTGTGTCGAGCGACGTGTTCAGCTTCACCACGCGCCTCGAACCCGAAGCTGGATTCTCCGCCACCGGCTTTGAGTTCCAGATGGAGACCGGTGATGGGTCAACCGAAGACCTGGTAATCAGCAACACGGGCACCGGCAATCTCAACTTCGATATCGTGACCGACTCGATCGGCGCCAGCCTTGCGGGTGCCCGCAATTTCGACGGGGCTTTCGATCCGGCAAATTGGGAGTTGGTCAACAGCCCTGCAAACACCGGTGGCTTTGTGACCGTCGATGACGGCCCGCCGATCGAGGTGTTTGTCACTGGCGGTGACGATGGCGTCGGCGGCAACACTGATCTTCAGATCGAGATCCCGATGGATGGGACGATCACTTTTGACTGGGGATACCAGTCCACCGACACCGGGACCTTCGATACGGGTGGTTATGCCATCAATGGCGACTACACCCAGTTGGCCGCCAATAACGCCCAGGTTCCCTTCTTTAATGAAACAGCGACCGTGGAAGTCAGCGCTGGCGATGTCTTCGCGTTCCGCGTGAACACCACCGACGGTTTGTTCGGCCCGGGTGTCTTCGGAGCGACCAACTTCGAGTTCAGCCCGGCTGTTTGCGGTGACGACGTCACGCCGGCTTCCTGGCTGTCCGTGACGCCGTCCAGTGGCAGCGTACCGGCCGGTGAAGATGAACTGGTCACCGTCGCAGTGGATGCCACGGGCCTGGCCGCGGGCGAGTACCAGGGCTGGCTCTGCTTGAGCACCAATGACCCGGCGGCAGAGCTGGTGCCGATGCCGGTTGATCTGGTTATCGAGGATGGTCCCGTCCCGACTGATCCGGTGGCCGACATCAGCCCGGCTTCGTTTGACTTCGTCGTAGCGGCCAATGGCATCGACAGCGATACGCTGTTCATCGCCAATGCCGGCGGCGGCAGCCTGGACTGGGTAATCGATTCTGCTCAGCCGGAAAGCTACGGTTACGACCGTGCCGAGTTTGACAGCGGCGTGATGCTGCCGACCGGCTCCAGTCGCGCCATCGGCGCGGCACCGGCAGGACAGGCCCCAGCTCGTGTCGCCGGCACTTCGGCACTGCGTGCCCTGACCGATGATTTCGATGAAGGCTTCGAGGACATCACCCTGTTGGCTGGTGCCGGTTGGGTGTTGCAGAACAACAGTGAGCCGCTGGGACCAACGACTTGGGGCCAGGGTGACGACGAGATTTTTGAAGCGCACGAAGGCTCGCCGACCAGCTATATCGTCGCGAATTTCACCAACGCTGATGGCAGCGGCACGATCAGCAACTGGCTGGTCTCGCCGGAATTCGAGTTCAACGAGGGCACGCAAATCACCTTCTGGACGCGAACGACCGAGCAATTCCAGGACTTCAACGACCGCCTCGAGGTGCGTCTGAGCACCGCTGGAGACAGTGACGATGTGGGCACTGGCGCAACCGATGTCGGCGACTTCACCGAACTGGTGCTGGAAATCAACCCCGATTTGTTGCCCAACGTCTACCCGGAAGTCTGGACGCAGTACACCGTCACCCTGGACGACACCTTCGATGGTTTCACCGGACGTGTTGCTTTCCGGTATTTCGTGACCGATGGTGGCCCGGATGGCAGCAACAGCGACCTCATCGGCATTGACACCTTCAGCGTGACGCAGCCGCAATCGACCCCGCCGGGCGGTTGTGAGAACCCTGAGGCCATCAGTTGGTTGAATGCGTCGCCAGCAGCTGGCTCGGCCACCGCGGGCGACACCAGCGAGGTTGCGGTGACGGTGGAGCCCGATGGCCTGGCCGTTGGAATGTACGAGGCCCTGCTGTGTGTCGGAACCAATGACCCGACCGCCGAACTGGTTGAAGTACCGGTCAGCCTGGAAGTGACACCCTCAATCTCGGAGGGGACGCTTGAGGGTACGGTCAGCAGCCTGGGTGTTTGCGGCGAAAACGCTGGCGCTCTCGAAGGTGCGGCCATCGAAGTGGTCGGCCTGTCCGACACGTTCACCACCACGACCGACCAGAACGGTTTCTATTCGCTAAGCATTGATGAGTCCGAGAGCCCGGTTGACGTATTCGTGACCGCCGCGGGCCATTTTGGTGAAGACGAAACCGGCGTGGTCATTCAGGGATCAGCGACCACGACGGTGGACTTCAATCTGGTCGCCGACGCTGCCTGTATCGGTGTGGATCCGGAATCGCTCTCGACCACGATCGAAGCGGGCGATACCGATCTACAGACGCTGGACGTGTCCAACCAGGGCACGTCGACGTTGAACTGGTCGATCGATACCAGTGCCTTCCGAAGCAGCGATGCCCTGGTTGGCTTCAACTTCACCACGGCGGGTTCCACAATTCCGGATCCGCAGAATTGGACACGTATCAGCGATGGCAGCGGAGCGCTGTCCAACGTGCTCGATGACACGGGCGTCGCGACCGATATCGGCATTGAATGGGGCGGGGTGACCACGGACGGCTTTGTCTTCCTGGGTACCGATACGCTGGGTGCGGGTGCCGTGCCTCAGCACGACTATGATCTCTCGGGGATGACGGGATACGGTTTCCGCTCCGGTGGCGATTTCTTCATCGAGCTGAGCGGTTTGCAGCCCGATAGTGACTACGAGTTCTGGTTCGTGGCCTATCGCTCGACCAGCCAGATCGACAACATCGTGACCGTCAGCGATGGCGATGACCCTGCCGCGGTTTCCTTCGATCAGATTATTTCAGCGGATGATAACGACGGGCGGTTCATCATCAACGATGTGGTCGGTGATGACACCCAGCTCTGGAGCGACCTGGCGTTCGTTGCCCGGAGCAGTTCGACCGGAACCATCGAGTTCCGGTGGCAGGGCGACACACAAACCACAGTGATTGGCGCCTTTGCGGTTCGTGATGCAGCCAGCTGTGAAATTCCGGCTTGGCTGGACGTTTCGCCATTGTCAGGCGAGATCGACGCTGGTGACCCGGCTGATTCTGTCCAGGTCAGCTTTGACTCTGACGGTCTCGCACCCGGTGCTTATCAGGCCAATCTGTGTTTTGAAAGCAACGATCCGACGCAGTCGCTGTTGACGGTGCCGGTTGCAATGACCGTGACCGGCGATGATCCTGGTCAACTTGGAATCGACACCAATGAACTCGAGTTCGGCCCGGTGGATATCGGAACCGGTTCAACCCTGGACTTCACCGTCAGCAATGATGCTGCAGCGGGCGCTCTGGGTATCGAACTGGCCACGCTGGATTTGACTGGTGATGCCGAATTCGAGGTGACTGGTGGTGATTGCAGCGTTGGCCTGGTGCTGGCGACTGGCGAAGAGTGCACCGTTGAAGTGACTTTCAGCCCGCTCGCCGAAATCGCTTATAGCGGCGAGATTTCCATAACTACCGCTGAAGGCGAATCGGCTACCGTCACCTTGCTGGGTGAAGGTTTCGACCCGAACGTGCCCGAAGCTCAAGTCACCCCGGCCGCGTTCAGTTTCGCAGTGGATATTGGCGATGCGTCCAGTCAAACGCTGACGATTGCCAACGTGGCAGAGGCGGGTTCGAACGCGCTGAACTGGTCGATTGATACCGACGAGCTGTCGC